>CAYXKT010000007.1:0-30407 GCA_964465735.1 uncultured bacterium
TTAGGTTTAACCTAAGTTGAGCGATTATTGCGGATGAAATGTGCTAAGATTTTGCCGGCCGACGGGTTGCGAAAACCGCAGCCATATCCAGGAGATATGGCGAGGATTTTCAATATCCGTTCGGACTCAAAAGATTGGTGCAGTTCGCCGCATAGAATCGCTCAATTTAGGTTTAAGCTTTCTTGACACGTCAACTACTTTAGTAACTTTAGGCATTTTAGGCACTTGTTAATGAAGATTATTGTCTGTCTCAAGCAGGTCCCCGACACCACTGATGTCCGGATCAATCCGGAGACCAACACGCTGATCCGGGAAGGCGTGGAGTCGATCATCAATCCCTTCGATCTCTATGCCATTGAGGAGGCCGTTCGGATCAAGGAGAAGCACAGCGGCGAGGTGACGGTGATCAGTATGGGCCCGCCCCAGGTAGAGAGCGCCTTGCGGGAAGCTATCTCCCTCGGCGCCGACCGGGCCGTCCATCTCTGCGACCGAGCCTTTGCCGGGGCCGATACCTGGGCTACCTCGTACGCTCTGGCCCGGGGGATTCGGAAGATCGGTGACTATGACCTGGTGATCTGCGGCAAGCAGGCGATCGACGGCGATACCGCCCAGGTCGGACCCGGGATCGCGGTCGGTCTCGATATCCCCCAACTCACCTACATCAAGAAGATCGAGGAGATCTCTGAGGGAAAGATCCGGGTCCAGCGGATGATTGAGGAGGGTTACCAGGTTCTGGAAGGGGATCTCCCCTGTCTGCTCACGGTGGTCAAGGAGATCAACGAACCTCGCCTCCCATCCCTGAAAGGGAAGATGAAGGCGAAGAAGGCCGAGATCACAACCTGGACCGCCGAAGATATTGAAGCCGAGCTGAACCTGATCGGTCTTAACGGGTCTCCGACCCAGGTAGTCAAGATTTTCTCTCCCCCCGTCCGGGAAGGCGGCGAGATCCTCCAGGGCGACCCCGAAGAGATCGCCGGACGGCTGGTAAGCGCGCTGGAGAAGAATAAGATTATTTAGGGAATGGAGAATAGTAATCCGTGATCAGTAATCCGTCCAATCCGCATAATCTACGGCAAAAAAAGGGGGTGAGGCGGGGGGAGAGATTTGTGAAGATTGGTCCAGATTCGTGGATTTCAAAAGGGGGCGAGGCGGGGGATTGATTTGAGATTATCAGTGGAATAAGTGGATTAAGATTATGTCCGGAATACAAGTAATAACCGAAAAGTGCGTCGGCTGTCAGCTCTGCCTGAAGTCCTGCCCCTACGGGGCGATCTCGATGGAGGAGCGGCTGGCCGTGATCGATCACGACCTCTGTACCCTCTGCGGTGCCTGTGTCGGGGCCTGTAAGTTCGACGCCATTGTCCTGCGCCGAGAGCGCCAGGGCACCGATGATCTGGATAGTTACCACGGGGTCTGGGTGGTCGCCGAGCAGAAAGCGGGGAAGATCCAGTCCGTGACCTACGAGCTTTTAGGCGCGGGTCGTTCTCTGGCCGACCAGCGCGAGGTCGAGCTGGCCGCCGTCTTGATCGGCGACCAGCTGGAAGAACTCGCCGCCGATTTGATCTCGCACGGGGCAGACCGGGTCTTTATGGCCGGCTCCCCCGCCCTGGCCGAGTTCCTTGACGAACCATACTCGCGGATCCTGGCGAGATTGATCCGGGAGGAAAAGCCGGAGATTGTCCTCACCGGGGCCACCGTCATCGGCCGTTCCCTGATCCCCCGGGTGGCGGCCGAGATCTATACCGGTCTGACCGCTGACTGTACCGGGTTGGCGATCGACCCCGAGAGCGGTCTTCTCCATCAGACCCGGCCGGCCTTCGGCGGGAACATTATGGCCACCATCGTCTGCGAGAATTACCGGCCCCAGATGGCCACTGTCCGTCACAAGGTGATGAAAGAGGCAGTCCCCGATCATAGCAAGAAGGGAGAGATCATCAAGGTCGAGGTGACCCCGGAAGACTGTCTCTCCCGGACCCGATTCCTGGAGACAGTCGAGGAACTGGGTTACGCCGTGAATATCGCCGAGGCCGACATCATCGTCTCCGGCGGCCGGGGGATAAAGGGGCCGGAGAACTATAAACTTCTCCAGGAATTGGCCCAGACCCTCGGGGGGGCCGTCGGAGCTTCCCGGGCGGCGGTCGATTCCGGCTGGATACCCTATTCCCATCAGGTCGGCCAGACCGGCAAGACCGTCCAGCCCAAACTCTACATCGCCTGCGGGATTTCCGGAGCGATCCAGCACCTGGTCGGGATGCAGTCAGCGGAGACGATCATTGCCATCAACCGCGACCCCAACGCTCCCATCTTCACTGTCGCCGATTACGGGTTGGTCGGCGACCTCTTCGAAATCATCCCCGCCCTGATCAAGCGTCTGAAAGCCCGGAAGAAATAATCAGGTATTTTCTTAATCCTGTATCTTCGGAACAACAACTATAATTCGATCCTTTTCGATTAATCCGGATGTCGGCCAGAGCAGCACATTGGCTGTCTGTGCCGCCTTACTTGTTGCCTGGACTGTAGCGCTTTAGCCGTCTAAAAACGTGGCTATCAGCACCACCATTGATTATCATCGCGATCCGGCTTCAGACGAAAGACTGAAGACGGAGAAGCAATCTCAACCTGGAGATTGCTCCGTCACTTCGTTCCTGGCAATGACAATTGCAGGCTGATAAAACAGTAGAAACATTTATCGAGCTAAAGTGTTACGAATTTTAAACTTTAAACCTTAACCTCTCCCAATGTACATCCTCGGTATCTCCGCCTTTTATCACGACGCCGCCGCCGCCCTGGTCAGGGATGGCGAGATCATCGCCGCTGCCCAGGAGGAACGATTTTCCCGGATCAAGCACGATCTCGACTTTCCCCGGCAGGCGATTGATTATTGTCTGAAAGAAGCGGGGATCACGATGGCCGAAGTCGAGTATGTCGGTTTCTACGACAAGCCGATGCTGAAGTTCGAGAGGATCCTCGAGACTTACCTCTCTTACGCCCCCAAAGGGATCAAATCCTTTCTCCAGGCGATGCCGATCTGGCTGAAACAGAAGCTTCATATCCGGGATATATTGAGCAAGGAACTGAATTTTTCGGGGAAGATCATCTTCCCCGAGCATCACGAGTCCCACGCCGCTGCCGCCTTCTTTCCCTCCCCCTTTCCGGAAGCGGCATTTCTGACCGTGGACGGGGTCGGCGAGTGGACCACCACCAGTTATGGGGTGGGCCGGGATAACCGGGTGGAGATTTGCTCCAGCATCCGTTTCCCCCATTCCCTGGGTCTGCTCTATGCCGCCTTCACTTACTACTGCGGCTTCAAGGTCAACTCCGGGGAGTACAAGCTGATGGGTTTAGCCCCGTACGGCGAACCGAAGTACGTTGATCTGATCAAGAAAAACCTGATCGATATCAAGGATGACGGGTCTTTCCGTCTCAATCTCGATTACTTCAAATATCCGGTAGGTTTGAAGATGGTGGGGAAGAAGTTCAGCCGTCTCTTCGGTCATCCCCCCCAGCGGCCGGAAGCGACGATGACCCAGTTCTATATGGACTGCGCCCGTTCCATCCAGGAAGTGACTGAGGAGTGCCTGTTGAAGATGGCCCGCCATATCCATCGGGAGACCGGGATGAAGAACCTCTGCCTGGCCGGTGGGGTGGCGTTGAATTGCGTCGCCAACGGCCGGCTCCTCAGAGAGGGGCCTTTCCAGGAGGTCTGGATTCAGCCCGCCGCCAGCGATGCCGGCGGAGCGCTGGGGGTGGCCCTCTTTGTCTGGCATCAGTACCTGTCCAACGAGCGGAAGGTGGTTTTAGGTCAGGACTCCCAGAAAGGTTCCTATCTCGGCCCGGCTTTTGACAACCCGCAGATCGAGAGCTTCCTGAAGGAGATCAAGGCTGATTACGAGTTTGTCCCCGACAGAGATCTCTCGGAGCGGGTGGCCGATTTAATTATCGAGCAGAATGTGATCGGTTGGTTCCAGGGGCGGATGGAGTTTGGTCCCCGGTCGTTGGGGGCTCGTTCAATTATCGGCGATGCCCGCTCTCCGGAGATGCAGTCGATTATGAACCTGAAGATCAAGTTCCGGGAATCCTTCCGGCCCTTTGCCCCGGCGATTTTAAGAGAACGGGTGGCCGATTTCTTCGAAACCGACGCCGCCAGCCCCTATATGCTTTTAGTCACCAATCTCCTCCCGGAAAAACGGACCCCACCGCCTACCCCGGAAGAGGTCAAGGGGTTGCTAAAAGAGCAGAAAGAGTTGCTGAAGAAAGAGGTCAGGGAATTAAAAGAGCTCAACCGGATTGACGACGCGAAGAGAGCTGAAAAGCAGCTGGAGAACGAGGACTACCTCCGGTTCCGGGCTATTATCCATCAGGTCCGTTCCGAGGTTCCGGCGATCACTCACGTCGATTATTCCGCCCGCCTCCAGACCGTTGTCCGAGAGAACAACCCATTATACTACGACATTATCAAAGACGTGGATGAAAAGACCGGGTGCCCGATCATCGTCAACACTTCTTTTAATGTCCGAGGTGAACCGATTGTCTGCACCCCGGAAGAAGCCTTCCGCTGTTTTATGCGGACCAAGATGGATTATCTGATCCTGGGAAATTATATCCTCGACAAGAAGAAGCAGGAGCAATGGCAGGAAGAGTTCGACTGGATGGAGGAGTTTACCCTTGATTGATTTCGGCTTTACGACCGGTCAGAAAGAGATCCGGCTTTTCTCCCGGATCCTCCCCGCGGCTCTGTTGGTCTGGGCGACGATCTTAGGTTTCGCCCATCACTGGAGCGGGAATTCGGAATGGATCCTCTGCGGGATCGCCGTGGTCCTCTTCTCCTGGGGGACGATCTCTCCTTCTACCCTCCGCCCGGTCTATGTCGGCTGGATGTATTTCACCCGGGTGTTCGCCTTCCTCCTTACCACCTTGGTCTTGGGACTGGTCTTCTACATCGGGGTTACCGGGGTCGGACTTCTGATGCGGTTGCTGGGGAAGAACCCTCTGGACCGGAAACTCGACCGTTCCGCTGCCACCTACTGGATCAAGCGGCCGCCCTACGAATTCAAACCGGGAAATTACGAGCGGCAGTTCTAATAGATTTTCGCAAGCAAAATAGGGAGCTGATTGATATAATGAATACAGGCATCTTGAAAGAACTCTGGGATTTTCTTCGGGTAAGGAAGAAGTGGTGGTTACTGCCGATTATCCTCCTCCTCCTCCTGCTCGGCGTGCTGATCTTCCTGACCAGCAACCCGGTAACTTCACCCTTTATCTATACCCTATTTTAAAACCTGTTCCCAGGCTGTTTGAGAATAGGGGAAACGGATCGGCCCGGGAATTTTAAATTATCCGGGCGGATCCGTTTTCTGGCTTCCGGCATCTCTTTTTACAGCCGGTACCCCCCCCGGCATCAAACTAAGGCACCTTGATGCCGAAATCCGGCAGTGAAAAGGGCACCTGAACTATTACTCCATTACGAAAGCACTCCGGTTGTTTCTTCAGGAGATTTCGACACTAAATCCATCAGCATCCTCATCCGCCCGGTATTCCCGTCCCGTCCCATCCAGTAAACGACGCGACACAGAAGTATGATTGACAATCCAGGCCCATTAAACTATAACAAGATAGTGTCCTGTAGCTTTTTTAGACCCTCGCGGCCTGATGCTACGGATGAATAAGTTTAAAAGATAAATTCGAGGGGGTGAGAATAGGTGCCTAAAGTAGTCTTGAAACAGAACGAGTCAGTTGATCGTGCTCTGCGGCGGCTGAAGAAGAAGATGGACAAGGAAGGTATTATCAAGCAGCTGAAGAAACATCGTCACTACGAGAAGCCAAGCGACAAACGTCGGCGTATTATGAAGCGCCCCCGGACGTCAATGACCAGTCCGCGGTATTGATCTGTGAGAAACAGTCTGACCCGCGGCCGCCGAAGAAAGGCATATTTCCGGCGGTCGCGGGTCTTTCATTTTGCTCCCCCTCCGTTATGTCCAAGTTCTGTAAAAAAATAACCACAGAGGACACAAAGAGTCTTGAAATAGAAGGGATTAAATAAAAGGACTTTTTCTCCCCCTCAATGTCCTCTGTGGTTTCATTCTTTTTCGAAAAATTATGACAGTACCTATGTCCGGGTAAACAGGCAAATTCATCACTCCACCACCCCATTTCCCCAAATGTTCTCAATCTCCACAGTCTGGAACGCCTGGCGGCACCGCACCGCCACCGAGATGGTGGAGGAACTGCGGAAAATGGGTTTCTCTTCACTGGAACTGAGTTTCGGGATGCCGGAGAAGATGGTGAACGAGATTGCCGGTCTGGTCCGCGATGGCCGGATCTCAGTCTCCAGCCTTCATAATTATTGCCCGGCGCCCCTGCTTCCCGAGGGGATGAAACTCTCCCATAGCGCTCTGCCGTTCAGCAATCTCGATGAGCGGCTGCGCCGCTGGGCGGTCCGTCAGACCATCCGGACCATCGAAACCGCCGCCGCGCTGAAAGCCCGGGCGGTAGTTCTGCATATGGGCCGGGTGGAGATCCGGCCGCTCAGTCCCCGCCTGATCGCCCTGCTGGAAAACAACCAGTCGGATACGGGCCGATACCGGCGACTTTCCGAGAAGATCCGCCGCCGCCGGGAGGCGGCCAAGGGCCCCTACCTGGAGAGATCGCTCCGGAGTCTGCGGGAAATGGCCGGCCCGGCCCAGGAACTGGGGATCAAGCTGGGGATCGAGAACCGTTATTATCCAGAAGAGATCCCCTCTCTCGACGAGATCGGGGAACTGATCGCGGCGGCGGCCTCGCCGGCAGTCGGTTTCTGGTACGATCTCGGCCACGCGGCGGTCAAGGGGAACCTGGGCTGGGAAGATCCGGGGGAGTATTTAAAGCGCTACGAAAAGCACCTGGTCGGTCTCCACATCCACGATGTCATCCAGAGTCGGGATCATAAGGCCCCCCGGGAAGGGGATCTTGATTACACACCGTTTCGGGGGATATTTAAGCGAAAGGATATCTGCCGGGTCTTCGAAGTCCACCCGATGGCCACCCCCGATGAAGTTAAGGCCGGGGCGGCTTTCATAGAAAATCTTGGAGGGGAGAGCGGGGAGGAGGGAGGAATTATCCCACCGGCTCAGAAATAGACCATATTCGGATTTTCGGTGCCACCCCCTGCAGGGTGGCTGTTTTCTTTGATCGGTAGTCCGTGGGAACAAGAGGAAAAGGATAATCAAAGTCCCCGTAGCAGTGGGCGACACTTATCGGGATGCCCGGCAGGAAATATGAGAAAAGGAGAAATACCCTGCTGGGGTATTTGCCCGCCGAGTAAATCAGCCGATCGAGATGAGTCGGCGTCCGACCTGTCCGGCACAACCCCGGCAAAGGCGGAACACCGTCATAACGATGAACTGATCTGCTTACCGCCGGGTGCCGATGGCTATCCCGATCCCGGCTACAACACAGCAGATCACTAAGACCAGCGCCACGTTGTTAATCGGGGGATCGTAATCGCGCGGAGGTGAACCGCCGGCCTGGAGAATCATCGCGGCCGGAAGTATACCCGCCTTCCGGTAAGCGATCAGCATCTCCTCCGCCTCCGCCTGGTTCAACCCCAGGGCCGACAACCGCTCGGCTGCCATCTGCTCGGCTGCGGCTACTCCACCGGCCGGTGAACTCTCCAACAGCGCCCCTTCGACCCGGATCGGTAAAATACAGAAGAAGAGGCAGAGGTATCCGATCAGGGGAATCAGGACGAAAGATTTCTTTCCGCGGAACATAAGCCCTCCTTTCGCGGCGGCCCATTTGGGCTTCGCCGATAATTGTCATCCCGGAACCATTCAGACTGCGTCGCCGCCGGTAAAATACTCTCGGCAGGATATTTTGCTCCCGACACTCTGGCATTCCTCGGCAAATTAACTTTAGCATTCCCCGTTCTCTCGGTCAACGACCAAACCCTCTTTTCGCTCAATTTCCCGGAACCGGTTCCGGAGGCAAAGCCGGATCCCCGGGGGATATCCGGATCAGCAGATCCAGGCTTGAACCGCACGGTTGGTAATGATTGCTGATATAATCGCGCACTTCCGGCGGCAAATGGCCAAAATTGATCCCCTGACTGATGATTTTCGGCTGCTGAAGCTTTAATGCCGCCAACAGATCGAGACCCTTCTCTTCCGGTGTCAGCATCCGCAGCAAGCCGTGATGCAGGAAATGGTAGTAATAGGCGGGCAGGCGGAAGAATCCGGCGATCGGCCAGGTATCGAAGACCCGGTCGCGGTTATCCGTTACCCGGAGGATTTCTTGCATTTCGAAGAGTTGGATCCGGTTGTCCAGCCGGTGGTAATTGATCATAAAAATTACCGGCCGGCCGATCATTAAGAAAACCAGGAGAACATAAAATACTTTCCGGGCCGTTCGGTTCCCCGCCCCGGCCGCCAGCAGGCAGATCGCCCCCCCCAGACCGACAAAGAGGGGCAGTGTGATCTCGGGATTTTCCCAGATATATTTCGGGCGGTAGCCGCCGTAACCGCCCAACCGCCATAAAAGTCCGGGCCCGGAGATAAAAAGAAGCATACTGCCGGCAATCCTCCTCAGTCTCCCCCCGGCGAAAATCCAGGCCAGGAAATCAGTGAGGGCTTTCGCGGCGATCATCACCAGCAGAGGGATGGCCAGGGCGTAGGTCTGGGGGAGGACTACCGGGATCAAAAATAGGCCGACGATCCCCAGTATCGCCGGGAACCAGATTAAATCGTGTTTGGCTCGGTCCTTTTTGATCAGCAGTTGGACCCCGGTCAACAGAATTCCTCCCATCGCCCAGAAGACAAAGAATGGGTTCTCGTAAGCCAGGGTCTTTAGAAAGAAATCGAAAGGCAGTTTACGTTTCCAGGCCAGGTTCATCGTAATATTGCGATAGATCAGATCGGACAATCCTCCCCGGGCGGCAAAATAGATGATGGTGATAGCGATCGGGATCAGGAACCCCAGTAAGATAGAGGCAAGGATTTTAATCTTGAACTGACGGTCGCCAGAACGGTGGCCGATCAAGGCCCGGACGGGAAAGACCAGGCACGCCCCGAAAATCGAAAAGGCGATCTTCTGCGTGAAGAGAAAAGCCAGGGAGAAGCAGAACCCGGCGGTCAGCGCTTTCGTCAGGGGTCGTTTCCCGGATAGATCAAAGAGCGTCCAGAGTCCCAGGAGAAAACAGGCCAGGGCGGGGAGATCGGGCCGGGTCTCAAGGGATTTTTCGAAGAACATAAAGACATAGCACAACCAGATGATCGAGATCCAGCCGATGACCGGGGCAAAGCACTTCCTGGCCAGTTTAAAGACCAGAAGAAAAATCACTCCGGTGATCAGCAGCATCAGTGATCGGGAGAAGAAGATTATTGAGATGTTTTCACCGAGAGAGTACAGCGGGGCCAACAGGTAATAAATCAGGGGGTTGTGGTGCTCAAAAAAATCCCGGTAAGGCAGCCACCCTTTGAAGACGCAGAAAGCCCCCCGCAGATGCTCCAGTTCGTCGGCTTCAAAGTACCGGCTCGCCAGCGCCCAAATCCGGAAGACCAGGGAAAGGGAAACCAGGCCCAGGGCGAAGAATTTGAGTGGGAGCCATCCGCCGGAGCCAGTCCGACAATCAAGATTTTCCGGGTTTTTTACAGTCATCTCGATACCGCTATTTTCTCCGGCTTCTCGGAGATCCGGCTTTAGACGGAAGACGGAAGACGGCGAAGCAATCTCAGTCTTTCATCAGTGTCACTGCCAGACCCGCCGGGGCGAAGCCATCCCCATCTTCCCCGTTCCATCTTAGAAGCAGCCTGGTTCACCGCTGCGATAGATCGGAAGCCGGCGGGGGAAGATCACCCCGCCGATAGATCAGGTAATTATCCCGTTTGATCAGCTGGTAGCCCTCTTCTTTCAAGCAATTATATATCTCTTCCACAGTATTCAGGAGATACATTTCCCCATCAGCTTGGAGCACCACCCAGGCCGGGCGGATCCTCCTGATGACATTTACACTGGGAGGCCCCGGCCAATGAAATTGGATTGGGATTCCGGCATAGTAGATGAGGGGATTCCCCCGGAGCGCGAGCAGGATATCTCCCGGCTGGGAGTTGTCTCGGATCATCTCCCCGATCCGCCGGGGGCTAAAGGAATGGGGGCCGTGAAAATTCCTGAACCCGATCGCCGAGAACAATATCAGGGCGGAAATTGCCGTGATCCGGATCAGCGCTCTCAGTTTGAGCAGCAATTGAGCGCTGAGAAAAGCAATGGCCGGGATCAGCATAAACAGTCCCCAGTCGTGATGGTAAACGTCCTTGGGGGCAACGATGATCAAGCCCGCGCCGCTGACCAGGAAGAGGATGGTCAAGGGGATGGTCCTCCGGTATTCGAATTGGCGGAAGTTGATCAGGTTCAGTATCAGCCCCCCGGCAGCCAGGAGGAGCGTAACTCCGGTGAACCCCCGGAGGCTCCGTTCGGCCAGCGCCTTATAGAAGGGCTGGGTAAGCCAGAGAACGGTTCTTTTTGTCGGATTGACCGAGAAGTACTCTCCGATCTCCTTGCAGACAGTCAGGGATCCACCCCATCTCTGCGCCGCGAAAACATAAACTCCCAGCATAATAACGAAGGTTGCCCCGCCGGCAATCAGGGCGCCCAGGGCGGGAAGTATATTCTGTCGTCGCAGCAGGGCATAGCAGAAAAGAGCTAAGGGGGTGAAGTAAAAAGCCCAGCTGCACAGAACGCCCAGGACCACCGTTCCCAACAGAGCGGCGCGGAGATAAAGACTGTTTCCGGCCGAGGATTTCAGATAGAGCCAGATGGTCAGCAGGGAGAGAAAAAGCGCGGCTGGTTCGTAGTTGACTATCCGTCCGTAGTAAAAAAAGATCGGCAGCAGGATGGCGATGAGAACGGTCCATATCGCGGTTCTGGCCGAGGTCTCCCGGCAGACAATCAGATAGAGAAGATAAATGCTTCCCAGGGAGAGGGCGATCACCGCGGACCGGGCGGTAACCTCCGAGTCACCGAAAATCTTCAAAACCAGGGCGAGATAATTGAGAAATAACGGCGGATGATTGAGATAGAAGTTTGGTTTCCCTCCGATCAGGTTCCGGGTGGGAAGGAAACGCAGAGGGAGAAAGCCTTCCTGAAGAAAATTCCGGGCGCGGATCTCCAGTGTTCCGTGCTCAAGTACCTTGCCGTAAGGGAGGGTAATCTGATAGGTCAGCAGAAAGAGGGCGGCCAGCAAAATAGCCGTTAAGGCAAGACGGTGATATTTCATCTGGCAGTGAGTTCCTACGGATGTCAGCCCGCCTTTCGCGGCTGATCCCTAAAACCAATATTTTTCGGGAGTCAACTAACGGGAGTCATTGTAGGGCAAGAACCGGATCATTGAAAGCGTTTGCGGTAAAGAACGGCCACCCTGCCCCGCGAAATGACAGAAGCTGTTGCCGGGATGACCGGCAGGGAAAAGAATAACAACTGTGGATCGGTCAGTTGGAGCGGGGGCAGCGGAGTCCGGACCGGAATCTCTGCCGCCCTCTCGCGTTACTTACCTTCCACCCGGACGGGGATCCCGATCGTGCTGTGCCCGGAACCCCAGTGGATACCGCTGGGGATAGGAGGCGTGTTCCAGTACATCGCCCGTTCCGCGATCAGCGGCAGTTTAGCCGAGAAAGGTGTGGTGGTATCTTCGATCCTGGTGGAGATCGCGTCGGTAGTCCCGGTGACATCGTTGACCTTGATGGTCTGTCGGGATTGGGCCTTGATCCAGGTAAAAATTTGCTGGGGAGGCTGGTCCTCAAAGTAGAAGGTTACCTTGGCGTTCGCATCCCGGGGGTTCGGGTTGGAAAGGAGGATATATTCATCGAAGATATCCGTCGCGCCTTCCGGCAGGTACCAGACCGGCGCCCCGAAAGGTGTCCCCACGGTGTTATGTCCACCCGCCCAGACCACCCCTCCCGCCGTCCAGTACATTGCCCGCTCGCACATAATGAATTGATTGTTCAGGGAGCGGACAATCGCCGATACGTGTCCCTGGTTTTCGAGGTAATCATTTACCTTCATCGTGTACCGGGAATGAGGCCCGATGGTTCTGATCCGCTCGAGTATGATCCCCGTTCGGTCCATCAGACTGATTTTGATCTCGGCTTCTTCCGTCATTGAAGGGTTGACGACCAGGATGTATTCATCGAAAAGATGGGTCGCGCCTTCGGCCAGGTACCACAGTGTCGAGATCTCAGTGATGCCTTTCGAGGAGTGGCCGTCGATCCATTTCACGTTGGGCCCTTCGTTCCAGTAATCGCTATCCCAGTACATAGTCCGGTCGGCGACGACCGGCACCCGGCCTTCGGGGGGAAATTGCATCTGGATTGCCGGGTCGTCCTGGGGCATTGAATCCACCCGGGTGGCCAGCTGATCCTGAGGGCCCGCCACCTCATTGGCATAGACGACCCAGTTGGTCAGAGGTTTAACCGAGGTTTGACTGACGAAGGTTTCTCCGAACTTGTTCATAAAAGTGACCTGAACCTCAGCCGGGAATTCGGGGTTGGGGTTGAGGATATGAATGTACTGATCGAAGATATGAGTCGCCCCTTCCGGAAGGTACCAGTGGTTGGCGCTCGTATTGCTGACAATACTGTTATGTCCGCCGGCCCATTTGACTCCACCGGGGTTCCAGTACATCGAGCGGTCCACCATAATGATCCGGTCAGTCAAATCGAAGACGGTCAGGGAGATCGAGGGGTTATGTTCTCCCCGGGTTCCCTTGACCATCTCGTTGACATTGAGCGTGTAGCGGGATTCCGGGGAGATAATGTCGTTTTTCCGGATAATCAACCCCTGCTGGTCAATGGCCTGGAATTCGACATAGGCATCGGCGGTGGTCGGGTTGTTGATTGCCAGGAAAGTATCGAAGGGCATTCCATTGATCTCGGTTGCCCCTGCCGCTGAGTACCAGTAGGCGTAAGAGGGCGTCGGGGTGGCGGAGGGCGACGGAGTCACCGAGGGTGTCGGCGAGACCGCGGGTGTCGGGGTTCGGGTGGGAGGCGGAGTTACAGTCGCCGTCGGGGTGACCGTGGGGGTGCGGGGCGGCCAGTCCGGCTCCAGGTACTGAGTCTCGGTCCCGTGGTAGGTCCATTCGCTCCAGTGGGTCTTCTGGTTCGACGGGGGGCCGTAGGTCCACTGGGCGGTGTACCAGCGGGAATCAGGCATATCCAGGATCGCCTGCCAGTCATCGCCGGCCCAGCCGATCGAGTAGTAAGTGTCGTAATCGTCGATGAAGAGATAGAGATAACTGTTTCGGTCCGCGTCCCGATAGTAGAAATCAGGGACCGGGGTCGGGGTCTTGTAGCCCCAGGGGGTCGGGGAGGGGGTCGGCCAGCTCGGCTCCAGGTACTGGGTCTCGGTTTCGTGATAGGTCCATTCGCTCCACTGGGTCTGGCCGGGATAGGTCCCGTAGGTCCACTGGGCAGCGTACCAGCGTAAGGGCGGCATACCGGTGATCTCCCGCCAGTCATCGCCGGTCCAGCCGATCGCGTAGTAGGTATCGTAACTGTCGATGTAAAGGTTGAGCCAGCTGTTCAGGGCCGGGTCCCGGTAGTAGAAGTCAATCGGGGTTGGCGAGGGCGTCGGAGTCTTGTAGCCGATGGGAGTCAGGGTTGGGGTAAATTCCGGGGTCGCCGTCGGGATCGGGGTCGGGGTCCGGGTCGGGAAAGAGGGCGTGTTCTCCGGGGTCGGCGGAGCCGGCGGTTCCGGGGTGATGGTCGGCGGCGGGGTCGGCACCCGTGGTGTCGGACTCGGGAAGAAGGGAGTTTTCTCCGGTGTCGGAGGGATCGAGGGCGGAGCCGCGGTCGGAGTGGGACTCGGGGTCACCGACGGCGTCGGAGTGATCGAAGGGCTCGGGGTCGGAGTCACCGAGGGCGAGGGCGAGGGGAGCGCCGCGGCCTCGTGGGCGCCGATGTTGAAGGACTCCTGGACCGGTCTGATCACCGGCGGGCCGGGGACGACCGGGCCCGGGCAGTTGACCTGGGGCCGGGCAGTGCCGTCCATATCGAAGCCCCCGGCCAGCGGATAGCCGCCGGCGCAGATCATCGGCGAGGTGTAGTAGAGCCGGTAGTTGCCGATCAACGGGTCGGTGAATAGAGGATCCTCGGAGAGGTTGAAGTTGACCCCGTCGTATAGCCCGCTCTCTAAGTTGCTGTAGTGGACCATCTCGGTCTGGGTCCCGAAGAGGTCGGTCTGGTTGTCCCAGAGGATGTTGTTGATCAGGAAGATATTATCCTCGCTGGATTCCAGGGCCACCCCGCCGACGCCATCGGTTCCCCGGTTGGAGGCGATGGTGTTGTTGACCAGGATCGGGTAGGACGACTCCATCGCGTAGAGGGCCGCCCCGTAACCTCCGGCCCCGCTCGAGGTATTGAAACTGATGATGCTGTTGGAGATGAAAGGTGAGGCGGCGTAGCAGAGAACCCCCGCCCCCGGTCCCGAGTACTCGGCGTTACGGATCGTGAAGCCGTCGAGCAGCGCCGCGTCCACCCCGCTGAAGATTACCGCTCTCCCCTCGGGAGGTTCGATGATGGTGGTGGCGGCATACTCTCCGAGCAGGGCCATCCGATTTTTGGGCGTGATCTCGCTCTCCGGGTAAACCCCGGACCGGACGATGATCCGGATCGGCCCTTCCTCCCCGGCGATGGCGTCCTTGATATAGTTGTAGTCGCAGTCGATCCCGACTGTCCCGTTGATGTCCACGACCACGTAATCGGGGTCGTCACCGTCGCGGGGGTTGGTATCGAAGAGGTACTCGATGTAGTTGTTCAGCCGGTCGCCGTCCGGATCGCCTCCGGCCCCGTGATCGAGGAAATAGTAGCCGTCGTCGTTGGGGTCAAGATCGTAAAAGACTTCCCAGCCGTCGGGGATCAAATCGCCGTCGGAGTCCCAGTCAAGAACGTTGGGTACCCCGTCCCCGTCCCAGTCGTAATCCCAGCTGGAGGGGGCGCTGTCGGGGAAGAGGAGGTTGTGCTCATAGACCCAGTAATATACCTCGTCCCCGTCTTCAAGCCAGTCTCCGTCGGTATCGGGGTTGGCCGGGTCGGTCCCGACGGTCCTGTCACCCATAAACCACCCCGCCACTTCGATGATGCCCAGGCTCTCCAGCAGGGCCGCGTCTTCCGGGGCCAGGGCCGAACGCTGGAGGCTGAACCCGTCGATCAGCTTATCGCCGTCGGAGTCGGCGTCGAGGATGTTGATCGTCCCGTCGCCATCGGCGTCGCTGTCCCAGCGCTGGGGGCCGGCCGGACTGTCCGGCCAGTCGATTCCGTGGGTGCTGTTCCAGTAAGCTACTTCCTCGCCATCGGACATCCCGGAGACAGCGGTATCGTATTTGAGTGGGTTGGTCAGGTAGTAATAATCTTCGTAGTTGGTCAGCCCGTCACCATCCGGGTCGAGCGTCGGATTCTGGCCAAGCGCTCCCCAGTACTCCGTCTCCCACCAGTCAGGGAGGGTGTTGTAGTCGGTATCGACGTACTCGTCGGCCCCGATATCGTAGTAATCGAGCCCGGTTATCCCGCTTCCGGTGACCGGTTGGGAGAGGTAGTTCCAGCGTCCCTCACCCTCGTAGTCGGCCAGCATCGCCGGTCCGTAGCCTCCGGTCAATAACTCGGCGCTGGTCCCGGCGTTGATGTTGGGGTTGGTCTGGCCGAAGAAGGTCGCCAGATGGAAGTGGTCGGCTCCGAGGTGGCGGAAGTTCGGCTCCCGGGAGATGTTCCCGGCAAAGCCGATGATGTTGAGTCCACCCTCCTGGCTGCCGAGGTTGCAGTAGCGGATCGTCTCTGTGGTCAGGCCGAACTGGTAGAGATCGATCCCGTTATGCCAGATGATATTGTTGGCGTAACGGGGAAACCCGGAGGCCACGTAGATCCCGCCGAAGTTGCTGTAACCGGTATTCTTGGCGATGGTGTTGCCGATGATCAGCGGCCGGGCATTGGCGCCGGTAACAAAGATCGCCCCGCCCCGACCGATCCCGGAAGCGGTATTGTTATGGATCAGCAGGTTGCTCAAGATCGGGGAAGACCCGAAGAGATAAAAAGCCCCTCCCGGTCCGCTGAACCGCGCGTGGCGGATCTCGAAACTGTCGATCTTGGCGGTCTGGACGTTGAAGACCGAGAAGGCCTTTCCGGAGAAGCCGCCGTCAATCACCGGCCGCTGGTAGGGATGAGCCCCGAGCAGGGCCAGTCCGGAATGGTCCTCATCCAGTTCCAGGTAGGATTCGTAATAGACTCCGCCGGTGACCAGGACGATCGCCGGGCTATCGGTATCGGCTTTCCAGTCCAGGGCGTTGCGGATCGAGTTCCAGGCGGTCGCCCAGGAACTGCCGTTCCCCCCGGCCGAAGCCGCGTCCACATACCGGGTGACCGGATCGGAACCATCGATCGGACTGGTCCCGAAGAGGTACTCCTCGTAGTTATTGAGCCGGTCTCCGTCCGGGTCGCCGATCCCACCGTCATTGATGTTGGTCGATCCGTTATCGAGCGGGTTCAGACCGTAGAAGACCTCCCAGCCGTCGGGACAGCCGTCTTTGTCGGTATCCGGGTCGAGCGGGTCGGTCCCCACTGAGAGTTCGCCCATAAACCAGTCGCCGACCCGGACAATATTGTGGCTTTCAAAGTAGGCGATCCGCTCGGCGGAAATCGTGGTCGCGTTGATGCTCTGTCCGTCGAGGAGTCCGTCGCCGTCAGTGTCGGGGTCGGTGGGGTCGGTCCCCTGGCCGATCTCGTCCCCATCATCCAGCCCATCCCAATCGGTGTCGGGATCGAGGGGGTTGGTGTGGTAGATATCCACCTCGTAGCCGTCGAGCAGCCCGTCGCCGTCAGTGTCGGGGTTGGTGGGGTCGGTGTAGTAGCGGTATTCCCGGATATTGTTCAGGGAGTCCCCATCGGGGTCGTCGGTATCCCGGCGGTCGGGATCGAGGTCGCCGAAGTACTGCAGTTCCCAGTAATCGGGGAGGTTGTTGCTGGAGTTGGTATTGATCCATTCATCGGCCCCGATATCGTAGTGGGCGCCGAAGGGGCGATCCTCCCCGTCGTAGTCGTCGTCGACTACGCCGGAGAGGTTGATTCCTGTATTGTAGCAGGGGGAGGGGCCGTCGATCGCCGGGGAGCGGAGATGGAGATCGTAGATATACTCCCGGTTTCCCCAGAGGGCGATCTGGTAGAACTTGGGGTTGGCGTTGATGCTGTCGGCGTCCTGGCCGGAGACGGTCCGCCAGTTATCCATCGTGCCCTGGGTCTGGTTGTCCCAGAGTCCGATCATCGCTCCCTCGGTCGTGTAGAGATCGTTGCCGTCGCTGAGCAGTTCCGTCTGGCTGGCGAAGTCCACGGCGAGGGCAAAAGATCCGGCCCCCACCGCCCAGGAGATATTGTTCCGGAGATCACCGGGGGTGGCGTTTCTCAGGCGGATACCGACGGCCTCGTTCCCGTAGAGAGAGTTATTTAAAACCCGGTTCCCAGCCCCCCCATCGAGGAAGACCCCCTCGCTTCCGTTGAGGTAGGACATCGTGTTCTTGACCAGGTTGTGGTCCCCGGTGACCGCGACCCCGGCCCCGCCCTGTTCAAAGCTCTGGCAGCGGTTAACGATATTGTCATCCCCGCTGATCCGCAGCCCCACATCGCCGGAACCGGTAAAGTCGATCCCCTGGACCCGGGTGTAGTAGCTCTGGACATCGAGGAGGAAGTCAACCAGCCCATCGCCGTAAACCAGCGGCCGGCCGTTGTAACCCTCGATCCGGATCGGGAGGGCGGCGGTCCCGGTGAGGGTATTGGGTGAGATCACACCGGTTCCGGCAACCTCGAAGTCCCCGGAGGCCCGGAGTCGGATAATATCTCCCTGTTCGATGGTTTTGTTGGTGAGAACGTCCCGCAGCTCGTTCGCCCCCTCAACCTCGGTCACGTGATAGACCCGGGCGGTCTTGAAGACCCAGGTGGTCCCGGCGGCGTTCAGGTCGGCACCAAAGGCGCTGACATTGGGGAGGTCGGCATCGTCCCGGGCCGCCACCTGCCAGTAGTACCAGCGGTCGGGGCTCAGCGACTGGGTGTTCCAGTTCAGGTTCTCCACCCAGCCCGAGGTGACCAGATCCGGGGAATCGAAAGTATTGACGGTATCGATCCGGAAGTAGTAGGGGAGGGCGTTGAGACCGGAGAGAGGGTCGTTCGCGGTCCGAACCAGAAAAGAGGTATCTTCCGGGTCGATCCCGATCTGGTTGTTAGCCGGGGAGGATGCGCCGATTCCAGTAGGGGGGGTATTGTCAACGATAAACCGGCCGCTGAGGCTGAGAATCGAGGGGTAGGAACTGTCGCTGACCCGGACCTGATAGAACCGCCCGTCGGCCAGGGTGGAGGTATTCCAGGTTGAGTAGGTCTGGTCATTCCAGGTCACCCCGGAAGCGATGGGGAAGAAGGCCGTGCCATCGGCCGTGTATTCCAGCTCCACTGCCCGTCCCGGTCCCCAGCCCGGCCCGAAGGCCGACCAGGTGAGGTTGTGACTTCCGCTCCATTTCTCGTCACCGTGCGAACCTCCGTAGGGCGAATCAAGAAAGAGAGTATCCAGACTGGACCGAGAAGCCTCAACGGTGTTGCCGTAAGCCCCAATATTGATCCTCCCCCCGTCGGGCGCGGTCTCATAGTAATAGGCATCGCCGGGGTTCCCCGCATTCAGCCCGGGGCTGTTGTCCCCATCCGCAATCCAATGTCCAAAATGGAACGACCCTTCTGTCGATTGGAGATGAAAATTGTCGTCCTCCCCATACTTTCCGCCGAGAATCCCGTCCGAACCTTCCGGGGAGACGAAGAGCGGATCTCCGGCCAGGCTATGGGAGTCGAGTCTGGAGCGAAGCTGCCAGTCGCCTAAGGTATAGGAAGTCCCGGTGGTCCAGTGCCCGATCGCTGCCCCGCTACTGGCGGTGAGGATATTGAAATCTGAGAATTGTCCTCCCGCACTCGTGAACCATATCGCGTGATTGCCCGCGCCGTTGGCCCAGACTATGTTGTTTCGGAAGTAAAGTCCGGGAGTTACGGTTCTGAATTCATCGCCGCTATTCCGATAAATGGTATTATTAATTATCGCGACGGCTTCTCCCCGAGACTCGATACCCCCGTCGTTATTCTCATAGACCAGGTTTTGGTTGATTTTCAGGTTGTCCCCGCTGGCAAAAATACCTTTCGCCCGGTTGCCATATACGGTATTAGAGCGGATTTGGGCATCCTCGGACCTGTTGAGATAAACTCCATTACCCCGGTTGATGTAAGCAATATTATTTTCCATTGTGATCCCGGTCGTCCAATCGCCAAAAATACCGGAACCCAGGTTGGAGTTAATCAAATTATCGGAAAGAGTAATTCCTGTGTTGAATCTGCCGTCTATCCCGCTACTGGTAGTGTGGCTAATTCGATTGCTCTCAAAAGAAATATCGGTACAGCTATTGAAGGTGACCCCTCCGCCGCCTTCTCCCCGAGCCTGACCGTGCCAGGAGATGACACTGTCCCGGGTCGTAATCGAGTGCGAGTTATTGACCCTGATTCCGTATCCCGAACGGGTGACCCCGGCCTCGGCTAAGGTGTTGGCCGAATGGAGTCTGTCTAAAATAATGTGCCGGGCACCTTCGATAAGGAGTCCAGCTTGTGGGGTGAGATTTCCGTCTATCAGGGAAATATTGGGAGAGCCCACCAGCGCTACAGGGTTCCCTGGTTTTCCGCTGTGGATGGCGTAAATCAACAACGGACCGGAGAGGTTGTGATAACCGGTATCGATATAAGCGGTATCCCCCTCGCCAAACCCGAGGTCCATCAAACCGGTCATAGTCCCCTTCGGTGAAGAGGGGGAATCCCCCGGGTTGGAGTCATTACCCGGGGCCGTCGTGAATACGTTGTCCTGCAGACTCCCGTCGTTGAGGAAGTAGTTGTTGCCCGGGAGGGAAACCCCGGACTGATAACTGCGTGAAGCCTGAAAAGTGTTGCCGTAAGCGCCCTGGTTTATCCTGCCTCCTTTCGGTGAAGATTCCCGATAATAGGGACTGAGAGGATCACCGGAGTCAATCGAGGGGGAAGTCAGGATATCGACCGTTGTCCAGGCGATCCATCCGGCCCATCTTCCTCCCGGGCTGAGCAAATGGTAATCTCCTCCGGGCGCATCAGCAAAGAGCGGGTCGAGACTGAGGCTGCTTTGATCCTGAAAACTTGTTCCCTGCCAGTCGGCGAGATCCGTCTGGTCGTTTCCCCAGTGGCCGATGTGGGACGCCCCGGTAGAGTAAAGATTGTTATAATCGGATGAGAACCCGGTCTCGCTGACCGCGTCAACGTAGATAGAATGGGTCCCGGTAACCGCTGACCAGAGGATGTTGTTTCGGAGGTAGCTGTGGGGGGCTTCCTCGCAGACCACTTCCCCGGCCCGGTTGTTGTGGGAGGTGACGTTGACGACACGGTTGCCTTCCGCCTGGAGCAGCCTGATCCCCGGGCCCTGGTTGCGATAGGACAGGAAGTTGACCAGCCGGTTGGCGGCTCCACTGATCTCAACACCCGGCCCTCCGTGCAGGGAAGTAGCGCCTTCCCGGATAATATTATTCGCCCCGGTGACCACAAGCCCCGCACCGGTAGCGTCAGCAAAGCTGACGTTTTCCAGTGTGACGTAATCGGCTTCGAGGATCAAACAACTGCCGATCAAACCTCCTCCGTCAAGGCCGGCTCCTTCCCCGATACCGGCGATCCGGAGAGGAGAATAGCGGGACCCTCCCTCGGTAATCGTAATCGGACCGAGGGTCGTGGACATCGTGTGGAACCCGGCCTCGATCATTATGGTGTCCCCGGGTTCGAGGTCCCGGTTGCTTAGGATCCATCTCAGACCGGTGGTCTCGCTCTCAATATCCGCGGCTCTAAAGACATTGGCGGTGGAGAAAGTCCCGTAACCGTCGGTATCGGCGGTAAAACCGCAGAACGCGCTTTCATTGGGAGGATCGGCACTGTCGCGGGCTTTCATCCGCCAGTAGTAAGTGGTCCCCGGTTCCAGGCTGGGCCGCCAGGCGTTCCGTCCCAGCCAGCCGGAGTTCTGGATATCCGGGCTGGTGAAGGAGGATAGGGTGTCAAGCTGGAAGTAGTAAGGTTCCGCGTGGAGATCGGCCAGCAGATCGATCGGTTCTATACCCCGAAGCGGGATGTAGGTCGGCAAACTCTTTGCTCCGTCCTCGGGCAGGAGGCAGCCGACGTTGAACGGCGGGGTGTTGTCGATGGTGAAGACCCCGCTTGAGGTGGAAAGACCCCCGCCGATTACCCTGACCTGATAAATGGGGAAATCTCCACTTGCCAAAAGGGTGTTCCAGTCGTAATTCATAGTCGGATAGGCGACGGTATCGATGTTGTAGTAGTATTCCGTAAAGCCATCGGTGCTGTATTCAATCTCAATTAACTCTCCGACTGTCCACTCATCGGCCGGGATTGCCAGCCAGCGGAGGTTCTGGGTTCCACTCCATTTCTCCCCCCCGAGGGGCCGGAGAACAGGTAGCGTTTTTTTCAGAGAGAGCGAGGCTTCATCGCTTCCTCCGTATGCGCCAATATTGACCCGTTCCCCGTGCGGTTCCGGTTCCCGGTTATAATCTGAACCGACCGGCTGAAATACTCCGGAGCCGGCCATATGGGTTGTGGCTATCCCGGTGACTCCGGTCAGTCGGTTTCCGGTCTTGCCGGTAAACCTGATGATATCCCCGTTGATCTCAACCAGGTCGGTTCCGGCGGTGAAATCGGAGGCATCGTCAAGGTCGATGAAGGGGGAGGCGGGGAAAATATCGTCAACCAATGAGGAGAAAGCGAGATAGAACTGGCCCTGATTGATGGCTGGACTGGTGTTCAAATCCGCGGTCCAGTAACCGTCGTGGTAGCTTCCGAGCGGGCTCTGGAGGTGAAAGTCCTCGGCGATAGTATTTGCGAAGACGGGGTCATAGTCGATGCTGGAGCCATCCATCCCGCTTTCCACCTGCCAATCGAAGAGGGTGGAGATATCCCGGTTCGGACCACTGAGGAAACCGATGTACCCCCCGTCGGTTGCCCGGAGGCAGTTAAAATTGGATAACCAGATATTTGTCGAGGGGTCGGAGGTTGTCATATGCAGGGAATGATTTTCCGGCCCGACGGCCCAGAGAATATTATTCCGGATCGCGATATTCGTATTACTGAGGTGGGGAATCAGCTGCACTTCGCCCTGGTTGCGGTAGCCGGTATTGTTGATGAATAATGAATCACCCGACTGGTAGATGCGATAACCGTATCCCAAGTTGAGATAACTGAGGTTGTTGAAGATTTCTGTGTTTGGTGAATTCGTGATATTGAACCCGATCCCATTATTTCCCCGGGCCCGGTTTCCGGCAATCCGGGCATTGTGGAAGATGATATGGAATCCGTCCTGGTTATTCTCCGAGCGGTTTCCGGTTGCAGTGATGCCAGTTGCGTTAGAATTTCTCGTCAGATAGAATCCACTCCCGCTGTTGGCGATGGAAATGTTATCCGTCAGGACCGGGCTCCCGTAGGAACCGTTGAGGAAGAGTCCGTGGCCGGCATTGTCCCGGAAACTGGAGTTTGATATTTGATGATTCGTTCCCCCGGCCAGGTAAAGTCCCTCCCCGGAATTGGATCTTGCCGAGCAGTTATTCACCCAGGCGGAGTTGTCCGGTTGCAGGGGAAAGTAAAAACCGTATCTTCTGTTATAAGCGCTGACGCAGTCGACAACCCTGGCACCATTGGTACGGTAAACTAGAAGGCCGTCACTTCCGGCGCCCTGGAGCAGAAGCCCGGCCAGGAAGAGATTATCGGCGCGATCGGCATAGACCCCGTAGTCCAGCATATTAATCAGGGAAAGATGGCCGATCCTGATGGAAGTGTTTCTTGTGATATCAAAGCCGCTGGCGGCAATCCCCCGTCCATCCAGGGTGGTCCCCCGGGGAGATCCGACCACCGTGATCGGGTTGTCTTCCCCCCCATTCCGGGGGAACTGGACCGGCTGGTTCAGGTAATAGAGCCCGGTATCGACATAGACGGTATCCCCGGGGTAAAGAGAGTAACGATCGATTACGGATTGGATGGAGTCAAGGGGACTGTCCGGACTTAGACCATCGTGGGTCGGCCAGGGCAATCCCCTGGTGACACAGTAATAATCGTAATCGGTGGAGGAGTCGTTGACATAGTAGCTGCGGCCGAAGGTGGAGCCGATCGACCAAGAGGCTTCCGGTGTATTGCCGAATGCCCCCAGGTTGATTCTGCCCCCGTGGGGAGCCGGTTCGAAATGCGCGGCCGAAGCGGGGTCGCCGGCGGTCAGTCCGGGGGAGTCGCCCGGATCTGGCGACCAGTCCCCTGGATAAGGCGGCCAGCTCGTCCCTTTGTAGGAGCCTCTAGTGGACTGGAGTCGGTAGTTGCCGCCCCCGACAAAGAGCGGGTCGTCGGAGCTGCTGTTCAAATCCTGGCCGCTGGCTCCGGTCCAGTTGGCGAAGGAACTTTGGGTGGTAGAGTTCCAGTAGCCGATTTCCGCCCCGCCTGCGACGTGGAGGAGGTTATAGTCGGAGGTGAAACCGGTCTGGCTGATCTCGTCGAGGAAAATGGCGACTATCCCCGTTCCGGAGGCGTCCAGGATATTATTGCGGAGAGAGGCGTGAGTGGAACCGACCGTCCGGGTAGGGTGGAGGGTGTCTGTCGGTTCGTCGCGGAGAAGGATCTCGAATGTGCCATTTCCGGAACAGGTGTTGTTTTCCAGGGTCGAATGATGGGAGGTGAAGAGATGGATTCCGGCATCGACGTTGTTGTAAATCAGCATATTCCTGATGCTGGTCCAGTCCCCGGTAACCTCGATCCCGTCTCCCCCGTTGTCGAAGCTGCGCCCGTTCTGGACGGTGTTATGGTCCCCGTTGATCAGGAGCCCGCTGCCGTCGGCATTGTTGAAGGCAAAGTTCTCCACCTGGAAGTAGTCACCGCTGATCACTAAGCAGTTCTCCATTCCGGATCCGTCCAGAACGACTTCCCCCCCGATACCGATAATCCGGATCGGGTCGTCCTCGTCACCCCCCCCGGCGAACTCGAGCGGTCCGGTAAAGGCGTGGGTGCCTGCGTCGACGTAAACGATATCGCCAGGATGTAAGGCCACGTTGTCCAGAATCCAGCGAAGCCCGTTGGTCGGGGATTCGATGTTCACGGCGTGATAAATTCCGGCCGTCCGGAAAGTGCGGTACCCGCCCGGACTGTTGGACTCCCCGAACCAATTGCTTACGTTGGCCGGATCGGCATCGTCCCGGGCACGAACCCGCCAGTAGTACCAGGTGTCGGGTAAAAGTTCCGGGGACCAGGAGATAAACTCCGTCCAACCGGAATTCTGGGGCGTGGTGAAAGTCGGATCGTCAGTTATCTGGAAGTAGTAAGGCCGCTCCTGGAGCCCGGCCGGTGAGTCCGTGGCGTCCAGGGCCAGCAGGGAGGTAATCCGCGGTTCCCGGAGAGCACCGTCGGGGGGTAACAGGCAGCCGACATTTTCCGGGGACGTATTGTCGATGATGAAGAAACCGCTGTCGGCCGGCTCTGTGGGTTCGGCCGGATCGATTCCGGCTGTCTGGGTAATTCGGATCTGGTAGGTTGTACCGTCGGGAATTATCGGGATATCAGTGTTCCAGTCAGGGTAGGGCAGCGGGGGCCAGGGGAGCCCCTCGGTAATGGTCGTGAAGGTAATCCCGTCGAGAGAATAATCGAGACGGAAACGGTCGGTGGCGCCCCAGCCGTCTCCGATCGTGTCCCAGGTCAGACGATTAGCTTGACTCCACTTCTCATCACCAGTTGCCGTGCCCACCGGGGATACGATGGCCAGAGATCTCATCGAGGATCGGGAAGCTTGCGGTGTATTCCCGTAAGCGCCGAGGTTGACCCGGTTTCCGTTCGGGTTTAATTCATTCGCGTAATCGTTGTCCGGATCGCCTTGGTTCAGCCCCGGGCTGTTCAGGCCGTCAAATAACCACCTCCCTTCGGCAAACCGCCCCCTGGTGCTCAGAAGGTGAAAGTCGCTATTTCCCGGGTCGCTGAAGAGGGGATCGGCGGAAAAACTATGGCCGTCCTGCCGACTTACGATCTGCCAGCTCCGCATCGTGTCGTAAGCGCCCAGCCAGTAACCGTAACGGGCTCCGGCCGTCACGGAGTAAAGGTTGTAGTCGATCCGGTAATCCTGGCTGTCGGGATTGGGGTCGCCGATGTAGAGGGCGTAATTTCCTAGTCCCTGGGGTGATATTATGTTGTTGACCAGCTCGGCTTCGTTTACCCCCCGCCGGAGATATATCTCGTAGGAACCGTTGTTGAAAAAGGAGTTGTTGGCGATGGAGTTCCCTACTCCACCATAGAAAAATAGACCGGAATTCTGGTTGTCATAAGCTATATTGTTGGTGAAGCGGCAGTTGCTGGCGGCGAGGTGGAAGCCGTAGAAATTGTCAAAAGCCCGGTTCCCCCAGATCTCCGCACCAGATGTCCGGAGATCAAGCCCGTAACGGCTTCCGCTGCTGGTATTCCCGGCGATGCTGAATCCCGAACCTCCGGCGGCGTAGATT
Source organism: uncultured bacterium (assembly GCA_964465735.1). Taxonomy (GTDB): domain Bacteria; phylum Auribacterota; class Erginobacteria; order Erginobacterales; family Erginobacteraceae; genus Erginobacter. Next base: position 25,565 of record CAYXKT010000007.1, read on the forward strand.
CCCGCGTCCGTGCCGGAATCCTGGATGCCGTTATCGAGCAGAATATTTTCCTCAATCCGCCCGTCGTCGAAGCCGCTGACATAAATCCCGGTGTCTCCGCTCCCCTCCACCCGATTGGCAAGGAGATCAAAATTAGCCCCCTGAGAGAGAAAAATCCCATATTCGGCATTGTTGCCGAAACGGTTACCCCGTACCGTGAGACTCTCGTAAGCCCGGCCAGCCCACAGGCCGTTTCCGTTGTTGCTCTCAACCCGGTTCTCGATAATCGCCGCCCGATATGAGTTAAGAAGATAAATACCGTCGAGGCCCGCGCCCACCACCCGGTTTCTGGAGAACCGGAGATTATCGGAAGAGATCGCCCGGAGAGAGTTCGCGGTCGGGTTGGCAAGAATAAAGTTGCCGATCGTGACATTGTCTTTGTCTTCCAGGTAGAAACAGTAAGAGGCTGTCCCCTGGGCGTCCAGGATCGTACCCCGGGGGGAACCGGCAAAAGTGAGATTTCTCCCCGGGCTCCCCGAGACCGGGGGGATCAGGGGGGAGGAGAGTTCATAGCGCCCAGTGTCGACATAGATCGTATCGCCCGCCTGGAGAGTATGATTGCTGAAGACAGCCTTAATCGAATCAAGCGGTGACTCCGGAGAAAGTCCATTGTGCAGCGGCCAGGGGAGCCCCCCGGTGGTACAGAAAAAGTCGTAAGCGGTGTCGCCGTCGTTGACGTAAAAGTTGCTGCCCCCGCCGGCGGAAGAGAGGGAAGCCTGGACGGTATTTCCGAAGGCTCCAAGGTTGATCCGCCCGCCGTTGGGTGCCGGCTCTAGGGAAAAGATTGAAAGGGGATCGCCCCGGTCCAGGCCGGGAGAATTGCTGCCGTCAGACGTCCAGCCGATACCCGGCTTGAAGCTCCCGGCCGTGGACTGGAGACGGTAGTTCTCCCCTCCGACGAAGAGTGGGTTGACGCTCAGGCTCGACTGGTCTTGGAAGCTGGCCTCGGTCCATTGGCTGAAGGTGGATAGATCGACCCCTCCCCAGTGGGCGATATCGGCTCCGTCGGAGGCATAAAGCAGGTTGTAATTCGCATCGAGTCCGGTCCGGCTTTCGACCTCCACGTAGATGGCCGTCCGGTCGGATCCGGAGGCTGAGAGTATGTTGTTGAGAAGAACGGTCTCGATCGAACCGTTGGGGAGGGCGTCTTCGAGGAAGAACTCCCGGGTCCCGTTGCCGGAGGAGGTATTGTTTTCCAGGCGGTTGCGGTAGGCGGCGCTCAGTCTGAATCCTGCTCGAAAGTTGCCGTAGGCCAGAATATTGCGGATAGTGTTGTAATCTCCCCGGATCTCGACCCCGTCACCTCCGTTGAGAAAGCTCTTCCCTCCCTGGATGAGATTGGAGTTTCCGGTAACCAGGATCCCGCTGCTGACGGCGTTGGTGGCGGAGAAGTTTTCGATCTCGAAGTGATCCCCGGTAACCTGGAGGCAGTTGGCTGCCGTTCCGCCCCCATCGAGTATGACTTCGCCGTTAAAACCCTCGATCCGGACACCGGCGTTATCGTCGCCCTCGTCCGCTGCTGACAATTCCAGCGGACCGCCGGTGAGCGTGTAGGTGCCCGGTTCGACATAGATGGTATCCCCAGGGCTCAGTACGTAATTGTCAAGCATCCAGCGCAGTCCGGTGGTGGTCGATTCTATGTCTTCGGCGTGCAATATCCGGGCGGTTCGAAATTTCCAGAAACTCCCCGGGAGGTTGCTTTGGGCGGCGAATTCGCTGACGTTGGGCGGGTCGGCGTCGTCCCGGGCCCGTACCTGCCAGTAATAGTCTGTTCCCGGTTCCAAATCGACATACCAGGCCCGGGAGGAGAGCCAGCCTGAGACACGGTGATTGGGCGAGGAGAAGGTCTCGGCGGTATCAATCCGGAAATAGTAAGGGGATTTGGAGTTGGGCCCGGCGATTGCGTCCAGCGCGGTCTCGGCGATCAGGGCCGTGTTTAAGGATTGGCCGGAGGTCCCGTCATCAGGTGAGAAGAGAGAGATTACAGGCGGGGTATTGTCAACGACAAATATTCCGCTGTAGGCGGTCGGCTCCCCGGAATCTGGAGTGATCCGGATTCTCCCGGTTCCGCTATCCGTGAAACTCTGGGTATTCCAGGATGGATAAGGGCGTGCGTCATAGGGGACCCCGGCCGTGACCGTGGTCCAGAGACTGGAATCCGGGGAGTATTCAATTGTCAGCGAATCCCCCGCGCCCCAGCCGGTCCCGAGTGTCCGCCAGTCGATCGCCTTTTCCCGGGCCCATTTTTCCACCCCCTCCGGTCCACCCTCCGGTGAAGTTACCAGCAGGCTCTTCCGGCTTGATTTAGATGATTGATCGGTATTACCGAAGACCCCGATGTTTACTCGGTCTCCGCTGGGGGATGGTTCCCGGCTGTAGGCTGAAGCTACCGGCTGAAAAACCCCGGACCCGGATGGGTGATTATCAGCGACCCCGGAACAGCCGGTCAGACCGTTGCCGGATATACCGGTGTAGGAGATTATGTTATCATCGATCTGGATTCTTCCCGGCCCGGTTGAGAAGTTCGCCGTCGAAACCAACTGAATCGTGGAGTCACCGGTGGATAGAGGTCCGGCCAGTTCGGTTGATGCCGCGGCCACTCGGCCGGCGTTAAGTGCCGGGCTGTCATTGAAGTCGTTGTTCCAGGCGCCGTCGTGATAGCTCCCCTCAGTGCTCTGCGGGTGGTAGTCCCCCCCCGCGGAGTCAACCAGGAGGGGGTCCCCGGTCAGGCTCCGGCCGTCCTGTCCACTGGCCAGTACCCACTCGGCCAGCGTTGCCCGGTTCCCGTTCCAGTATCCGACCCTCCCGCCGGTGGTGGGTCGCAGCAGGTTGAAATCGGAATAGATGCCCTGGTCCTCAGGAGTCGGCCCCGCGGCGAACAGGCAGTATGTGAAGTTCTGGAAGGCCCAGATAATGTTGTTGAATATCCCGGGAGTCAACTCGTACCTGGAGATGGAGATCCCGTTGCCGTAGAGGAAGTTGTTGAATATGACTATCCCGGAGTTATGGGAAATTGTTACGTTGTATCTCCCTGGGGACAACAGGACATTGTGGGATATCCGGAGGTCTGCGGATCTCGAGATGTTCAGGTTATTTCCCGAGTTGTTCCTGACCGTGTTGTATTGGATGGAGGTGTTGGGCGAACGAGAGACGAGTACCCCTTCTCCCCAGTTGTTCAGAATTGTGTTTTCCCTGATTTGGGAGTAAGGAGATCGGCTGATATACACCGCCTGCCCTCCATCGCTGGTGTTTCCCTCAATTTCGTTTCCGGTCAGCAAGTGGTGGTCCCCCTCGTTGATATAGACCGCCCCGGTGGAATTCCCGGTGAGTCGGGTCCCGACCAGGGATATCCGGTCGCTGGTTCGCCCCTGGAGACCCCAGCCGATCATATTACGGATGGCACAGTAATTAATTTCGATATCATTGGACAAGTTGATATAGATCCCGTCATCCAGGGCGGCGGCCAGTGTGAGGTGAGAGAATGTAATGTGAGAAGAGCCATTGATAAAAATTCGGCGGGAAGAACCGGGCTGAAAGTTTCCAGTAAATGTGCTTTTATTTGGCGACCCGGTAAAACAAAGCGGTGCGAGGGCGTTGCCCTGGTCGGCCGAGGTCAGGGTCAGTTCGGTCGCTACTCTGATCCACTCCCCGGTATCGATATAGACCACATCCCCCGGGCCCAGGACGTAGTCATCGATCACTGTCTGCAGGGTCAGGCGGGGGGTGGCAGGGGAGAGCCCATCGTTGGCGTCGCTGCCGATGGCGGTGCAGTAAACATCCTTTGTGGTAAAACCATCGTTGACGTAGTAAGCGGTTCCGCTGACCGGATTGTTGATGGTGAAGTTATGATCGCTCTTGTCGGCGACCCCGAGATTGCCGGTCTTGGTGATCTTAATCCGATAGGAACTTCCGTTGGTCAGGGGGGTGGTGTAAAAGCGGAAGGACTTTAGCTCGTAAGGGAGGTTGCGGGCGATGGTGGTGTCATAGGCTACCCCGCCATCGGAAGACAGTTCAAGGAGAACAGTATCTCCCGGGGCCCAACCCGCGGTCGAGGTTGTCCATTGAATATCTTTCGCCCCCGACCAGGTCAAGCCGGTGGTGGTGGGAGAGATCAAGGTGACGGTCTGTCCCCAAACCGTCCCTCCGGCCGCCGCCAGGAACATCAGAGCAACAAAAACACACAGGAAAGAAAATTTTCTCATAGCATATTACCTTGAAGGGGGGATAAAATCGTTCAAATCACAGCCGTCAGGATGATCATTAAGTCCCGTTTCCTGGCTACGAAGTTTTAGGTTTACTTACTACACATTAATATAATGAAAATGAGGTCAAAAGTCAACCCACCCCACAATTAATTTCCATTGAATTATCCCTACCTTCTATTTAGACTCTTTTCCTCCAAGAACCGTCAATTCCCGACAAAAAACAGGAAAAGTTGAAAATACCGAAGAGCCTGTGTCTCAATTAACATTTGAAATGTTTTTAATGTCATTGCGAGGAACGAAGTGACAAAGCAATCTCCTCACAAAATAAACAGATTGCTTCGTCGTCCCTCCTCGCAATGACCTGGGTTCTGGGGTTTTCGTTCAGAGGCTAATTAGTGATAATTGGTGTAATTCGTGGATAAATAAGTGTCCGAGGCGGGGGATGGGAAAGCAGTAAGCGGCAATCGGCGATCAGTAAACGATTCTTAGCCGACAATTAATGATTAGTGAAGATTAGCGGTTATAAAAAGGGGGCGAGGGGGGGTAATTAGTGATAATTGGTGTAATTCGTGGATAAATAAGTGTCCGAGGCGGGGGAT
>CAYXKT010000007.1:30507-40073 GCA_964465735.1 uncultured bacterium
TAATTAGTGATAATTGGTGTAATTCGTGGATAAATAAGTGTCCGAGGCGGGGGATGGGAAAGCAGTAAGCGGCAATCGGCGATCAGTAAACGATTCTTAGCCGACAATTAATGATTAGTGAAGATTAGCGAGATTAGCGGTTATAAAAAGGGGGCGAGGGGGGGGGTAATTAGTGATAATTGGTGTAATTCGTGGATAAATAAGTGTCCGAGGGGGGGGGCAATAAAAATAATTAGTGTAATCCGTGGATGGGAATTATGACCGAGACCGCCGCCGAATACCGCAAGATGTTCGATCGCGTGACCGTTGTCGGTTCCGTGGTCCTGATCGCGCTCATTTTCGGCCTGACCATCTGGGGGATCTACTACGCCCGACAGTACGAGGGGATCGTGACCGTGGATGCCTTCAACCAGGCCCAGGTCGCCCGGGAGTTTTATTTCGGCCACGGGATGACCACCCAGGTAATCAATCCGGTCGGTTTGTTGCTCGGTGGGCCGGCCGAGAGGATCCCGGAGACCTACCTCTCCCCTTTCCCGGTAATTATCCTGTCCCGGTTTTTCGCGCTGATCGGGCTCAACGACGGGGCGCTCCTCGGATATTCTCTCTTCGGGGCCTTCTTAACCGGGGTTACGCTTTTTATCTTCGCCCGGATTGTCTTTAAGAGTCTGGTGATCGCCGCCCTGAGCTTCATTCTATATATCTCCAACTTCGGCCTGTTGGAGAGCGCCTTCTCCGGGCAGTCGTTTCCCCTGATCTCCCTCTTGCTCTTGCTGTATTTTTGGCTTTACTATAAATGGAACCGTCAGTCATTGATTGGCAGCTCTCTTCTCGGGGGATTGGCGGGGCTGTTATACTTATGCGAGTATGATTTTCTCTTTCTCGCCCTTCCAATGGCCGGGTTTCTGGTTTTTGAAGCCCGATCCCGGCGGCGTTCCCACGCGATTTGCTTTATCGGAGCCTTCCTGCTGATCTCCCTCCCCTGGCTGGTCCGTAACCTGACCGTGGTCGGCGATCCGTTTTTCTCGCTGCGCCGACTGGACTTCAAATCCTACTCTCGGCTTTTTCCCGGGAACCGGATCACTCGGGATTTCTCCGCGCTTCGGCTCTCCGCCTCCTTTACCATCCCGCTTTTCTGGAATAAGTTTCTTATGTTTGTCCGCTTGATGGCCCCGATCTGGCCGGCTTTCTCTCTCTCTTTTCTGACCCCCTGCTTTCTGGCGGGTCTCTTCGTTCGCTTTCGGGACCGTGCTTTGACGAGGATGGTCCGGGCGGCAGTGGCGCTTTTCTTCGGACAGTTGATCCTGATCGCGGCCGGCAACGGGGACTTCTCCCGGAATCTGTACTTTATCCCCCTGCTGGTGATCGGGGGGATGGCGGTCTTCTGGGAACTCCTGCTCCGTCTGCGCTTGGAGAAACCCGTGTTGTTAAGGATACTGCCGGCCGGCTTTGTCCTCGTGAATCTTCTGCCCGGTTTGATCAGCCTCGCCTATGGTCTGCCTTCGCCTCGCTACCTACCGGCGCTCTTTAGCAGCGAGGAAGTCTCCCAGTTTGGAGAAGATGGACCGATGGAGAGGCTGCAGAAACTGGTGAGACCGGACGAAGTGGTGGCTTCCGACATTCCCTGGGCGGTGGCCTGGTACGCCAACCGTCGGTCAGTCTGGATCCCCTGGGAGATCGAGCAGATGCGGAAGATCAAGGAACTGGTCCCCCGGGTCCGGTTCCTTCATCTCTCCCCGGCAATCTTCAAGTACCCGGAGATCGAGGATATCCGGCCCTGGCAGCAGATCTACCGATCCGGGCGAGTTCCGGACTGGCTGGAAGTGGACCGAGGGCTGCTCCTGCCCGGGGAACATCTGATTATGGGGGATATAATTTTCGAGAGGCTTGACCTCGAATAAAACCTTACCCGGCCCCCTTTGCTTCCACTAACAATCAGTGTGTGAACGACAACTTCAAATCACATAGAACTTGTCCTCGCGAGGAACGAAGTGAAGAAGCTATCTCAACTTTGCGAACAGACGATCCTCGAACTTCAAGCTTTAGCCACTCCAAACTTCAGGCACTTCAAACTCAATTTTCTTTTTGTTAATTATCTTCTTGAATGATCGGCCCTCCTATAGTATATAGTCGTGGTGGGGAAAGTGTATCTCTTCGGAATCAGGGGATTATTTATTTGCCGAAAATCCGCGGGTACGATAAGATGCTTCTCAGAATTCCATCTTTCAAAAAAAATCGCAGCGGGGCAAGTTTGAATTATGACATCAATCATCCGTTTCCCTTCTAAACTTTTTCTTCTCTTGGCATTTTTATCTCTTCTGGTTTTTTCGGGCGCCTTTTCTTCTCTGGCGACTGGGGAAACTATCGATAAACTTCTGGCCGAAGGAGAGTTGATGCTGGAGATGGGGCGGGTGGAAGATGCCCGAACTATTTTCCAGGATGTGCTGACCCAGGATCCGGAGAATCAGGCGGCCCAGGATTACCTTGCGCAAGTTCCGGCGGAAATGGAGATCGGTCCGGAAGTAATTGAAGAGATTGTCAGTCCAAGAGAGGAAGAGGCGGTTATTGAAGAAGCGCGGGAGGAGGACATCCCCCATTCCCCGCGCCGACGGATTCATTATTTTTATCGCCGGGGGCTTGATGCCTTTGAAGCCGGGGATTATCCGGAAGCGATCGCGGCCTTCGAAGAAGTCCAGCTGATTGACGCTTCTTACCGTCGGGTTGATCATTACCGCAGAGAGGCCTGGGAACGGATCGCTGAGGATCAATGGGCCCGGGAGTATATGGACGAGCTGGCCTTGAGCCGGACGATGGACCGGAAGAGTTACGACGCTTACGGCCGGGGCCGGGAGTTTATGCGTTACGGAAAGTACGAGGCGGCCATCGATGAGTTTCAGAAGGTCCTTGATCTTGACCCTGAGCACCAGTCCGCCAAAGACTTGATACAAGAGGCCCGGCTGAACCTGGAGAAGAAGTCGTTCGAGGAGGAAGTGGCGGCGGCCGAATTTCTGGAGTCCGACGAGATCCAGCTCCGGAGGCTGGCGGCTTCGGAAGAAAAGATGGCGGTTCGGGAGACCTACCACGAAGGAGAGCAACTCTACCGGGCTGGTAAATTTGATTCCTCCCGTCGGAAATTTGCCGAACTCGAAGATCAGCGGGGCGGCCATCGGCGCTCCAGTTTTTATCTGAGGAAGATCGACCGGGAACTCTGGGAAAAGAAGGAATCCGAACGGGTTGATTTCGAGGCCGAGGCGATCCGGAAATATACCCTGGGGCCTGATGACCAGGTTCGGGTGGTGGTCCGAAACCATCCCGAGTTTGATTTTCAAGCACAGATCGAAGAAGGGGGAGAGCTGATCATCCCCCTGACCAACGAGATTATCCAGGCCGATGGTCTGACCCGGGACGATCTGGCCGAATCTATCCGGCAGTACCTTACCGCCTATATCGACAATCCTTTTGTCAATGTCTTTATTACCGCTTACGGGAGTAAGAAATATTATGTTCTTCAGCCGACAGGCGGGGGGTCGGAATATGTGATGGATAAGGCCTCAATGTCCCTCTGGGACGTGATGTTCCGGGCCGGGATTCCGATGCTTGACCAAGCCGCTATGCGAAGGATCCAGGTCATCACCCCCCACAAGACGCATCCCACCCATCGCTGGATCAATGTTTACGCGATGCTCTACCAGGGGAAGATGGAGGATAACATTCGGATTGAACCCGGGACGATCATCTACTATCCGATGCTGGCCATTAACAAGTTCGAGATGACTATGAAAGCCATTACCCGGCCGTTGAAGGCGATGGCTGACTTCGGTAGTGATTATGATGAGTGGGATGCATTCCGAAAGAAACACCTCCAGTAAGCTGTCGGTCACACTGCAAATGATTTGTTCCAGCTCTGACTCAGTCGGAGCTTTGTTTTTCTATCGTTGGTTTCCCCTATTCAAGATTATGTCCTTCGTCGGTACACCCCCTGCCGAAAATCCTGCGTTAATGTTGACTGATCAGGCAGATAGACGGAAGGCGGAAAACTGTTAGCGACAAATTATGCGTGATATCAGGTTTAGTTCAGACACTAATTTACTAATGAAGCAGTTACTTCAGCCTCCAACCTAATTACCTAACTAAAATGGCCGAACCAATCACAATCACGTTGCGGAATACCGCACGTAGCTATCTGGAGATTATCTTCCACCGGAAGTGGCTGCTTCTGATCCCGGTGATCTTCCTGACCCTCTTCGCCTGGGGTTATAGCCATACGGTCACCCCGATGTATAAGAGCACCGCGGTGATCGAGATCCAGGAGAAGGCCAAGGAAAATCCCTATATTGAGAGTTTTTCCAAGAGTACCCCGATCACGGAACGGTTGGGGACTGTTCTCCAGAGGGTCAAGAGCCGTTCCCTGATCGAGAATATCATCAAAGAACTTCGGCTCCAGGAAAATGTTAAGACTGACCGTGAGTACCGGGAACTGATCGATTTTGTCCGGGAGAATATGGAAGTAAAGATCTCCGGCAAGAGCCTGCTGGAGATTACCTGCAACTATCCCAACCCGGAGACGGCCCAGAAGATTGTCAACCTGGTGACCCGGAACGTCATCAAGGAGAACCTGGAGCTCCAGGATCGGGAGACCCAGGTCGGGATCGAATGGATCGAAAAGGAACTCGAACTCTATCGGCAGTATATGGATGAGTCGGAGGCGAAACTGCGGGATTTTCAGGAGAAATACGCCGATCTGATGCCCGATGAATTGGCCAGCGAGTTATATACCTCTCTCAGCTATACCCCCACCTATGGTGGCGGACCGGTTATGCCGCCCTTTCCCCGGGAGTTTCTCCGCCAGTCTCATTATGGTACCAGGTACCAGAACTTCAGCGAAATCCTGCTCAACCAGGGAGTTCGATATAGAGAGTTACAGAAAAGAAAGGACACGATCCTCCGCCAGTTGGAACAGGAGGATGAGTTTATGGTCAGTTCAAAAGTCACTGAGACCAACCCGGTGGTCCAGAGTCTTCGCCGGGAGATGACGGAAAAACAGGTTCAGCTGGCCCGTTTGATGGTGGACGCGACTGAGGAACATCCCACGGTGAAGAGGCTGTCGGATGAGATTGAAAATCTTCGGCTGACCCTGGAGACCGGTGGGGCGATGACGCTCAAGGAGGAGACGACCTCGGTCAATCCCATCTACCAGGCTGCTCGGATGGAACTGGAAGAAGTGACGCGGGAACTGGAGTCCCTGGAGGAGAGCATCAACATCAACAAGACCATTGCCGAGGCCTCCTTCGAAAAGATCAAGCAGATGCCGGAAAAACAGAAGGAATTGGCGGAATTGCGTCGGGACAATATTAATTACCAGGCCACCTTCAATACATTACTGGCCCAGCGGGAGATGGCGTTGGTGACCCGGCGGCTGGAGTTGGAGGAGAGAGGGACCCAGTTTCTGATTATTGATAATGCCGAAGTCGCGCTCCAGCCCTTCAAACCAAAGAAAAGTCTGATTGTTCTCGCCGGTTTATTTATGGGGATAGTTCTTGGTGGGGGATTGGTTGTCCTGGCCGAAGTCACAGATCATTCATTTGAAGAGCCAAACCAGCTCCGGGAGTTCCTCCCGATCCCGATGCTTGGCGCTACCAGCCAGATCCTGACTCCGGAGGAAAAATCACTGATTAACTCCAAAAAGAGATTATGGTTTCTGACCCTGATCGTGATAGTAACATTCATAGTCCTGACCGTGATCGTTTTTATGATATTTGGATAGTTTCCCTGGTGTAGTGTTATCGAATAGTATGCGATAATCTGTCATTGAGAGCCCCGATTTATCGGAGCGAAGCAATCTCAATCCATTGATAGGGGATAGATTATTGTGCCCTCTTCACTGGGTCAGAGGTTCCTGCAATGAATTGAGAGTAGTAAGACCCAAATCGAGAACTAACAGAAAATATGTCTGCCCAACAAGAAAAACTCAGTGTCAGCAAAATCCGGAAATACTTCCAGAGCCGGAAAGACAGTATTCTTGAAGAGATCAGCGTCATCTCCTACGTCACCAAGCCGCAAATGGCCAAGGAGGGGGTTGATCCTCGAGTAGTTACTCTGGCCGATCCCAGATCTCATATCTCCGAGCAGTATCGGTCGATCCGGACCAATATTGCCTCACTCTCCCCGGAGAACCCGGTTCGGACTTTTCTGATTACCAGTTCCTTGCGCGGTGAAGGCAAAACGGTCACCGCCGCCAACCTCTCCGCGGCGTTCTCCCAGGAAGTGGGGAAGAAAACGATCGTGATCGATGCCGACCTGAGAAAACCCAATCTTCACCATATTTTTAATATCGACCGGGGGCCCGGACTCTCAAATATCCTCTCCGGGACTATGGAGGTTGACGACTTCATCCAGAAACCCGCCGTTGACGATCTTTACGTTATCCCTGCCGGGAAAACTCCGGCCAACCCGGCTGAGTTGATCGGTTCCGCCCGGATGAAAGAACTGATCGCTCGCCTGAAGAAAGAGTTTGACTGGGTAATCTTCGATATGGCACCGATCCTGGCCGTTACCGATGCCGGAATTCTCGGGAGTATGCTCGACGGGTCGATCCTGATTGTTCGAGCCGGCCGAACCCAGGCGGTGGACGTTGAGCGGGCCTATTCGATGATGCTGGAAGCCAACGCCAATCCGATCGCCTCGCTAATGACTAATGTCATTACCTATATTCCTTACTATCTCTACCGTTATCGCTATATCTACTCGCACCAGTACTACAATACGTAGAGTAATGTGGTTTCGTCCTTCCGCTTCGCTGCCGGACTTGTAGGTGTCGCGTCTCATAGTAGATGAGACTGGCGTCCCAGGTAAATGAGAATGGTATGTGATATAAAGTGTAAATTGCGCTACTAAAATTACACTGGTTCCCAAAAGAAATACTGTCTCGGATTATGATCTGGCACTGTGTTGGAGTGCTGCTAAGAGTTGATGGCGGCGTCTTTTATCCCGGGGTTGCACCCCGGGCTCTGATGTTGGACGCCGTTGGCGTCCCTTCAGTTACCCCAAAGGGGTAAAACATCATAGCCCGGCGAGAATCGCCGGGATCAAAATGGATCAGCACTAATTAATCAGCCCCCTGAAGAGGGGCCAGATCAAAACCGAATTTCCAATTGAGATTGTCCTCGAGTTTAATATATTGACATATTTATTTAAGAGAGTGAGGCGTGAGTCTCATTTAAGGTGAAACACCAGTCTCATTGGAAATGAAACGCGACAGTAGGATCAGAATGCCTCCGGCATTCTTTGTCGTAGTTGTAGTATCGCTTCGGTTGCATTCTCACCCCCAGTTCCCCGCCATCTCCCATTTCTGCGCTACACTAAGACTCTCGCCGCTCTGTCCGGCGGATGAACGAGTTCAAGGGCTACGGCCAGACTCCTCCGTCCAGACCCTTATGACCTTGGGCCAAGGGTGAATAAGTTCTAAATCTACTCTCGAACTTCTGCTCTGGACCGACCCCTACCGGCTTGACCGGTAGGTGAGCGAGTTCAAAAGCTACTTTCGATCAGGCCTCTTTCCCAGGCCCCTGCGGCTTTATGCCGCAGGTGAATAAGTTCACTGCTATCTCATCTTTAGCCGATACGGAGATCCGTGCCACTTCGTGATTCGTGCCGCTTTGTCTTGCAATATTGTCCTTCCGGTTATATATTCTTCTGTCCAATCTCAGTCATTAAATCAGGACCTCCCCAAGATGAAAATTATCATTACCGGCGGGGCCGGCTTTATCGGCTGCAATGCCGCCGCCCGTTACATCCGGCGAGGAGATGATGTTATCGTCCTCGATAACCTCTCCCGCCCGGGAGCCGATCTCAACATCCGCTGGCTTAACACCATCGGACCCTACGAGTTCATCAAAGGCGACATCAGGGATTATGACTTCCTGGAAAAAGTATTTTCTCGGCAAGCGCAGATTGACGCCATCCTCCATCTCGCCGCCCAGGTTGCCGTCACCACCTCGGTGACCGCTCCCCGGAATGATTTCGAGATCAACGCCCTCGGAACCTTCAATATCCTGGAAGTCCTCCGGGAGTCGAGGCGTTCCCCAGCGTTAATCTACTCCTCGACCAACAAGGTCTATGGGAACCTGGACGATATGCCGGTCCGGGAAGGAAAGTCCCGCTACGAATTTCAAGGCGAGAAGACGGCGGTCCGCGAAGATCAGCCGCTCGATTTTCATTCTCCCTATGGCTGTTCCAAGGGATCGGCCGACCAGTATGTCCGGGATTATTCCCGGATCTACGGCTTAAAGACCGTGGTAGTGCGCCAATCCTGCATCTACGGCCCCCGCCAGTTCGGGATCGAGGATCAGGGCTGGGTCGCCTGGTTTGTCATCGCCGCCCTGACCGGGAAGAAGATCACCGTTTATGGCAATGGTAAGCAGGTTCGGGATATCCTTTATATGGACGATCTCCTCGATTCCTTCGACGCCGCGATCCAAAATATCGACCGATGTGCCGGAAAAATCTTCAACGTCGGCGGCGGCCAAGAAAATACCATCTCCCTCCTCGAATTTTTTGATCTTCTGGAAAAATTTCTCGGACGGAAGATTAACTATAACTTCTCCGACTGGCGACCCGGAGATCAGAAAATCTACGTCAGCGACATCTCCAAAGCTACCCGAGAACTGAACTGGACTCCCCGGGTCTCCAACCGGGAAGGGATCAGAAGATTATTTGATTGGGTTAAAGAAAACAAATCAATGATTGAGCAAGCCTTTCCAGGGAATTAAACAGACGATGGAATAGGATTGAATAGGATTAGATCCCTCGCCTCGGACCCCATTGGTTGGATTCGATTAGACGTCTTTTGGGGATGGCTTTCCGGGATATTAGCTGTGTAGGAGATTATGTGATTTTGATTGAATGGGATTCCTGGGGGGGTGGGGAATGGGCTTGACGATTGAAAAATAGGGTAGGGGATAGATGAAGTGGGATGATTCGGACTATCGGGGGCTGACGGAGAAGGTTATTCGAGGTTTTTATAACGTTCACAACGGATTAGGCCCCGGATTCCTGGAAAAAGTTTATCAGCGAGCGCTATTTATTGAATTAGAAAATCTTGGATTAAGCATTGAATCAGAGAAACGGTATCCGGTTTTGTATACAGATGAGGAAGTAGGAACATATATCCCCGATATCGTGGTTGAGGGCAAGGTGGTGGTGGAAATCAAAGCCGGGAAGGGATTGGACGATAATCACAAGGCACAATTAATCGCGCAATTGAGAATATCCAAACTGCTCATCGGATTCCTGGTCAATTTCGGCCAAGCAAAACTGGAATTCCGGCGGATAGACAACTATCACGAACTAAAACAAAAGAACCTCTGGACAGGCTAATACCCCAAAATAACCCATCCAATCAAATCATTGAATCAAAGAATTAATCCAATCCCCTTCAAAACTATCCCTAAATAGTATATAATTGTCCTCTATACAAAGTCGGGGCCCAACCCCCTTCAAAGCCATATCTAAATAATACCTAAATTGAGCGATTCTATGCAGCGAACTGCACCAATCTTTTGCGTCCGAAC
>CAYXKT010000008.1:0-38770 GCA_964465735.1 uncultured bacterium
CCGAACCGGGGAGGAAGGGTCGAGGAGAAAAGAATGCAGGGCGGTGGATTTTGCCGGGGGCACTCCGGCCGGGGACACTCCGGCTGGGGGCACTCCGGCCGGGGACACTCCGCCCGGGGGCACTCCGGCTGGGGACACTCCGGCCAGGGACACTCCGGCTGGGGACACTCCGGCCGGGGGCACTCCGGCTGGGGACACTCCGGCCAGGGGCACTCCGGCCAGCGGCCGGAGCCACTGCCACTGCCACTGCCACTGCCACTGCCACTGCCACTGCCTCTGCCTCTGCCTCTGCCACTGCCGAACCGGGGTGGGGGGGTTGAGGAGGAAAGAATGAATGCTGTCTTTGGTTGTGTCTGTACCTGTTACTGTATCTGTAACTTTGGCTCCAGCGGTGGCCCCGGTGGTGGCCCCGGTGGTGGCCCCGGTGGTAACTCCGGTGGTGACTCCGGTGGTGGCTCCGGTGGTGGCTCCGGTGGTGGCTCCGGCCGCTGGCCGGAGTGTATCAGGCCGGAGTGTATCAGGCCGGACAGTATACCCCCGATCGAGACACCCCGGAAACCCCTCTTCTCCCGCCGGGGAGGAAAAAGCCTTTAACAACCCCCCGCGAAAGAGCGAGACTACCGCGTAATAGCCCTCTCCCCGGACCACGGCCAGACCCGCCCGGGGAAAAATCTTTTGAAAGCTGGGGCCGGCGAAAGGCAGCGGGGGTGAGGGCTTCTCCAGATTGTCTCGATTCTTTTCGGCGTAATCGCAGGACAGCAGACCGTTGTAGAGATGATAGCAGCGGCTTAAGTCGTCCTGGGCCAGCTGCTCAATTATGTTGTCGCGGGCGGTCCCCTCGATGAAGAGACGGCGGGCTGACGGTGAGAGATCGGAGAGCATCGCCGCCGCCAGAAGCGAGACATAAGAATTGCCGCAGAGGTTGTACTCCCGCCCGGTCGAGATCTCGGGATGGACAAAGAAGACAAGAAATTCGAGCGTCCGGAGCAGGGCCTTTTTCAGGCGGCCGGAAGGCGAAGCCAGGTAACAATGAGCCAGATACTCCAGGGTGAGGAACGAATAGCCGGTATCGACCCCGCCCAGTTCCGGAAACCAGCCTTCATCGGTCTGCCGATCGAGGACTGACTCAACCTTGATCCCCGCCGCGGAGATCAGCTCCGGGTCACCAAGGATTTCCCCCAGACTGTAGAGAGCGGCCGCGGCCACCGCCTGATGATTGATCTTCTCCAGATCATCGTGGCGGCTCAACCAATGTCCAGCCTTCCGGAAGGTTTCCCGGAGGCTGACGACTTCCCCCGGTTCCAACAGATCTAAATCCTCCAAGATCCTAAAGGCCCGGGAAAGGGCGAAACTGGAGAAGGCGGTGGCGGCAAAGCCGTGTTCCCCCCGGTACCACTCGTCAAAGGATCCGTCGGGATGCTGGAGCGGGGCCCAGCAAAGCAATCCGGCGCGGGCCAGTTCACCGACCTCAAGCATCCCCCGACAGCGGTTGCCCGGATAATCGCGGGAATAGAGGAGTGCCAGAGTGTAGGCCGCTTCCTGGAGCCGGGCATTGACATAACCGGAGGTCTTGCTCCTCCAGTAAGAATAGTCGAAACAGCCGTAGGTCGGGGAATTCCGATCCCGGTCGGCCAATTCGATCAACCCCTCGGCCGCCCGTGTAATTAGCCTGCTATATCGGTCCAGTTCCATCTCAGCCCAACTCCCTGTTCCCGGCTTATTGCATATAACCGAGGGCTTTCAGACGTTCTCGGCGTTCAGCGGCGTCTTCTTGGTCAACCTCATCCGGTCCATCTCCACTCAGCAGCGGTTCAAAGCTGAAATAATCGAGCATAACCCAGGAAGATTCGGGAGCCGGGAGGATGACAGCGGTAAAAGTTTCATCCTCGATCCTGACCACCCCCAGGTCAACCCCGTCGCCGGCCCCCGGCTGGGCGGTATTAACCGGTAGCGATACCAAAGAGTCTCCCCCCCCCAACCTGATCTCGAAGACGCTGCCCGGATATCCCTGGATATCCGGGGCGCCCGGAGAATGCAGATTTACCCGGTAATCGCCGTTGGGAACCGGGAAGCTCAGAGTGAGGGGTTCCAACCCGGCCTGATTGAAGCCGAGGACGAAATCGCGGCCGGGCGGAATATTCTGAATCCAGATCGGCTCGCCCCGGAGCCGCGCGAGAAGCTCCGGCTCCTGCCAGGGGTGGATAAACTTTTTCAATTCCACTCGGGGGGAGAGGCTGTCGAGAGTGAACGACCGGGCCGGGATGGCAAAGGGGAGCCGGGGCGGCCCCGTGATCGTCGCCGCCTCGTACCTCCGCTTCGACCGTTTCAGAGCCCCTTCCCACTCCGCTCTCAGTTCCGCGGCCAGTTCCGGTTTAACCGCGGCCAGATTATTCTCCTCCCCGGGATCGTTTTTCAGGTCATAGAGGAATTCCTCCCCGGTCTCCTTCTCGATGATTAACTTGTGATCGAGGGTCCGGATAAACCCTGGTGAGAGGGCTCGTCCGGCCGGCTCTGGGAAGTCGGGCGGGCGGAAAATATCCCGGCCGTCAAAACTCTTGCCGTTCGGGACCGAAATACCCAGAACCCCGGCCATCGTGGGGAGAATATCGACATTCTCGGTAATGGTATCGATCCGGGTCCCGGCCGGGATCCGGGCGGGGAGCCGCATCACCAGGGGAGTCCGGATCACCGCTTCGTAAGGTTTTCCCCCGTGCTGGGAGTAACCGTGCTCGCCCAGATGCTGGCCGTGGTCGGCTCCGATCACCATCAGGGTCCGGTCGTAAAGTCCCCGCTCCCGCATAAAGGTAATGAACTCGCCCAGGCTGCGGTCGGTGTAGAGGATCTCGCCATCATAAAGTGCATTGAGATAAGCGAGGTCATCTTGACCCAGATCATCCGGGATCCGCCAGGCGCCGTCCGGGCCCAGGTATTCCCCCACCGGGTTTCCGTGGCGGTCGAATTTCTCCCGGTGGTCATAATCCGGATCAGCAAATATCATCGTCTCCCCTCTTCGGATTCGGGGGGTGTGGGGATCCATCAAGTGGACGTAAATAAAGAACGGCTGCGGGGGATCGTCGGCCAGCCAGCTTTCCACTTCTGCCAGGACATCTCCGGCAACGGCGTGGGGATAGTTCCGATCCCGGACCTGATGGAACTCGTCAAAGTCTCCGACCAGCTCGTAGCCCCGAACCAGCCAGGGATGGGCGGAGAAGAGGACCGTCCGATAACCGGCCTGCTTGAAGAGTCCGGCCATCGAGATCGCCTCGGGATCGAGATCGCGAAAGAGGTTTTCCGGTTCCTGAAGCGGGAGCCGGGCGTCAGCCGGGAAGAGGGTTTTTATGTAGTAACGAGAATAAAAATAGGTGGGAACCGACTCCAGGGTGTAGGTCCCATTGGAGAAGTTACGGAGGCAGACCGCTCCCTCCTCGGCCAAGCTGTCGAGCTGGGGAGAGGTCTCTTTCCCGTAGCCGTAAGCTCCGTAGCGATCGCTACGGGCAGCGTCAATCAGGATAAATATAGCGTTGGGGACGGACGGGGTCGGCCGGCAGCTTAAAACAAGAGATCCGCCCGCCAGAATAATTAATCCAGCCCGGAACAAATTCTTCAGTCTGATCTTTTGCATAAGGCTCCATCAAATTAATAATTCAAACTTATTACCGGGGAACAAACCAGCAAAACCGCCCGGTGGGAAAGAGGGACCCGGCTTTTCTCTGCAATTATTATTGCCGTCCCCACCAATAGTGCTAAAGTATAACAATGAAAAGAAAAGGATGGCCACTACTTTTAATGTTTTTGCTTCTCCCCACCGGAATTCGGGCCCAAGAGCTATATTCGATCGGGATGGATGGGGACCAAAACGAATACGGGATCGTCCTCGGTCATTACCAGGACGGGGCCTGGGAGAAAGAAACTTTTCTCCCGGCCGAGCGATTCGAGGAAAATTTCAACCCGGCCCTGGCCCTCGGCCCTGCCGAGGAGATCTGGGTTGTCTGGGCCGCCCGCCGGGACGGGGAAACGCCCAAGATTTATTTCAGCCGGAAGCAATCCGGTGGTTGGAGCGAGCCCCGCCGGGTGACCAAAGATGACCAGACCTGGGAGATGACTCCAACAATAGCCCTGGCCGGCGATGGCCGCCCCCTCGTCGCCTGGTCCGGAGACCGGCACGACAACTCGGAGATTTACTCAGCCCGCTGGACGGGGAATGATTTCGGCCCGGCAGTACGGGTCTCTACACCGGGCAGCTCCCCCAATCTCAACCCGGCCCTGGCAACCGCCCCCGATGGCCGGGCAATCCTTATCTGGCAGGGCTGGGTTGATGACTATTTTCAGATTTTCGCCGGCTTTAGCCACCGCCGGGGATGGTCCCGGGAAGAACTGCTCGGGCGGCGAAGTAAAACCGACCGAGCTCTGCCTTCGGTCTCCGCTCTTTCGGGGGGGCACTGGGAATGCTCCTGGTGGGAAGAAGGGGAGATCCTCTCTACTGTCGGCCGGAGAAACTCCTGGTCCAAGCCAGCTCCACCAGAGAAAATCCGCCAGACTGCCCCGGACCCCACCGGAGAGCTTTCCGACCCCGGATGGGTGGTGGAGAAAGATGAGCAGGGAACCGTCCGGTCCCGGCGGACTCTTCTTCTCTTTGACACCAAAGTCGAATCTCCAGTAACCCCAACCAGGATGAGGAGGGAAAGCCCTGGCGACCGAGTCTTTATCGGCTATGGAGACAGCATCACCTATGGAACCGATGGCCCCCCGATGGGGAAGTGCTATATCCCCCTCCTCAAGGAGAACCTGGAAGCCGCCGGACCTACCACCTATACCATCCATAACCACGGCTATCCGGGCTGCACCACGTACCAACTTTTATATGGAGGCGGTTTCCCAATCCGGCCCTGCCCGGGGATCAACGTGGTAATGGCCAGGTACAATGCCTCCCATATTCTGATTATGGCCGGGACCAACGACTATAAAAAAGGGCTCCCCCCCTCCAGCTCAAAAAGCAATCTCGGGGCGATGATCGATCGAGCCCGGAAATCAGGTTGTGAACCGGTCCTGGCCACCATCATCCCCAGTTGTCAGAACCTCGGTTTCTACCTGTGGACCGAAGATTTAAGCCTGAACTATATCCCACCTCTCGCCCGGGAGAAAAGCTGCCTCCTGGCCGACCCCTTCCTGGCCTACCTGGCTTACGGTTCCTATACGGTCTGGAGAAATCTTCTGGTCGAGGATTGTATCCACCCGGTCTGGGAATTCGGCTCTCAGGTGATTGCCGATGCCTGGTTCGCTACCCTCTCCGATCCTATCTTCACCCTGCCCTTGAGCGATTCCGGGGATTATAACGGTGACGGCACCTCGGATATCGCCCTCTTCCGACCAAGCAGCGGTCTCTGGGCAATCCGGGGGGTGACCCGGACCTACTTCGGCCAGAGCGGTGATATCCCGACCGCCGGCGATTTTAACGGGAACGGGACCACCGATCTCGCCCTCTTCCGACCAAGCAGCGGTCTCTGGGCAATCCGGGAGGTGACCCGGACCTACTTCGGCGCCGAAGGGGATACCCCGGTGCCGGGGGACTATGGCGGAGGAGGCTCCTGCCGACCGGCGATTTACCGCAAAGCATACGGTCTCTGGGCAATCCAGGAAACGACCCGAGCTTACTTCGGCGACGCGGGGGATATCCCGGTTCCCGGCTATTATCAGGGTCAGCGGGACAAGCAGATCGCCGTCTTCCGTTCGAGTAGCGGTCTGTGGGCGATCCGAGACTTGACCAGGTTCTACTTCGGAGACAGCGGAGACCAACCTGTGCCGGCTGAGTTCGAAGGAGGCGGGACCGACCTGCCCGCCGTCTACCAGCCTGCGACTGGACGCTGGGCGGTCAGGGAATGGAGCCGCTACTACTTCGGGGCCGAGACCGATCAGCCCCAGCCGGCTTCTTATGAAGGCGAGACCGCGATCAGTGCCGTCTTTAGAAAAGAATCCGGACTCTGGGCACTGCGTGGCTCCAGCCGGATCTACTTTGGGACGGAAAACGATCTCCCTTTAAGCGGACGGAGGCCCCGGCCAATTACACCTCTACCCACCCCAATCTCAACCCCCAGCCCTTCTCCTTCTCCCATCTCTTCCCCCAGCCCTTCACCCTCTCCCTCACCTTCACCTTCACCTTCACCCCTCCCTTCATCCAGCCCGCCCCCCTCGCCCCCCTCCTCTTCACCCACCCCCACAACTTAATCCTTCAAAGTTAAACATCAATCGCATCGCGATTTGCTTTCCCCTGAGGCCGCGGGTTACTTTTCTTGACGCACGGAACCGAGAGAATGAGGGGAGATCAGCTGGAGAGATCGTCGATCAGGTGATAATACCGCTGGAGAAATATTTCCGGGGTATATTCCTCGCGATAGGCCTTCCGGGCCGGCTGGATGAAACTCTCCCGAACAGACGGCTGCTCCATCCGCTCCATTGCCGCGGTCAACTCTTGCCGAGTGTCAAAGAGGATCCCGGCCCGGTGGGTTTCCACCAACTCGGGGAGGAGCCCGACCCGGGAGGCGATCACCGGGGTCCCGCCGGAGAAAGCCTGGAGCACGGTGAGATTACCCATCTCCGGCCAGATTGAAGGAGCGATCAGGGCAACGGCATTTTGATAGATCCAGGATAAGCGGTCGGGGGAAAGATAGTTCAGGAACCTGATCCGGGGGTCGTCTCCGGCCAGTTCCCGCAGTTCACTCTCCATACTCCCGGTCCCGACCAGGACCAAATTGGCGGACCCGCCTTTTTCCAGGAAGGCCTCCACCGCCAGCCGGGAACCCTTGTACTTCTCCAGTCGGGCAACCAGGAGGAAGAAGGGTTTCAGATCAGAAAACTCCTCTCCCTCCCCTTCCCCGGAGGTCACCGGATCAACAAAATAGGGCAGACAGTCCATCCTCCCCTTCAGCCCACTTTCCCGATGACGATCAAGCATATATTGACAGGGCATCACCAGGGAATCGACCTTTCTTAACAGACGATCGGTCAAGCCGCCCCGACGCCAGAACTGGGGAGGGCGGCGGTAATTCAGCTGGCAGCGGAGACATCCCCGCTTCTCGCAGACCCGCTGGTTATCCTTCCAGAGATAGTGGGTGGGACAGATCAGCCAGTAGGTATGCTGGGTAAAAAGCTTGATCCCCGAACCCATCACCAGGGCCCGGATCCCGCCGAAAAGCGAAATATTGTGGTAATGAATCACATCGAAGCCCCGATTTAGGATCCGCTGGATCGGGGCGCGGGAGAAGATCGGGCCGCCGAAAAGGTAGGTCAGCAGGGGTTCCAACCACCCAACGCCGCTTTTGATCCGGTGAACGGTCACATTGCGGTGTTGGGGATAGTCCCCTTCCCGGGGAGCTTTCAATTTATAGGAGTGGGCGTCCCCGGAACAGATAACTTCCACCTCGTGCCCATCCCGGGCGAGGAGGCCGGCCAGATGGTAGACGTGAAGCCCGCAGCCGCCGGGATGGAACGGCGGATAGAAGGTGGTAATCAGGCAGAAGCGTTTTTTTCTCATCTCTCCCGAAACTCGATTCTGTTCTGTCAAAATATTCAGTTTGCCTGCGCTGACTTTATTCTGTCATAAGATTGTTCACAGTTCGATTCGTCGGCGCCGGCCGAATAATTCTTGTCTTGTCCTCTTATATCCAGCGGGTATTATATAGTGCCTGAACAGAAACCTCAAATTGTAATGACCTGATTTTCGGGGTTTGTGTTCAGACACTATATACCTTTTAAGAAGCCAAACGCAAAACAATCTCCCCGGAGAAAAAAACGTTGAAACGCACCACGATCATTAAAATTATTTACCTGTTCTTCCTCCTCTCCCTGGCCGGCATCTTTCTCGTTTTCTACGGCCGGACCCTCCTGAGCCGAGGCGGAAAACTTTACCGGTACGCCAAGCAAAACCGGCGGGGCTGGAGCGGAACGGTCTTCGAACCCGACCGGGAACTGGGGTTCCGGTCCCAGCCCGGCGCCGAGGGTGCCCATACCTTCCCGATCGGTGAAGACCTCCCGATGCGGTTCGATAGCCGAGGCTTCCGGGCGGTGAAGGATTCCCCGGCCGCGGACAACCGGCGGCCCTATGTTTTAGCCCTGGGCTGCTCCTTCACCTACGGCGATGCCTGCCGGGCCGAAGATACCTTCCCCCACCTGGTGGCCCGTAAACTGGGAGGAAGAGAACTAAACGCCGGGCTCCCTAGTTACGGTCTTTCCCAGATGCTGATCCTGGCTCGGAAACTGATCCCCGAATACCGGCCGGAATACATCCTCTTTCAATACTCGCCCTGGCTGCTCAACCGTTCGACCAGGCTCTTCGCCCCCACCCGTTTCTCGATCGCCCCCAACCCCTATTTCATTGACGGAGAAAACGGTTCCATCGATCTCCACCCGCCGGTCTTCTCCTGCTATCCGGTCGATATCTCCCCCTGGCGGGATACCCCCGCCTCCAGGCGGGACTTTTTCTCCTTTTTTTTCCGCACCGCCCTTCCCCTCCTCCTCCACGACGACTCCCGGCTTCTGATCTTCAAGCTCAAGTCCGCCTTCACCCTCGTCCCCCCTCCTTCCGAGAAGATCGACCGGATAGTGGAAGAGGCCTACCGGGAAATCCGGGACCTGGCGGATCGGTACGGCTCGAAACTGATTATCGTCGGCCTGGGCAATTTCGATGAGCCACTGACGCTGCCGGAGATATTCCGGGGACTGGATCTGACGGCCGTCAACTGCCACGCCGAACTTTTAAATCGGCTGGCCGAACCGGATGAATATTCCTTCTCCCAGGCTTACTGCCATTTCCGGGGCGACCCGCCCCGGAGGGTGGACCGCCACCCCAACCCGGCTGCCCACCAAATCATCGCCGACTCCGTCCTAAAGGCTATCCGGGAGAACGGTTCAGCCCCATCCACCCCTTGACTCTCCCGGGGGAAGCCGGGGTTAATCCGATTGACCCGGACGGGAGAAGGCTGGTAACGTAAATAATAGGTTGTATGGGCAAGCGTTATTCCGCCAAACCAGTAATCCCCGGAGACTCATAGATGGAGTAGTGGGGTGGATATCTTACCTTAACCTAAATTGAGCGATTCTATGCGGCGAACTGCACCAATCTTTTGCGTCCGAACGGATATTGAAAATCCTCGCCATATCTCCTGGATATGGCTGCGGTTTTCGCAACCCGTCGGCCAGCAAAATCTTAGCACATTTCATCCGCAATAATCGCTCAACTTAGGCTTAAATCTTTAATATCGCAGCACTTGAGCTCGATAAAAGTCTCTGCTGTTTGATAAGCCTACGATTGTTATCGTGAGGAGCCAAAGACGACGAAGCAATATTCAGGTGGAGATTGCTTCTGCGTCTTCCGTCTAAAGCCGGATAAAAAAGCCGGATCGCAATGAAAATCAGTGGTGGTGCTGATAGCAACGTTTTTAGAAGGCTGAAGTATTGCCGATATTCTCATATCCCAAAACGGGGCAATCCATCGCACCTAACTGAGGGGACAGGTTGTTCCCGGCAATAAATGAAAGAGAGGCCAACTATTAAACCCTGGATGAAAAATATCCTGCTGCTCCTGATCACCCTGATCATCGGGTTGGGGATCTGCGAGGCAGTCGCCCGGCTGATCACTACCGTCAACGAGGACGGTCAGGCTTTCTACCGGACCCGGCCGCTGCTTCCCTACCGCTTCCCGGCCGAGATGGTCCGCCGGAAAATGGAGCACTATTTCAGCCGGCAATCGGAAGCCTACGTGATCGATGATCCGCTGCTGGGCTGGACGATCGGGCCCGGCCGGACCAACCTGGAGGGGATGTACCGTGCCAACTCGGCCGGGATCCGCTCGCGGCCCAATGAATACCCGCTCGCGCCTCCGGAGGGAGTTTTACGGATTGCCCTCTTCGGCGATTCCTTTACCCACGGCGATGAAGTCCCCTTCTCCTCGACCTGGGGAAAGTTTCTCGAAGACTATCTCAACCAGGCCGGGGTGGCGGCGGAAGTCCTCAACTTCGGCGTCCCCGGTTACGGCATCGGCCAGGCCTACCTGCGCTGGAAACACGTCGGCCAAAAGTACTCCCCCCGATTCGCCGTCTTTGGTTTCCAACCGGAGAACATCAAGAGAACGGTCAATATCTTCCGTTCCCTCTACAGCCGGGATACCTGGCTGGTCTTCTCCAAACCGAGATTCTTCATCGGCGAGCAGGGCGAACTCGGTCTGCTCAACAGCCCGGTAATCCCTCCAAAAGAGGTCCCCGAGGTCCTCAAGGATCTGACCCGCTCGCCGCTGGCGGAATACGAATACTGGTATCTCCCGGAGAATTACCGCCCGAATTTCCGGTTAAAGAGCCGGTTTTTGTCCCTGCTCTACACTATCTTCAGCGATTACCGGCCAAAACCGGGGGGAAGACACGATTTTCGCCCGGGAGAACATTACTGGGATCGGGGGGGCGAACCGATGCGGACCAGCCACCTGATCCTGCGGGAATTTTCCGCCGCGGCCCGGGACGCCGGACAGACCCCGATCATCCTCCATATTCCAAAGAGAAATGATTTAAAAGCCCTGGAACAGAACAACACCCCGATCCATTATCATATCCTCGAAGACCTCGCCGAAGCAGGGGTGATGGTAGTCGATCCGGCCGAGAAGATGGTGGGCAAAAGTCGGCTCTATAAGAAATCCCACTATTCCAGCCAGGGCGGGAGGATTGTGGCCCGGGTCCTAACCGACGCCATCCTCGATCGGCTGGAGAGAGAAGGGTTGAGGGAAGCTTTCCGGGGAGAGGTCCCTTCGCGGAACCTCCCCCCCCCGGGAGAAATCTTGATCGAGGAATATGACGGAAGCGACGATCTCCTGATCGATCTGGGCACGGCCGAAGACCGGTTGTTTGTCGGACCCGGTTTCCATCACCGGGAAAAACACCTGGGCCGGACCCCGGTCCGCTGGACCGGGCAGACGGCAATCGTCCGCCTGCCTTTCTTCGCCGAAGCGGATTCCTCACCCCTGGTCAGTTTCCGGGTCGTGGAGACCGGTCCGGAGCGGGGGGAGGTGGGGATGGCTCTTCTGGAATTGGAGGGAACAATACTCGGCGAAGTCGCGCTGCAGCCCGGGGAAAATATCTACCGGCTAAAGCCGGAGCGGCCGGCCGACGGGGAAGGGATCGCCAACCTGATCATATCCTCCCCGCCCTGGCAACCGCGCCGGGAGCTGGGAGTTGCCGATTCCCGGGAACTGGGGGTAATGCTGGACTGGGTGAAGTTGGAGTACTAACGCATCGCTTTGTTCCGCTCTGCACAGATAAACGGCAGTGGTCCAAACCGGTGTGCTGAGGGGAGATCGGGAGGGGAGTGGTGGGGTGATGGAGTGCTGGAGAGCAAATACAATACTCCGCCACTCATTACCCCAATACACAGGAACCATACCCATTAAAATCGGCCGGGCGGAGGCGGTGGCCCCATACTAAACGGAAGAGAGCCTAATATTCGAATTTTAGCAAGCGGGCCTTCCGACCGTCATACCCGATCTCCCTGATCAGATAAAACCCCTCCGGCAGAGGATCGGCGTCAAGGAGAAAGCGCAGTTCCGGATGGAGCATATGGAGCTTGTAACTATCCACCACCAGGTAGCGGATAGATCGCTCCCGGAGGTATCCCTTCAAACCGGCCAGGTCCCCCCAGTAAAAGACGTTCCAGTCGCAACCGGCATAATAGCTGACCCCGAGACGAAACATCATCACCCGCTCCTCCTCGATCCCGGGAACGTTCTGTCTCATCCAGGTTCCCAGGATCTTATACTCGTAAGGAACGGAGATCTTGCGGGCCTTACGGTACACCAATAACCCCGAGGCTGTGGCCAGGGCAAGGAAGTAAACCATCAGAGCAAAGAACAACGGCCGACGGAGAGCGGGCCGCTTTTCGGCCCACCACCAAATTCTCTCCAGGATCGCGGAAAACGCGATCAGCGCCGCGGGGATAAAGGGATAAAAATAGCGGTGCTCGACCTGCAGAACGAGAAATACCCCCAGGGGCAGAAAGGTCAGGGCAAGATAATTGACTTCCCCCCGGCGCCCGGGCCGGATCAGGGAGAAGATAAAAACAACCGTCAGGAGCAGGGCCCCCGAACCGATCAGGGCGAGGAATACCCGCGGGGAAAGGGAAAGATAGCGGGCGGTCTTGACCGCTTCGCCATAACCATCCTCGATGTTGAACCGGATGATCTGAATAAAGCGTCCCGGATGGCGGAAGATCAGCTCCGCCATCCCGATCGGCCGGTAATCGGGATCGGCGGACGGACGGAGATCGGGTTGGAAGAGTTCTTCCATATGGGAAAAGATCACCTGGCTCTCCGGGACCCCCCGGCTCTGGTCGTAACGGAGTCCAAAATCCTGGTAATGGCTCGACCCGCTCAGCTGCCAGCGGCCGGTAGCCGAGCGGAGGAAGAGCCAGAACGGGAGGGCGGTCAGGCAAAAGGCAAGAACAATCAGAATCGAGGCCCGGAGACGCTCCCGGGTCCAGGACCGGTGGCGGCCGGCCAGGAGATTGAACCCGGCCACCAGGGGAAGAAAGACCACCCCCAGCGGGTGGGTGAGAAACGCCAGACCGAGAAAGGCTCCGGATAAGAGCGGACGGAAAATCCCGCCGGAACGGAAAGTCAGCCAGCCCGCGGCCAGCCCCGAGATTAGGAGCAAGGTGTAGAGCGACTCGGAGAAGGATTCGGTCGAGCCATACACCAGGATCGGGAAAATCGCGGCCGCCAACCCGGCCAGAACCCCCGTTCGGCGGCCGAAGAGTGATTCCGCCAACTTATAGACCGGGATCACCACCAGGATCCCCGCCAGGCAGGCGATCAGCTGGGCGGAGAAGAGCAGATCGCCGGTCAACTGCCAAACCAGCCCGATCGTCACCGGGTAGAAGGGATGATGGACGGTATGGGGAAGCCCGAACTCAGTATAACCCCGCCCGGTAAACAGGTTCCGAGCCAGGGCGATATAGGTCACGGAGTCGCTGCCCCCCCCCGAATCAATGAAGTCAAAGGTAGCCAGGGAGATCGCCCGGGGGATCAGAGCCAGCAGGAGCAGGTAAAATATAATTCTCTTTTGACTCTTCATAATGGGATTTAACCAAGAAGTCATTACGGGAAGGCGGTCCGGCCACCCCGAGAGAATTGATTCTTCACGTCGGCGGGAAAAAATCAAGAATTATCAGCCCCCGTTACCCCAGACTCCTCAAGGACATAAAAATGGCCGCGGCGGAGAAACAATCTGAATGGATGGTTTTCCGACTCCTCTCGGTCGGCGACGATGAGACCCGGTGCGCCCGGCTCGCCGAGAACACCCCCGGGTGAAAAACTGTGAATATGGGCCAGGGCGGCTACGGGATCGACCAGGCCTATCTCCGGGTCACCCGCGACGGAAGCCGGCTGGATTCGACCTTTTGGTTTTCGCCTTTATCACCGCCGACTTCACTCGGGCGCTCAGCCCCCGGTTTTGGGATTATCCCAAACCACTCCTCTCCGTCCGGGAGGGGAGACCGGCGGTGGAGAACATCCCGGTACCCCGCCCCGGTTTCCTGGCCGAACGCCTCCCTCGACTCCGGGCGGCCGCCGGTACATTGAAAACCGAGCAACTGCTCCGCCTGCTGCCCGAAGAAACGGCGGGGGGCAAGAGGCCGGCTGGAACTGCTGCCGGCCCCTGTCAGCGGAGATCAGTAGGCAAAGAGCCCGCAGCAACGGGAACAGATCGGGAAGAGGCCCCGTTCGATCAGGAGCCGACGGAATTTCCGGGCCCGGTCCCCGTTCCAAATTTCGCTGAAGGACTCCTGATTGATATTCCCGATGATATAATCGGGGAAGTCGGGGCAGAAGGTGAGATCGCCGTTGGGCCGAACCTCGATGTTGAGCCAGGGACTGAAGCAGGCCTTCCGGCCGAGAAAAGAGGCCGGGCGGGAATAATACTCCTCCACTCGACCGGGCGAGAGGTCGGGGATGAAGAAAACCGGCGGCCCGGTCCGGCGACGGGCTGAGACCGTCTCCATAAACGCCTTCACCTTCCCGGGATCCACCTCGCCCAGCGCCCCGACGAAATCTTTCCAGCTGACAGCGGGACAGCCCAGGTACCGGCGGAATATCCGGTCGGTAGCCCGACCGATCTTCTCCGTCGTAAACCAGCCCAGATTAAAGATAACGGCGTCGAAGAGACCGGAGGCATCAAAGAGTTCCAGGGTCTCCCCCAGCCGGTCGATGTTCAGCGCGCTGATGGTGGTGATCGCCTTCACCATCGGTTTTTTTGCGCCCTGCTTCCGACGCTCCTCTCGGAGAAGACGGAGACCGTCCATCACCTTTCGGTAAGTTCCGGGGACACCCCGAATCCGGTCGTGAACTTCCGGCGGGCCATCAAGGGAGAGATCGAGACCATCGACCTCCAGGCTGACCATTTCGGCGGCGTACTTCTTTAAAAGCACCCCGTTAGTGTTGATGATCGTGTACTGCCTCTTCTCCCGAAGGTACCGAAGAAGCTCGATCAATTCGGGATAGAGCAACGGCTCTCCGCCCCAGAGGTAAAACTTGGGGGAAGAGACGCTCAACTCGTCAACCAACGGCCGCAGCTTCTCCAGGGGGAGAAATTCCTTCCGGTAAACATCCTGGCGGCGCCACTGCCCGCACATCTCGCAGCGGAGGTTACAGAGATGGGTCAGGTTGAGACTGATGGTAGTCGGACCGGGGGCCCGGTCGATCCCTTTTTTAACCCGAGGGGCGATCTTCAGCCGGGTCCGGAAGCGGGAACGGATCCGCTCCCGGGCGGCGGCAGGATATTTGCAAGCCAGCAGGAATTTCGCTCGGCTATTCACCGGCTTTCACCTTCCGGCACTTGAGCAGGAAATCCGGCAGAGGAATGCCCCGATGGGCAGGGTAATGCTCCACGGTAAAACCGAGCTGATTTAGGGCGGCGATCCAGTCGGCCAACCGGCGAAAATTCTGCCGCTTCCCCAGGTTCAGGGTCCGGTCAATCAGAAAATGGGCAAGCCATTTCCATCTCGGGTCGGTGGTCACGTCCTCCAGCAAAAGCAGCCCCCCTTCGGGGAGAATCCGGAAGCAGTGCTCGAGCAGCCGGTCCTGCTCGGGGTAAGACAGATGGTGGAGCATATCGCTGAGCACAATCACATCGTACTCCTCCCGCTCCAATTCCAAGGCGTCCTGGAGACGAAAACGGATATTCTTCCTCTCCCCAACTGTGGCCTGGGCGGCCTCGATCCTCCTGACCTGCTTATCGATCCCGGTCACCCGGCGGTCGGGTCCGTTCAGGGCGAGGTAGTTGGCCAGCATCCCCCGACCACAGCCGATATCGACAATCTTCCCTTCCCGGGGAATATGGCCGGCAATCTGGAGAAAAGGACAGAGCCGCCAACGGAACCGGACGTGCCAGCGCTCATAGGATTTCAGTCCGCTATAGAGACGATAGAGATTTTTCGGGATTGGAGGGAGCATCTTTAATTCTCTTTCGGTTTAGTTTATCAGAAAGAAGTATTCAGGTATGGGAAAAATGGAGTGTTGGAGTAGTGGAGTACTGGAATATTGCGGTTTGGTCCTGGCTCCTCCATCTCTCCCGGTGGTGAGATCTCCCATTATTCCTTATAAAAAATCTTTTTCTCCGCCAAAGGCAATATAACCGCCCTGGTTACAACTCCTTCGGGGACGGGTTATAGCCCCGCAGCAGCCAGAACGCTCCCTGGATCACCCCCAGGGCCCAGGCCATCTTGGTCAGGAACTCAAAGGGCATCATCAGGATGAACTTCGGCCCCTTCTTCATCGACCACAGGGTCAGCTTCAGCTGGCTGAGCAGGGAAGCCAGGAGCAGTAGCGAAAAGATTAGAGGATACCAGGGGAGGATAAAGATCGAGAGCAGGGTCAGCAGGTGGAGGATCAATTTGACGTACTCCATCGCCGTCCCCCGCTGGTCAGTGAACCGCTTCTTTCGGCGGACGTAGAGAAACTTGTGACGGGCGGTCCGGAAGTGGCGCGAGAGATGAGCGGAGAGGCTGTCCCGGAAATAATGCCCGACCCGGACATCTTTCAATATCTTGACTTTATAGCCGGCATCGACCAGCCGATAAGCGAAATCAACATCTTCAACCAGGGGAAGCGTCTCATCAAAATACCCGATCTCATCAAAGATTTTTTTCTTGATCGCGAAACAGTAACCCCAGAAGAAGTTAGGTTCCTCGAGGTTACGGACATAGTATTCGTAACCTCGAAAAATCAGGGCCGCGACCAGGTTCTCCGGGTTGGTAAT
This sequence comes from uncultured bacterium, assembly GCA_964465735.1. Taxonomy (GTDB): domain Bacteria; phylum Auribacterota; class Erginobacteria; order Erginobacterales; family Erginobacteraceae; genus Erginobacter. The sequence goes on from CAYXKT010000008.1 coordinate 16,284, forward strand.
ATCCCACCAGGCCATCACCACACCCCGCTTCTCGTCGGCCAGCAACGGTCCCACCATCCGGCCGATCAAATCCTTGGAAACCTTGAGGTCAGAGTCCATTGTCATAATGATCTCACCTTCCGCCGCCCGGATGGCAGTGTTGCGGGCGGCAGAGATCCCCAGATGGGGGTTGACCAGAAGTTTGACCGGGTACTTGCGAACCTCGTCGGGGGTATTGTCGGTGGAGCCGTCGTCAACCACGATCACCTCGTAATCGGGGTAATCCTGGGGCAACAGGCTCTCCAGGCATTCTCCAATCATCTTCGCGTTGTTGTAAATGGGGGTGATCACCGTCACCCTGGGCAATTTATTTTGGGGATTTGTCTCCACTCCAATCACTCCTCATATTCCAATTCCCGCCGGTAGGCGGTGAACCGGGACCGGAGGTTACCGATCACGGGGTTAATAACAATCTCCTTTAAGCGGGAGATACTCTCCGCCTCGCCTTCGATGGTCAGACGGCCCTCACCGTGGCGATGTCGATTTTCAAATTTCAGCGGAGGCGGATCTTCTCCTCGGGAAACTTCCCAGTCCAGATCCCATCCAGGATAAGCGATCCGGATAGAAAGCGGTCCGGATTGACCAGCCGCCTCGCCCCCGATCCCCCGAAGGTGGATTTGGTATTCCCCCGGCGGCAGGTGGATCTCCTCGATAACCACCCGCCGGCCATCATCGGCCCCCTGCTCGATCCACTCGTCTCGATACCAGGTTTGCCCGGCCCGGAGGGCCAGCCAGCGGGGAGAAAGACCCGTCAATCCTTCAAACCCCTTCTCCCAGAGATCGAGAGGAAGGTTCTCTCCAGCCAGCTGAGCGAGGGCCGCGGGGGCGCCGGGGAAGATCTTCTCCGCCTCGGATCGGTGAATTTCGGCTTTCTCCGCCCGGCCGGTCCGGCGACAGGCGGCGGCCAGCAGCGCCCGCGGATACCAATCGCCGGGAAGTTCTTGGGCGGCCTCTTCGAGGAAAGGTATCGCCCGAGCGTAATCCTCGATATCCAGATAACCAAGGGCAATCCGGTAGGGATCGATGAGAAGCCGGACCAGGCAAGGGGAATTCCAGGGGGCGGAGACGCTGACCCGATAAGAGTAGTGGATGAAGGGGAAACCGGTCCGGGGCGAAACCACGGACTGCCGGATTTCTCCGGCCGAAAATTCCTCAGTCAGCTTCTCCGTTCCGAACCGGATCCGGACCGTCCCCGGTTGGTCCCCATTGATGATCTGGACCCCCAACCGGTCAAGGGGGACCGGAGAGACAATCAGGCGACCGATCCGACCGTCCGGGGGAACGACAAACGCGGTAGTTCCCTGACAGCGGCCACCGGGACCGGGGAAGAGAATTTCCGGGGAGGAGAAACTGAGATCGCCCTGGAGCCGGCGGAGGAGAGCGGAGTCGATCCCCCCCGGGATGAGGGGATAATCCCGCCGCAGCTGCCAGATCTTGCTCCCCCCGCCCCGGTAGGGGATCACCCCGAGGTCGAACTCCTTGAGCAGGTCATAACGGTCGGGGAGGGAGAGATAGAACTGCCCGAAGCGATGCTCGGGACCGAAGAGGCCAGTCTCTTCCAGGGCCCGTCTTTCGTGACGGGAAGCGACGGCCAGGTAATCGGCCCCGGCCGCCGCCAGGCTCTCGACATCCCGGTTCCAGAGAGCCCGGACCCGGGCCGTCTGATAGCGGGAGTCGTCGAGAGAGATGGTCTTTGACTCCCGGAGGACGGAGCTGAAGGGCGGGATATGCCGGGCCGCCCAGCGACTGGCGAAATAGCGGATCGAGCGTTCCCAGTAGCCGTAATCCATCCTGGCCACCATCCGGCCGTAGGGACAAAGGAGAAAAATTCCTGCGACCATAATCGACGTCGTTGTCGCCCAGGGGATTTTTTCGGTCAGTCGCTGGAAGATCAGACAGATCAGGATCGCCGCCAGGAGAGCGAAAAATGGGATCAGAGGGATGAGATCCTGGTACCGGACTCCGGGGGAAGCCACTATGATGGCGGCCACCAGGTAAATCAGGGGGAAAGAAGCCAACAGAAGCAGCGGTTTTCGCCGCGTCCAGAGTGCCGCCGCGATCCCTCCCACCCCCAGCAGGAGGACATAGGGACCAATTCCGGCTTCCATCTCCCAGGCGAAACGGGCGAAGTTGATCAGGTTGTCTCGCCGGATCTGGAGAAAGGTCCGGGCCCGGGCCCGGCTTCCCAGGGTTCCGAACATCGCGTCACTCTCCGTCCGAGCAGCCAGTTCATCAAAATTGGAGACGATATAGCCGAAATCCAGGTAGAGCAGAGGATAGGTAGCCACGAAGATCAGAAGAAACACCAGAATAAAGCAGAGAAATTTCCGTGAAACCAGACTGCCGAACCAACTGCGCAAAGTCGGGCGATCCCGGGAGAGAAAATGGGCGAAGAAGCAGGAGGCGACAATGGGCGCGCCATAATGCTTGGTATTGACGGCGATAGCGGCAAAGACCGCGGAATAAATATAATCAATGATCCTTCCCCGAATCAAGATTCGGACGGCGAAGAAGAAGGCCACGGTCAGAAAGAAGGCGGCGACGATATCATTCTTCATCCAGTGACAGTTAGCGACGTGATATCCGTTGAGAGCGAGGATGCCCGCCGCCAGCAGACCGGCCCGGCGGTTCCATAGTTTTTTCCCGACCAGATAGAGCAAGGGGATATTAGCCGCCCCGATCAGGGCAATCGTCAGTCGTCCCAGATAGAGCGCGGTCCGGCTGTCCGGTCTTCCCGCGGAAGAAAGGGAATTACTCAAGTATCCGCCCCCCTCCCCAGCCAGATATAATAGCCAACCGGCCAGCAGAGAATAGCCGCCAAGGAGCAGACTATAGAGATGATACACCCCGGCCACAATATACATACTGAGCCAGGGATAGAAGATGTAGAGGAATTTCCGACCCTCCCAGATCTCCCGAGGGCTAACCGTCCCCTGGTAAATCGTCTGGGCGGTCAGGAGGTGGATCTGCTCGTCGTGGTTAAGAGAGATCAGACCGCTGTAAGAAAGACCGATGATCCGAGCCCCAACCGCTGCCAGCGTGATCAGGATAATCAGGATCAGACAGACTATATTTTTAATTTTACCCATTCTCATCTTGTTTTCTGGGGAGGAGGGGTGGACGACAGGTGGAGAAACCGACTTACCGGAGAAGCTTGATCCCGGCCCGGGCAGTCAGTTCGGTCAAAAAAGCACCACCGAGAAGAGAGAGGGTTAAAGCGGAAGCAGCATCTCGGATTGAGTTGAGCAGAAAGCAGAGTCCGATTATAAAAGAAAATAAGATCTCTATCTCAAGTTTATTGCCTGATCACCCCTGACCTTTTCTCCCCCGGTCTTCTCCCAGCATACCATTCAAGGCGAGGTTGACATCACCCGGAAGGAGAGCTAATATGCCTGAGGAAGTTATCCTGTTGGCCAAGGATTTGCAAGGTTGTTTTTAGCCCGATCGGCCAGGAGAGACGAGATGGCAAAAAATTCAGCTGAATTCCGGGTGGATTATTCTCCCGCGGATGAGGAACGCTTCGGGATCCGGACTGCCCGGGCCGAAGGCATTACTGAGAGCTCCCTGGCAGAGGTGCTCGATTTCTGTCGGGACAACCAGATCGAACTCCTGATCGCCCGCTGCCTGACCTCGGAGATCCGGGCCGCCCAGGCCCTGGAGGAGGCCGGCGGCCGGCTAACCGACACCCTGATCCACTACGTCCGGAATCTGCTCAAGATCCCCATCCCCCCTTTCCCACCCGGGATCTCAATCCGCCCGGTCGCCACGGGGGAGGAGAAAATTGTCGGGAAAATCGCCGGCGACGCCTTTAGCGGTTACGGCGGACACTACCAGGCCGACCAGCGGCTGGCTCACGTCGCGACAACAGATATCTACTCCTCCTGGGCGATAAACTCCTGCCTCCACCGGGACTGGACCCACGACGTTTTAATCGCCGAATACCGCGGAGAGCCGGCCGGATTTATGACCGTCCGGCTGAACAACCCCGCCGAAGGCGAGGGCCCGCTGGCCGGGACTGCCACCTCGGCGGGGAAGAGGAGCTTGATCTTAAGGGCGCTCGCAATCGGGGCGATGAACTGGTTTTGTTCCCGGGGGGCATCACGTGCCGTCGCCTCACTTTTGATCACTAACCGAGTAATGCAGAAGATAATGAGTCGGCTGGACTTTGAACCCAACCAGTCGTATTATACCTTCCACAAGTGGTTTGATTACTAAACGGATACTGATATGAGAATGAAGTTGCCCGCGGATTTCATCCCCTTCAACCGCCCCGTTTTGGCCGGGAACGAACTTGAGTATATCTCCCGGGCGCTGGCCGGGGGGCATATCTCGGGCAATGGGGAATTCACCAGGAGATGCCAGGGACTGCTCGAGGAGGAGCTCGGGGTCCCTCGGGCCCTGCTCACCACCTCCTGCACTCACGCCCTGGAGATGGCCGCCCTGCTCCTGAATATCTCCTCAGGGGATGAGGTGATCATCCCCTCCTTCACCTTCGTAACCACCGCCCTGGCTTTTGTAATGCGAGGCGCGCGGCCGGTCTTCATTGATATCCACCCCGATACTCTGAATCTGGACGAAGAACAACTCGAGGGTCTGATCACCCCCCGGACCCGGGCGGTGATCCCGATTCATTACGGAGGGGTCGGCTGCGAGATGGAAAGGATAATGCAGATCTCCCGGGCCCACCGGATCTCGACGGTCGAGGACAACGCTCACGGCCTCTTCGGCAGTCTGCGGGGACAACCGCTGGGGAGTTTTGGGGATCTGGCCACCTTGAGCTTCCACGAGACCAAGAACTTCAGCTGCGGTGAGGGCGGAGCGCTCCTGATCAATGACCCGAAACTGATCGAGCGGGCGGAGATCATCCGGGAAAAAGGGACCAACCGGAGCCAAATGTTCCGGGGCGAGGTGGACAAGTACACCTGGCTCGATCTCGGCTCCAGCTATATCCCCTCCGATATCCTGGCTGCCTTCCTCCTCGCCCAGCTGGAAACCAGGAAAAGAATCCAGGCGGCCCGGAAACGGATCTGGGATTACTATTTCCGCTCCCTCCGACAGTGGGCGGAGGAGAATGAAACCCGCCTGCCCCATATCCCCCCCGACCGGGGACAGGCCTATCATCTCTTCTACCTGCTGCTCCCCTCGGCGGAGATCCGGGGGCGGCTGATCGGCCATCTTCGGGAACGGGGGATTCACAGTGTCTTTCATTACCTGCCCCTTCACCTCTCGCCGATGGGGAAAAAGCTGGGAGGGAATGGCCATCACTGCCCGGTCACCGAGGAGGTCAGCGACCAACTGCTGCGGTTACCGTTCTACAACGATATCTCGGAAAGTGACCTGGAGAGGGTGACAAAAGCGATAACAGCTTTTAAAATCTGAGGGCATAAGGTATGTTTTCTTCTCCCCCCGTTTGATTCGATAATGGCGAAGTAACGGATAGGCAATACAACTCCAGGGAGTGATGAAGTGGTGGAGTGATGGGCTTGCAGATGTCAAACTTCCAGTACTCCAACGCTCCAGTTTTCCAGTACTCCAACACCCCGGACCGCAATTAATGAAATATTATTATGAAGATCTCCGCCGTTATCCCGGTCTGTAACGCCGAGAAGACCTTGTCGGAACTGGTCAGACGGCTGACCATAGTCCTGGAAGCCGAAGACCAAGATTACGAGGTACTTCTGGTCAACGACGGCAGCCGAGACCGGAGCTGGGAGATTATCCGGGCTCTGACCAAAGGCAATCCCCGGATCCGAGGCATCGACCTGATGCGGAACTACGGTCAGCACAATGCCCTGCTGGAAGGGATCCTGGCCGCACAGGGGAGAGTAATCGTCACGCTGGACGACGATCTCCAGAATCCGCCGGAGGAAATCCCCAAACTGTTAAAGAAGCTGGCGGAAGGTTATGATGTGGTTTACGGTATCCCGGCCCGGAAACGACATCATCTCTGGCGGAGGGTGGGGTCGGGGGTAATCCGCTTGACCCTCCGGGGAGCGCTGGGGAGAGAGATCGCCGAAAATGTCAGTTCCTTCCGGGCGTTGCGCTCCGAGGTCCGAGCGGCTTTCTCCAACTACCGGGGGGCGTTCATCATCATCGACGCCCCCCTGGCCTGGGCCACCAACCGCTTTGGAGCGGTGTCTGTCCGCCACGACCCACGCCGGGAAAGTCCGTCGAATTACAGTTTCCGCCGGCTCCTCTTCCAGGCCCTCAACGCCCTCTTCGGCTTCAGCGTCCGGCCCCTGAAGTTCGCCAGCCTGATCGGCTTCTTCCTCACCTTTTTCGGAGTCGGGGTCCTGGCCTATGCCGTCGGCCGGTATCTGATCCTCGGCTACAGCCTCCCTGGGTTCCCTTTCCTGGCCTCGATCATCGCCATCTTTTCCGGCGCCCAGCTCCTGGTCCTGGGGATTACCGGAGAATATCTCTCCCGGATGTACTTCCAGACGATGGGCCGTCCCGGTTCAATAGTCCGTTCCACCGTCGGAGGGGAAAAACCGGAACCGGAAACCAGCGGATAACCGCGGTGGGACCCGCACCCGACCCGGCAATTTAGCCGATTCACCATCCGGAGGCTGGGGAGGGAAAGCCCGCAAATCCGGATGCCGGGATATCGCCGAAGGATCCGAAGTAGGTCCGGGTCACCCCTTTCACCGCCCAGAGGCCGGAGGCCGGGCGGAAGATCCCGATCTCGGCCGTCTCCGGCCCGGAGTAATTACCGGGTACCGGATGATCTCCGGTCCGGCCGAAGTAGGTCCGGGTCACCCCTTTCACCGCCCAGTGGCCGGAAGCCGAGCGGAAGATGGCCGGTCCGATGCCGGACCCTTCCGGGCCGTAGGAGCCGATCACCGGCTGATCGCCTATCCTACCGAAATAGCTCCGGCCGGTCCGGACAGCCCAGAGACCGGTCGCGGGACGGAAGATCGCGATCTCCTTGGCCGGGCCGGGACCGGGGTAATAGGGCACCGGGATATCTCCCTTGCCCCCGAAGTAAACCCGGGTCAGACCCCGAACCGCCCAGATACCGGAGGCGGGCTGGAAGACCGCCGGTTCCACCGTCCCATCGCCCGAATAATCTCCGTGGACCGGGATATCCCCAGCCGCGCCGAAGTAGGCCTGGCCAATCCCCCGGACCGCCCAAAGACCGGAGGCCGGGCGGAAGATGGCGAGGTCGGTTGTCCCATCCCCGGTATAATCCCCGGGCACGGGTATATCTCCGGCCTGACCGAAGTAAGCCCGGGTCACCCCTTTTACCACCCAGAGACCGGCAGTAGGACGGAAGACAGCAAGTTCTGAGGTGCCGTCTCCATCATAATCGCCGGAGTCGATGACCGGGGCAATCCGGCCCGGGCCCGGAACCGGAGTCGGGGCGGCCTGACCGCCGATATCATACCGATAGATCGCCGTCCCCTTGCCACCGTGGACCCAGAGATAACCCTCGGGGTCAACCTCACAGCCGCCGGCATCGTGCTCGTATCGCGCCGCGGGCAGACAAACCTTGCAGAGTTCGTTGCCCCGCATATCCACCTGAACCAGGATCCCCTCCTGGCCGGGCTCACCGGCCCGGGTACACCAGAGAGTGTTACCGACCCGGACCACCCCCCGGACGTTGAAATCGGTTTTGACATAACTCAAAGTCCGGCCGGTCACCATATCGACCTTCCGAATCTGCGGTTTGACCGGGTCGGCCAACCAGATCACGTTCTCTTCCTCGGGGTCGCACCAGATCCCGAAAACAAAGCCTTCGGTCTGGATTTCAATCCGGCTGATGTAATTACCCCCGGTCACGGCAACTTGGTAAGCGTAGTCACCGACCTTGACCCAGAAGGTCTTCCGGAAGGGATCGTAGGTAAAACCCTTGGTGTCGTTGGCGGCCCAGGAGCCGAACTGGATCGAACCGACGGTCTGCCCGGTGACCGGGTGCTTGATCAGGGCATTGCTGGAGGCGTCGGCCACTTCGTAGATATAGCCGTTATACCAGGCCACCGCGCCCGACCATCCGGTCGCGCGCCGGGGCAGTTCCTGGACGATCACCGGCCCCGAACCACCGGCGGCAAAGGCCACCGGAACCGGAAGGACAACCGGAAACATCCCGAACAGGCCGGCAAACAAAACAATCTGTCTGATTCTCTCTTTCATAATTTTTGCTCCGGCGAATGCCGCCGGATAAACTCAGTGGGCCACCGGACCGGCGCGGCCTCCAACCACCGGGGTGTCGCCCGGTTGACCGAAATATGCCCGGGTCAATCCCCGGATCCCCCACCGTCCGATCCGGTTGCGGAAGATGCCGACTTCGGTAGTGCCGTCCCCCCGGTAGTCGGCGGGGACCGGGAGGTTATCCTCGTCTCCCCCGTAGTAGATCCGAGTCACCCCCCGGATCGCCCAGAGCCGCTCCGAAGGACGAAAGATACCGGGGTCACTGATTCCGTCGCCGGTAAAGTCCCCGGCCACTGGAAAATCCCCCTTTTGACCGTAATGGAATTGGGTGACTCCCCGGATCGCCCAGAGCCCGGTGGCCGATCGGTAAGTAGCAATCATCTTCCGGGGCCCGCTGGAATAGCGGCCGGGAAGGGGGATATCCCCCTCCTGGCCAAAGTTGAACTTATAAATAAAAGGCGCGGTGGCGGCGGACTTTTTCCCATCACCGACAGCTCCCGCTTCGGATGGAGCGGACCTCTCGCTATCCTCGAAGATTCCCCCCGCGGCCGCCCGGGAGGAAAAGGGGATCTCAATCCTGACTCGCCAGAGCGTGGTCCGGTGGTTGAAGATCGCCGAATCACAGGTCCCGTCGCCGTTGTAGTCACCGGGGGCCGGGAGATCTCCGGCCTCTCCCCCGAAATAGAACCGGGTCACGGCCCGGACCGACCAGAGCCCGGTGGCCGGCCGGTATACCGCGAGATCGGTACTGCCGTCGCCGTCATAGTCACCGGAAACGGGGAGATCGCCTTTCCGCCCAAAGTGAACCTGGGAGACGGAAGTCGGGGACCGCAACGCCCAGAGACCGGTCGAATCCCGGAAGAGGGCGATCTCGGAAGTTCCGTCACCGTTATAATCCCCGCTGTCGATCACCCCCAGTCGCCGGCGACCGGACCGGGGCGGGACCGCGGCAACCGGCCGGTCTCCTACCTGCCCGAAGTAATAACCGGTATTCGCCTGCAAACGCCACCGCCCGGAGTCAAAGCTATAGACCGCCGGATCGGTTCTGCCGTCACCCTGGTAATCGCCGGGTTGCGGCTGCCCGCTGCCGTGGGCGAAATATCTCCGGGTCAGATTGCGCACCGCCCAGAGCCGGGTTCGGGGCCGATAGACGGCGATCTCGTCTCGACCGGCGCCACTGTAATCTCCCGGCACCGGATAGTCACCGTAACGGCCGAAATGGGTTCGGGTCAGGCCGCGGATTGCCCAGAACCCGGTGGCAGGCCTAAAGACGGCCAGATCCTTGACCGCCGAGCCGGTGTAATAGCCGGGGACCGGGAGATCACCGGCGGAACCGAAATAGATCCTGGTCTGTCCCCGGATCGACCAGCACCCGGAAGACCTCCGGTAGTAGGCGATATCGCAGAACCCGTCTCCGGTATAGTCGCCGGGGACCGGGATATCCCCGGCTCGACCGAAATCCGTCCTGGTCAGTCCCCGGATCGACCAGAGGCCGACCGAAGGCCGGAAGAGGGCGATATCGGTAGTCCCGTCCCCACTGTAATCCCCGGAAACCGGGATATCGCCGGTACATCCGAAGTGAGTCCTGGTCACCCCCCGCACCGCCCATAATCCGGTGGCGGGCCGGAAGACGGCGAGGTCGGAGAGACCGTCGCCATTGTAATCCCCGGAATCGACTATCCGGTGCAGACTATAAATCGGGGTGGGCGTCTCGGCCGGGGTGGCGGTCGGCGCCGGAGTGGGGGTGGTCGGGTGATAGCCGACATCGTATTGATAGATCGCCGTCCCCTTCCCGCCCTCAATCCAGAGATAACCGTCGGGATCGATATCGCACCCGCCGGCGTCGTGCTCGTATTTCCCGGAAGGAAGAAAATATCTGCAGAGTTCGTTACCGGCCAGATCCAACTGGGCCACCAGCCCTTTCTCTCCCGGCTCCCCGGCCCGGACGCACCAGAGAGTATTGCCGGCTCGAGCGACCCCGCGGACATTGAATTCGGTCTGAATCACAGCGAGGACCGAACTATTGCGGATATCAACCTTCCGGATCTGCGGCTGGACCGGATCGGCCACCCAGATCACGTGCTCCTGGTCGGGATCCTTCCAGATCCCGAAGGCCAGACCGCCGGCATTGATCGGGATCCGGGAGATCCATTCCCCGCCGGTAACCGGTACTTCATAAGCGTAAGGACCGACCTTGGCCCAGAACGTCCCCCGGAAGCGGTCATAAGTGAAGCCCTTGATGTCATTGCAACACCAGGAGCCGAAGTAGATGTTCCCCACCTGAACGCCGGTTGCCGGATTATAGATATTGGCGTAATTAACCGCGTCCGAGACTTCGTAGATCAATCCGTTATAGCAGGCCACTGCCCCCGACCACCCCGCTCTCATCCGCGGCAGCTGGTTGATAATTAGCGGTTCCGGGTCACAGGCCCCGTCCGCTGAGGAAGGTAGCCCGGGGATAAGCTGGATACCGCAGATTAAAATTAGCGGGAGGGAAAAATACTTGAATACTCTCATTGTAAATTTCTCAAACTATCAATTTAACCGGGGAGAAAAAAGAAGCCCCGCCTCCCGGAGGCGGGGCTTCTTTTCTACCCAAATTGCCTCCTCCGCTGACTTATATCACGGAGGCGCTGGAAGGGTTGATCGAGAAACCCGAGACCGGGATATCTCCATCGGTTCCGAAATATGCCCGGGTGACTCCCCGGATCGCCCAGAGCCCGCTCGACGGACGGAAGACACCGATATCGGCGGGGGTGAAACCGGTATAATTGCCGGGCACCGGCTGGTCGCCGGACTGGCCGAAGTAAGCCCGGGTCACCCCGAGAAGTGCCCAGAGACCGGAAGTCGGACGGAAGACCCCCGGCTGGAGTTCATACTGGCCGGGACCATAACTGCCGATCACCGGCCGGTCTTCCTGATCACCAAAATAAGTCCGGTCATTCGGACTCGCCCAGAGACCGGTGGCGGGCCGGAAGATGCCGATCTCCTTGGCACCGCCCAGATCTTCATAGTAAGGAATCGGGATATCTCCCGAAGTCCCGAAATACCTCCGGGTCAGGTCTTTGATTGCCCAAAGCCCACTGGCCGATCGAAAGATACCAGGGGTGACCGTTCCGTCCCCGGTATAATCACCAGGCACCGGGATATCTCCCTGGCTACCGAAATAACTCCGTCCACCACCCCGAACCGCCCAGAGACCGTCGGCGGGGCGGAAAAGCGCGATATCGGTGGTCCCGTCGGCGTTATAGTCGCCGGAGGTGGGGATATCGCCATTCTGGCCAAAGTAAAATCGGGTCACCCCGCGGACGGACCAGAGGCCCGAACCGGCACGGAAGACAGCAATATCGGAGGTACTGTCACCATCATAGTCTCCGGAGTCAACGCTTGGGGCGAGCGCAGCCGGTTCGGGAGCGGCCCCGATATCGAGCTGGTAGATCGCAGTCCCCTTGCCGCCTTCAAGCCAGAGATAGCCATTGGAGTCGATATCACAGCCCCCGGCGTCGTGGTCATATTTCGCCCGGGGGAGCAGATACTTGCAGAGTTGGTTGCCCCACATATCGACCTGAAAGAGAGCCCCGGTCTCGCCTGGTTCTCCGGCGCGGACCAACCACAGGGTGTCGCCCACCCGGGTGACTCCGCGGACGTTGAAGTCGGTAACCACATAGTGAAGGACCGAGCTGTCACGCATATCCACCTTCCTAACCTGCGGCTGGACCGGGTCGGCCACCCACATCACGTGTTCCTCTTCAGGGTCTTTCCAGATTCCATATGCCAGGCCGCCGGCATTGATCGGGATCCGGGAGATCCATTGTCCCCCGGTGAGAGGGATCTCGTAAGCGTAAGGACCGACCTTGGCCCAGAACGTATTCCTGAAAGGGTCATAAGTGAAGCCCTTGATGTCATTGCCGCACCAGGAGTCAAAATAGATATTCCCCACCTGCTGTCCGGTATCAATATTGTAGATGTTGGCATAATGGACGGCGTCGCTGACTTCGTAAAGCAGATTGCCGACAATAGCCACCGCTCCCGACCAGCCAGCCCCCATCCGGGGCAGGGTGCCGACAATCTCCGGCTCGGGGTCACAGGCGGAAAAAACCGTAAAACCCGGGGTTAAAATTAAAACCGCTAAAATTAGACCAACTGACAAACTAAAATGCCTCATTCCCTTTCTCCTTGCCACTGTTGCTGTTGCGCCGAGGGGCTAACCCAGGCCGAATTTAAGTTGGGTAGTAATCTAAACCATCCAGTGGTGGCTGTCAAATGATTCTTGAATTTTTATCGCCGGACCGCCGATCGAGTCTTTGACCATTCGACTGTCCGGCGCAGACCGGTTTTCAGGGTGACCGCCGGCCGCCAGCCGAGCAGGGCGGCGGCCCGGGTGTGGTCGCCGACGAACCGGCGGATCTCGTTCTCCCGGTAGGGGAGCCGTTGGGGATCGATGGCGATCTCCCGTCCCACTACCTTTTGGGCCAACCGGACCAGATCGCAAAGCGAGATCTCCTCCCCACTCCCCAGGTTGATCACCTCGCCGACGGGACCCCGCCGGGCCGCCTGGAAAAACCCCTCGACCGCGTCGTCGATGTAGGTATATTCCCGGGTCTGCTCGCCGGGAGTCATCTTCAAAGGCCGGCCGGAAAGCCCCGCCGCAATCACCTGGGGGAGAAAACGCTCCTCCCCCTGACCGGGTCCGTAAACCAGAAAGAGCCGCAGGATCGTAACCGGGGCGCCATAGGCGGCCGCCCAGGTCCGGCAGAGAAGGGTGGCCGACGCTTTAGAGAGGGAGTAAGGCGAGATCGGGTCGGGGGACATCTCTTCTCGGAAGGGGGCGGGGTTTCGTCCGTAAACCTCGGCCGTGTCAACGGCAATCAGCCGCTCATAGTCGAGATTTTCCAGGGCCCGGAGCAGGTTGAGGGTCCCGGAAAAATTGACCGCCAGACAGCGGTCGAGACCGGCGGGGGAGCGGGAGGGGTCGGTGACGGCGGCCAGGTGAAAAATTAACCGGGGGCGGAGACCGGCCGCCAGACGGGCCAGGGCTTGCCCTTCCCGGATATCCAGGGGATGGATCTCAATCTCGCCTTCCAGACCGGCCAATCTCGAGAGGTCGGCCCCCGGCCGGACCAGGGCGGAGATCCGAGCCCCCTCCCCCGCCAGACGGCGAGCGAGATGGGAGCCGATGAAGCCCTCGGCTCCAGTGATCAGGATTGGGATAGAAGTGAATTCCGGCATTGGATTTAAGACGATGATCGGTAATCGGCAACCGGTGATCAGTGGGGGGCCAACAACCGGCGGTACCAATCGATCGTCTCCCCCAGTCCTTCCTCCAGGGTATAAAGTGGCTTCCAATCCAGAACCTTGCGGGCCTTGGCCGAATCAAGGTACTGGTGCTTGATCTCACCCCTCACCTGGTCAAGGACCCGGGGCTGGAGTTCCTCCCGTCCCATCAGTTTCCGGATCAAGCTCACCAGCTCCAGGACGTTGATCTGGCGCTGGTCACTGAAGTTAAAGGCCTCCCCCCGCACGCCGTCCTCGGCCGTCTTCTCCGCCTGGAGGAGATACCCGGCCACGGCGTCTTTGACGAAAAAATAGTCCCGGATGTATTTTCCGTCGCTCCGGATGATCGGGACCTCGCCGTTATAAAAACTGCGGATCGTCCCCGGGATGATCCGGTTCCAGTTCAGGTCCCCTCCCCCGTAGAGGTTGCCACAACGGGTGACCGAGACCGGCAGGTCGTAGGTTTCAAAGTAGGAGCGAGCAAGCAGGTCGGCGCAGCTTTTCGAGACATCGTAAGGATGGCGCCCCTGGAGAGGGGCATCCTCGCTGTAGGGGAGCTTCTCGTGGGAACCGTAAGCCTTGTCGCTGGAGGCGACCACAATCCGCTTCACCGTATTCACCCTCCGGGAGGCTTCAAGCAGATTCCAGGTCCCCTTGATATTCGACTCGAAGGTGGAGAGCGGGCAGCGGTTGGCGATGCTGACGATGGTCTGGGCCGCCAGATGGAAGACAGTATCAATCTCGTACTCGTTAAGCGCCCGTTCCAGCAGGGGGTAATCTTCAACCTCGCCCCGGACAAGGTTGATCCTCTCCCAGCAGCCCAGCTCTCTTAAATTGGAGCGGGGAACCAGGTCCCGGACCAGTCCGACCACATTAGCCCCTTTCTCGACCAGGGCATCGGTCAGCCAGGAACCAAGCAGTCCGGTGCAACCGGTGACCAGAACGTTACGATCCTTCCAAAAGTCAGTGTTCATAAACCAATCCCTATATGGAAAATATCATTTATCACCGACCCCGGCGATGCCCAGGAAATTGGCCACCGTCCGGAGTTTCCGATCCCCCGTCCAGATTCCCCCGCCGCTCAGGAGAGCGGAAGCAAGCAGATGAACGTCTATCCACCCGATGCCGTGTCCGGTCAGACTACGGCTCTCGACGAGATAAAGCGCTTCGTAATGGGTGGCCAGGTTAATTTGCGGCAACGCTGAAAGCAATTCCATAATTTCCTTCCGGTTAGCCAGGTTACCGCAAGCAAGCTCACCAATAACAAACGGGTGGATTACAACTTCGCCGGCGTTCAGAAAATCTCCGAGAAGAGGGATGCCTCTACGGAGATGATCGATCCAGATCGAAGTATCCACCAGGATCATAACCGCCTTCCTACGTCCGCCGACGGGGGATCGACTGGAGTTCTTTTTCGCTGCCGCCCAGACAGGCCAAACGCTTGGCGCTTTCCAGAGAAACCAGGGCCTCCAAACCCATCCGCACCAGGGAAGTCTTCTCTGTTACTCCGGTGATCTCGGCCGCCCGGCGCAGGATTTGTTCGTCTATGTTAAGAGTTGTCCTCATACATATAAGTATGCCCCATCGGACCATCACGGACAAGGTCTTCCCGGCAAAAACCCCCTCTACCGGAGGCAAGAATGCGCTATTTGCGCCAGGGTGCCTTTCCCGAGTTCCAAAGCTGGTTGAGACTCTCCATATCCCGGTAGGTGTCCATACATTGCCAGAACCCCTCGTGGGGATAGACGGCCAGCTGGCCGTCCCGGGCCAGTTTCTCCAGCGGTTCCCTCTCCAGGGAACAGCCATCGGTGAGGTAATTAAAGATCCCCTTCTGAAAGACAAAGAAGCCGCCGTTGATCAGCCCTGAGCTGACCTGGGGTTTCTCGCAAAACTCGGTAACCAGACCGTTGGTCACCTTCAGTTCCCCAAACCGGGTCAGCGGTTGAACTCCGGTCACGGTGGCCAACTTCCCCAGCTTCCGGTGGTGGGCCAGCAACCGGGGGATATCGATATCGCTGACTCCATCGCCGTAGGTGACCATAAAAGTCTCAGTCTCAATATAGGGTTCAATCCGCTTGATCCGCCCCCCGGTAAGTGTGGCCTCCCCGGTATCGGCCAGGGTGATCCTCCAGTCCGGATGGCGCCGGGTATGCGGGGTGATCACCTTCCCCGCTCCAAGATCGATGGTAAAATCGTTGGTGTAGTAGTCGAAGTTGAGAAAGTAGTCCTTGATCATCTCCCCCTTGAAACCAAGAGTGAGGATGAACTCCTTAAAACCAAAAGAAGAGTAGATATCCATTATATGGGTAAGGATCGGGCGCTCGCCGATCCGGACCATCGGTTTGGGCCGGTACTCGGTCTCCTCAACCAACCGAGTGCCTCTGCCCCCGCAGAGGATTACTACCGGGATAGATTTTCTCTCTTCCATTCTCTTAACTCCTTGCCGAAGCGGAACCGGGCGATGTTCTTAAAAAATTCTAAGATCGTATTCAGGTTGACGTTACTACTCCCTCCCTCCCGTTTCTGGAAGACAATCGGGAACTCCCGGACAGTCAAACCGAGCAGATCGGCCTTGATCAGCAGTTCGGCGTCGAGAAACCAGTCCCTGGAGGTGAGACGGAATTTCTTCAGCCATTCCCTCCGAAAGATCCGAGGGGTGGCATTGACGTCGTAAAAGGGGAGACCGAAGGTCAGACAGGAGAGCATCACATAAACATTGGAGATCCAGGAGCGGACAAAACCGTCCTGGCGCTTTTTTCTCCGGACCTTGATCAGGTCATAACCCGACTCGGTCAGCTCGAGCAGCCGGACCACGTCGGCCGGTGCGACCTGACCGTCACCCCCCATATAGCCGATCCAGGTGCCCGGGGCCGTTACCAGCCCGCTGATCACCCCCCAACCAAAACCGAGGTTCTCGTTTACTGTAACCGGGATCAGCCGAGGGTCGGATTCGGTCAGCTGGCGGATCAGCTCCGGGGTCCGGTCTCGAGACCCGTTATCGACCAGGACCAGATTGAAGTTAAAACCGGCCCCGGCCAGGGCGGATTTCAAGTCCTCAACCACCCTGACCAGGCATTCCTCCTCATTATAAAAAAGGAGGACCAGAGATACACTTTCTTTTGTTTTTGCGGGCATAGTTCGAAAAGATCCATCCCGGCTCGGGGAGAGCAACGACAATTCTTCCCACCGGAGAGCAATAACCTGATTACCGTAGTCGGCCGGACGGCCGTTGTCCAGTTGAAATTCGCCCTGAGCGCCTCGGCCGGCCTACCGCCGGCTGAAAAGACCGGCGCACCCGGCTAAGGCCAGGGCTGCCCCCGAAGCGCCCAGCAGATAACCCCACCAGGTACCACCGTCGAGACGAACAAAGTAGAGAATGATCAGCTGGAGGGGGGCAAAAAGCAGCAGTGCCACCGCGACCAGGGCGGGGAAACGACGCGAGGATTTGATCATTTTCGCCGTCGCCCCCAGCAGGAAAAGGAATACCGCCGGAGCCAGCGCCGCCAGCCACTGGAGACCCCGATCCGGGAAATCGGATTGAAGCCGGATCAGGGTCCAGCCGAGAGCGGTGATCGGAACCGCCCCCACCAGATGCAAGATAAACTGGCTGGTCACGGCCGGTCGGGACGGGGCACGGCGGAGCAGGAAGAGCGCGGTGATCAGCGCCCAGAGATACGGGTAAGCGATCGCCAGGCAGATCCCGATAAAGGCCAGTTTTTCCCCGACACTGCCGGCCAGAAAGATGGCCTCAAAAGCCCAGGAGAAACGCCCCTGGGGCGAATTGTAACAACCCGGGGGAAGGAAAAATGCCGCCGCAAATATCAACAATCCCACCACCCCGATTGGTTGGCGGAGATTACTCACGGCTGAACCTGGAAAACTCCCAGAGCATCGGCCATCCGCCGGTCCCCTTCGACCACCTCCCGCCCATCAGCGTACATACTGACCGAACGACCGCCATCAAAAGCCATCGCCTCGGCCGCCCCCAGCGAGAGCAGTAACCGGGCCAGTTCCTCCAGGGACGCCCCCCGGCTTTGGTCCGACCGGCCCTCGACAACGACCAGGTAAATGAATTTTCCCTCCTCCCCGATCCCCACCGCGGACCGGGGGTGTCGGGCGTTCTTGATGTAGAAAGCCCGACCGGAGCTGAAATCTTCCCGGTCCATCTCCACGCTGACCTGGCCTTTTCTGACCAGCCGGGGCCCGCCCCCGATCGCGCTTTCCAGCGGGGGCGAAAGTTCGATCTCCACCCGCACCTCTGCCCCCAGTTTCAGATCCAGCCGGTCAGCCGAAGGCAGCTCTTTCAGCACTATGACAAACCCTCCCGCCGGGATCGGGGCCTTGACCGGGAGGCGGCTGATCCCGGAGACCGTTCCTTTCAGCGGCCGGTCCAGGCGAAAATCACCACCCCCGGAAACGCTGACCGCGAAACCTTTCGGATTTTCCGGGGCGAAATCTCCCCAGATTGAATTAAAGATTGCCACCTCATTCCCCTCGGGCTCGAGCGGGCGGTTGACGGCGGCGACCGGGACCCCGACGCCGGCGGCGGAATTCCCCAGCCGGGCCCGCATCTTGGGCACCGAGATAAAAAAGTCCCCGGCCCCGCCGCAGAAGGCGGATTTTCCTTCGGGAGAGAAGAGCAGCCGGCCTTCCCGAACCAGGATGCCCCAGGGCAATACCATCAGGTATTCCCTGATATAGTTAAAATAGTCGCCGGTGATCGCTCCCAGCAGGGGGGAGCCTTCCTGCTTCAGGCGGGAAGCCACCTCACTCAAGGTTTCGTCCCGCCGGGGCCGGATCGGCTTCAAAGCCAGATTCCCGACCGTCCGGTCGCACCTGACAACGTGGTAAATAATCGGGAGAGATTTTATCTGGACCCTCCCATACCAGGATCCAACACCCAGGCTCTGGTACTCCGGCCGGACAAATTCGGAGCCGAATGCCGGAGCCGAAACCTGGAGAATAAATAAAAATAGCAATACTGTTTTCATCTTCAGCTATTGGCCCGCCTCACTTGCCGCCACAGGCAAAATCGTGACATTGATAAAACCCTCCGGCGGGATAATCCCCTGGGCATACATAGTCCCCACCCGGTCCTCCACCCGATAATACCGGGCGGGACGCTCCCGGTCGCAGAAGGTAAGACGGGCGTTCTTCAGGGGGAATCGCGTCGGGTTATCGCAAACGATGACCAGGGTCTCCTCCTCCCGGCGGGTCTCGATCCCCATCCGCTCCCGGGCGATCCACCAGTGAACATACTGGCGGAGCGAGGGGAGCCAGGAATTACGTTCTTTGAGGTAATCGATGAATGTTTTCAAATTACCGAGCCGTACTTCTTCGCAGAGTCCGGATAGATCTATCGGATAGACAAATACACCCCTGCCGCGGCGGATCCGATCGAACTCCCGCCGAGCCGCTTCCGGATTGATGGTAGGATCGAAACGGGGAAGAAACTGCCAAATTCCCGAACCGGCAGCCGGATGGGGAAAGATCCGGTCATCACCCCAGCCCGGAGTGAGAGCCGGCGGGGAAGCGGATTCTCCGGCAGCGCAGAAATAGAGATATCCCTTATCCTCCAGACGGGAGCAAAGCTCCCGGTCCGCCACAGAGGCGGGGCCCCGGTAACCGGCCGGTTCCAGCCCCAGGGAGGTGAGCAGGCCGCGACCCGCCTCGATCCGCCGGACGAGAGAAACTGATTCGACCCGGTCATTATCTCCCGATCCGGTTTCGGCTTCCGGCGCCAGCCCCGGACCGTTCTGGGCAATCTCAAAATTATGCTCCGAGATCCGGACCAGGATCTTGAGCCGCTCCGGCCACCGGCTGGCCGACTTCTTTAAACCCGTCCCCGGGGAAAGAAAGAAGGTCCCCCTGATCCCCTGATTCGCCAGCAGGAGAATCAGCCGCTGAAAGTGAGGAAAGCTGTCTTGCTCCAGACTAAAGCCGACGGCGGTTAATATCGCGACCGATCGGAAACCTTCGGGGTAGAGGCCTAAGGCGACCTTCCGGTTCTGGAGAAACTTCACCGAGATCGGGCTTTCTTCACCTTCCGCTCCGGCCAACCCGGCCATTGGAAGAGCCGGAAGCAGACTGAAAGCTACTATCATCAACTGGATTATCCGCGTCCGGACCACAATAACTCCCGCCTATCTCAGAGGGAAAACCCCGGGTCGGGCACCCCGAATATTTTCTCCTCGCCTCCCACCGCCAATCAAAGACCCGGCACCATTTTTTTTCCGAGGAATCTCCACTCACCCGGAAATAAAATTACATAAAAATTCCGGCAATAGTCCCGGTCATAAAGGCGGCCAGGGTACCGCCGATCATCGCCTTGAAGCCGATCCGGGCCAGGTCGTGGCGACGCTGGGGGGCGATTCCACCGATCCCCCCAATCTGGATGGCGATCGAGGAGAAGTTGGCAAACCCACAGAGCGCGTAGGTGGCGATCACGATACTCCGCTCGTGGAGCTGGACACCGGACTCCAGGATGTTGGCCAGACTGGCGTAGGCCACGAACTCGTTGATCGCCATCTTCTCCCCTAAGAGCCGGCCAATCGTCTCACAGTCGGCCCAGGGAACCCCCATCACCCAGGCTAAGGGAGAGAAGACCCAGCCGAGGAGGATATCCATACTCAAATTGCTGGTAATCCCGAAGATCATATCCAGCAAATAACCGAACTGCTCGACAAAAAAGTTGGCCATACTGATCAGAGCGATAAAGGCCAGGAGCATCGCCCCCACGTTGAGGGCCAGGGTCAAGCCGGTCCCCGCCCCGGAGGCGGCGGCGTCAATGATATTGACATTGGTCCTGGGAAGCTTGATCTTCACCCCGCCCAAGGTCTTGGGCACCTCGGTCTCCGGATACATCAGCTTGGCCATCACGATCGCGGCCGGGGCCGACATAATGCTCGCCGAGATCAGGTGACCGGCGATATCCGGGAAGTAGTCTTTCAGCATCCCCACGTAAGCCGCCATCACACCGCCGGCCACGGTGGCAAAGCCTCCGACCATCACCACCATCAATTCGGAGACCGTCATCTCGTTGACGTAGGGCCGGATCACCAGCGGGGCCTCGGTCTGGCCGACAAAGATATTGGCCGAGGCGGAGAGAGTCTCCGCCCCGCTGGTCCCCAGGGTCTTCTCCATTATTTTAGAGAATAAGGCGACTACCCGCTGCATAAGTCCCAGATAATAGAGGACGCCCATCAGGGAAGAGAAGAAGATGATCGTCGGCAGGACATTAAAGGCGAAATAGGCCCCGGTCTGGGCTATCGCCCCCGCTGCCGCCGAAAGCCTCCCCTCGGGGCCGGTCGGCATCATTACCGGGACCTGATTGGAGACCAGGTTGCCGAAGATGAAGCGGGAGCCGTCCTCGGCGAAACTTAAAAGTTTGATCACGGCGTCGTTCATCGCCGCGAAGAAGACCTCCCCTGGAGCGTTCTGGATCCCGAAGGAACTCTTGATCGCCCGGTTGAGGGGACTGTTGGGGAGGATGATGATGGCGAAGAAGACCTGGAGAGAGATCCCCAGGATCAGGATCCGGAAATTGATCCGCTTCTTATTGTTGGAGAGCAGACAGGCAATCAGGAGCAGAACCGCCATCCCGATAAGACTGACCAATCGGTACATAAGATCCCCCCTTCGGGTTCAAATATACTTTTACCTGAGTTGAGCGATTATTGCGGATGAAATGTGCTAAGATTTTGCTGGCCGACGGGTTGCGAAAACCGCAGCCATATCCAGGAGATATGGCGAGGATTTTCAATATCCGTTCGGACGCAAAAGATTGGTGCAGTTCGCCGCATAGAATCGCTCAATTTAGGTTTTAGGTTGCCACGGTTCTGAGCTGAGAGTGGCGGCAGATCCCCCGCCGGGAACGGCGGATGAAATCAACGATCACCGCCGCTCCTTCTCCTAAGTCCTGTTGCTCGATCTCTTTCACCGCCTGCGTGATATTGTGCCCGGAGCGGTAAAGAATTTTGTAGGTTTCCTTGATCCGCCGACGTTCGTCGGGGGGAAACCCGGCCCGGCGCATCCCGACCACGTTTAGACCAACGACAAAGGACCGCTCAACCAACATCATATAAGGAGGGACCCCACTGGTCACCTTGGCCCCGCCCCCGATCATCGTCAACGTCCCGATATCGACGAACTGATGAACGACAGCGTTACCGGAGATGAAGGATTTATCCTCAACGTGAACGTGCCCGGCCAGCAGGGCCCCGTTGGCGATGATCACCTCGTTACCGATTATACAGTCGTGGCCGATATGGCAATAGCCCATCAGAAAGTTTCGGTCACCGATTAAAGTGGCCGAACCCGCCGTCGAACCCCGGTGGACCGAACAGCCTTCCCGGAAGATATTCCCCCGCCCGATCCGGAGATAAGACTCCTCTCCCCGGTAGCCGAGGTCCTGTGGGGTGTGACCAAGGACGGCGAAGGGATGGATAACGTTGTCGGGTCCAATCGTAGTGTGGGAGGTGATATAGGCGTGAGCCATCACCCGGGTTCCGGCAGCAATCTTTACCTTCCCCTCGATAATCGCGTAGGGACCAATCTCCACCGTCGAATCAATCTCGGCGGCCGGGTCAACCACCGCGGTCTTATGAATGGTCATTTCAAATTCCCTTTGATTTAACCTGACCGGTTTCGCAACCAACTTGATGACCAATAATCATATCAGAATTTCTCCCGCCGCCAAGAAGAAACCACCCCTCGGAGGGAAACTTCCTTTCGAGGGGTGGCGATGATTAATATTGCCACACTTTAGCGCGATAAAAGTTTCTACTGTCTTCTAAGCCTGCCATTGTCATTCCGAGGAGCCGAAGACGACGAAGCAATCTCCAGATTAAAATTATTTCCCCGTCTTCCGTCTAAAGCCGGATCGCGATGACACTCAATGGTGGTGCTGAGAGCAACGTTTCAGAAGGCTAAAATGTTACTTAATACCTAAATTGAGCGATTCTATGCGACGAACTGCACCAATCTTTTGCGTCCGAACGGATATTGAAAATCCTCGCCATATC
>CAYXKT010000009.1:0-29752 GCA_964465735.1 uncultured bacterium
TATCCCGTAAATTCCGTTATCCTGTCAAAAAAGAGGGGGGAGGCGGGGGGGGGGAAATGAATTTTCCCCATCTAATCAAAGAAGGTGACTGATGGACAAAGATGAACTTTACCGCCTGCTGGAATGGTTCGAGAAAAGCGGGCTGAGCGAGTTGCGAGTCGAGGATTCCGGCGGGAAGACAGTGATGAAGAAAGAACCGTCCGGAGGCGATCCGGCGGCGGAACCAATCCCGCCCCCCTCCCCTCTTCCGACCCCGGGGACATCCCTTCCCGCTTCGCCGGCGGCCAAAGCGCCGGGAGAGGAGATCGTCGCCTCCCCGATGGTCGGTGTCTTCTACCGCTCGCCGGCCACCGACGCCCCGCCCTTCGTGGAAATAGCAACCCGATTCCAGCGGGGCGATTCGCTCTGCATCCTGGAAGCGATGAAGGTTATGAACACCCTGGAGGCGGAGTTCGACGGTGAAGTCCTCGAGGTGATGGCCGAAAACGGGTCCCTGGTCGAATACGGGACACCTCTCTTCAAGGTACGCCGGGATGATCAAGACACTGCTGATCGCTAACCGGGGCGAGATCGCCGTCCGGATTATCCGGACCTGCCGTGAACTGGGCATCTCTACCGTAGCGGTTTATTCGGAAGTTGATCGGGATGAACGCCACGTCCGTCTGGCTGACCAGGCAATCTGTGTCGGCCCCGCCCCGGCCCGAAAGAGCTACCTGAACCCGGGAAATCTGGTCTCCGCCGCGGTGAACTGCCAGTGTGACGCGCTCCATCCCGGGGTCGGCTTCCTGGCGGAAAATGCCGCCTTTGCCCGAATGGTCCAGTCGGCGGGACTGATCTGGATCGGCCCCTCGCCGGAGGTGATCGAGCTTCTGGGGGATAAATTCCGAGCCAAGCAGACCGCCGCCGACCTGGGAATCACCGGGATCCCCGGCGAAAAATGCAGCCCCACCGACCCCGCGGGGGCTGCCCGGACAGCCGAAGCTCTGGGCTATCCGGTGATCGTGAAGGCGGTCTCCGGAGGCGGAGGCAAGGGGATGCGGATCGTTTACCAGGCAGATGAACTGCCGACTCTCCTCGCCCTGGCCTCCGCTGAAGCCGAGGCCGCCTTTGGCGACCGGGCCGTTTACCTGGAGAAATATTTTACGAATCCCCGGCACGTCGAAATCCAGCTGATCGCCCGGGCCGGAGGCGAGGTCATCACCCTGGGAGAGAGGGATTGCACCGTCCAGTTCAACCACCAGAAACTGATTGAGGAAAGCCCCTCCCCCGGGATCAGCGACCGGCTCCGCGAAAAGATGACCCTGGCGGCCAAAACACTCTTCCAGGAGATCGGTTATTCCGGGGCGGGAACCGTAGAATTTTTAGTCGCTGACCGGAAATGCTTCTTTATGGAAGTAAACGCCCGACTTCAAGTCGAGCACCCGGTAACCGAGATGCTGACCGGAACCGACCTGGTCCACCAGCAGATCCTGGTCGCCGGAGAAGACCACCTCGATCCAATCATCAGGACCGATCCCGGAAACGGCTACGCCCTGGAGTGCCGGATCAACGCCACCGGGCCGGGGGAGATAAAACAGTTCATCCCCCCCGGGGGCCTGGGGGTCCGGGTTGATACCCATCTCTACCCGGGAGCGAAGATCTCCCCCCACTACGATCCGCTGCTGGCCAAGATCATCGTCTCCGGCCGGGACCGACCGGAAGGCATTGCCCGGATGCGGAGGGCGCTCGGCGAGCTGGTGATCGAGGGGGTGGCGACCAACCTCGACCAGCAAAAAAAGATCGTATCCGGGAAAGTGTTCGGCCGGGGAGACTTTGGAACCGCGACCTTTGACCGGCTGTTCCAGGAGAAGAAACAATGAGCCGGAGCCGCAACAGTGGATCTTTCTTCGCCCGCCTGCGGCGACTGAGAACCCGCCGCCAGGCCTCGCCTTTTCACATCCAGGCGCGGACTATGGCCCGGAAAAAACAGCAGTGCCCCTTCTGCCACCGCCAGATCGCTGAAGGAGAACTGGAAAACAACCTCTTTGTCTGCCCCGAATGTTCACACCACTTCCGGCTCAGCCCCCAGGAGCGGATCCGTTTCCTGGTCGATCCCGACAGTTTCCGAGAGACTGACCGGGAAATGACCACCCTCAACCCACTCGACTTCCCCGGCTACAGTGAGAAGATCTGCCGGATAACGAACATCACCCAGCTCACCGAGGCGGTGGTAACCGGGATCGGGGCGATCGAGGGCTGGGAGTTATCCCTGGCGGTAATGGCCTTCCAGTTTATGGGCGGCTCAATGGGGTCGGTAGTCGGAGAGAAGATCACCCGGGCCATCCTGGCCGGGGTCCGACTCCAACTCCCGGTGGTCATCTTCACCGCTTCCGGGGGAGCCCGGATGCAGGAGGGGATATTCTCCCTGATGCAGATGGCCAAGACCGCCCGGGCCGCCGGGCAATTGGAGGAAGCCGGGCTACCTCTTTTTATTGTCCTCACCGACCCCACAATGGGGGGAGTGAGCGCCTCCTTCGCGATGCTCGGAGACGTCATCATCGCCGAACCGGGGGCGCTGCTCGGTTTTGCCGGCCCCCGAGTGCTGGAGGGAACGATCAAGGAGAAACTCCCCGTAAACTTCCAACGTTCGGAGTTCCTGTTGAAAAACGGCCTGGTTGACCGGGTGGTGGACCGGGACAAGCTCCGCTCCACCCTGGCCTTCTTAATCCAGACCCACCAGAAACCTCGGATGGATTAACAGATTGTTTGCAGACGGAATAACGGGATCGACAGTATAGGAAGAGATGATATTTTCAATCAATCAGGCATTATCGCCCGAATTATACGATTCAGCGCCGACTGAAGATTATATTTTTTCACTAACTAATGTGTCCGCTATTCAGGCAGATGAAATCCAATTGAATAACCATCCCAGAGATCCTGTTATCCTGTCAATAATCAGGGGACGGGGCGAGGGCCCAGAGACGGATTGATCCTGTAACAATGAAAAAAAAGAAACTTCAGCAAAAGTTGGGAGAACTTCTGGCTCTGGCCGAACGGGACCGGATTGATATCCGGGAGGAGATCTCACAGCTGAGAGAGAAGATCAGCGGCCAGGACGACCCGGCCGGACAAGCCTGGACCCGGGTCCTTAAGGCCCGGGAAACCGAACGCCCCACCACCCTCGATCTGATCGAAGCGATGACGGAATCCTTCCTCGAACTCCACGGCGACCGGACCGGGGGCGACGATCCGGCCCTGATCGGCGGGATCGGACTCTTAAGCGGCGATCCGGTCACCTTTCTCGGTCACCAGAAAGGCCGGAACCTGAAGGAGAATATCCATCACAACTACGGGATGGCCCACCCGGCAGGCTACCGGAAAGCCCACCGGCTGGCCATCCAGGCGGAAAAATTTGGCCGGCCGGTGATCACCCTGATCGATACCCCGGGAGCTTATCCGGGGATCGCCTCCGAGCGGGGGGGGATCGCGGCGGCAATCGCCGCCAATTTGAAACTCTTCTCCTCGCTCCAGGTCCCGATAATCTCAATTGTCTTCGGGGAGGGCGGATCCGGGGGCGCGCTGGGGATTGGAGTCGGTGACCGGATCTATATGCTGGAAAACGCGATCTATTCAGTCATCTCCCCGGAAGGATGCGCCTCGATCCTGCTCAAGGACAGCGACCAGGCCCCGGCCGCTGCCGGGATGCTCAAACTGACCGCGGACGATCTTACCCGCTTTGGGATCATCGACGGAATCATCCTGGAACCGGAAGGCGGAGCGGAACGGGACCACCAGGCGGCCGCGGCCGCGATCAAAGAAGTTCTGCTCCGGGAACTGGCCGAGCTGCGCCTCCTCTCCCCCGCCCAGCTGGTGAAAAACCGGACCCGGCGGTTGGGACAATTCGGGATTTTTGCCGAACAGCCCGGGTCCCGGATGGAAACCAGCCCGGGAAAATGGTGGAATCGGATGCGGGAGACGATCTCCTCCCACCTGCCCTCGCTCCCCTCTGTGAGCTCCAATCCAGAAGAAGAGAAAGAGGACAAAGGCAGGGAGGATTCGCGGTGAACCGCTGGGAGAGAAAGACCGGGATTATGCTCGCCCTTGATCTCCCCGACCAGGGCACCGCTTTGCATCTCCTCGATCGGGTCGCCTCCGAAATCGACGTCATCAAGTTCAACTACCCCCTGGTCCTGAGAGAAGGGTTGGAGATCATCACCCGGGTAAAGGAAACTTACGGACGGCCGATTTTGGCTGACTTCAAGATCGCCGACGTCCCGGTCACCAACAACCGGATCATCGACCTCTGCCGGGAGGCGGGGGCCGACGGGGTGATGGTCCAGGGGTTTATCGGCATCGACGCCATCCAGGCGGCAATCGAAGCCGCTGGGGAGATGAAGGTCTTCGTCGTCACCCAGCTGACCAACCCCGGCGGGCTCGACTTCACCGGACGGTTCACGGAGGAGTTCGCCGGGCTGGCCCGGATGCTGGGAGCCGCCGGGGTCCAGGCCCCGGGCAACCGGCCCGAGGTAGTGAGAAAGGTCCGGCAGATCGTCGGAGAAGAGATGATGATCGCCTGTTGCGGAATCGGAACCCAGGGGGGAAAGTTCGGCGAGGCGATCGGCGCCGGAGGAGACTTCGAGATCATCGGCCGGGCGATCTACCAATCCCCGGATCCGGCCCGGACAACGGCGGAGATCCGGGAAGCCATTGCTCCCCACCTGATGAAAAGGACCGGCGGATTATGAAGATAAGTGACTTCAACCTCTCGATCCACGACACCTGCGCCGATGTGGGAAAGTTCACCGTCGAGGGGCAGGCCCCGGAACCACTCCAACTAACCCCACTGGCCGAGCAGGCCCGGGGATACTTTGACCGGACGATGTTAAGCGAGAACCTGGGGGTACTCTACCTGATCCACGGCGGGATCACCGTCCACCTCCACCGCGACGGCGGGATCGTCGTCAACCGGGTCGGATCGGCAGAGGAGGCGGAAGAGATTCTCTCCCTCCTCTTTCAGGAGTAACTTATTCCGGCGGCGACCTCGATCATCCCCTTGATTATTCTCGCTAAAAATCTATCCGAACATACTTTTTCATTCCACGATATTTGATGTGGCACCCCGTTGGGGTGCGGCGGGAGGACGGGCCTTAGAGAACCAACGTTTGCGGATGACAATATTCACCCCGAAGGGGTGATACATCATAGCCCGGCGAGTATCGCCGGGATTATTTCGATCCGGCAACAATGCCCGCACCGCAAAGGGGTGCCACATCATAACCGCACTTAAGAAAGCTGTAGTTTAATCGTCACGATACGAAACAGAAGCTTATGAAGATAAAAAAACTAAACCGCCCCGGAAAAACGATCGCCGTCTTCGGCAGCGCCCTGGCCGGGGCGGAGAGTGATGAATACCGGGCCGCCCGGGAGATCGGGGGACTGATCGGTGAGGCGGGCTGGGAGATTCTCTGCGGCGGTTACGGGGGGGTGATGGAAGCGGTCTGCCTCGGCTGCCGGGAGGCCGGAGGGATTTGCCGGGGGATCGGGCTGGAGCACTTCACCCATCCTCACAACCCCCACCTCGCCGGTTTCGTGAAGGCCAAAACCCTGGGCGAAAGACTTGATTACTTCATCGCCGACTGCGACCTCTTCCTCGCCCTCGAGGGGGGGATCGGGACGGTGACCGAGGCGATGTTCGTCTGGGACCTGATGAAGAGCGGCCAGCTCCCCGGCCGCCTCCTCCTTTACGGCCAAGGTTGGGAGAAACTGCTCGAAACCCTGAAAAAAAACTTCCTCATCGCCGCGGACGCCTTCGACCAGCTGACTCTTCTTCCCCGCCCCGCTGACCTCGTTCGTTATCTCGGCCGGACAGTATAATTCTGCTCTATTCTATTTTGGGGAGAGGAAAGAGCATCACGGCTTGTTACAGCTATCGAATGGATCCCGCAAGCCGGAGATAATAAACAAATTCATTATCCTCCACTATCTCAGGGGATAAGTGAAAAGCGCTTCCGGATTGTCAACGTTCTTCCGGACCAGTTCGGCGTCTCCGGCCAGCCCCCGAAATGCCCGTGGAGGCTTGGTTTCCGGGATGGTGTCGATGGTCACTGTCAATTCCCGGCAATAAAAGCATCGGGATCGGCATATCATTCGTTCCCCTGAAATAGGTCCGGGTATGGTTCCGCATCGACCAGTGGCCGCTCGCTGGACCCAATATCCCGACGTTCTTGTGCGACGTCCGTTTTTCCGCCACCGGGAGATTTCCTAACGTCCCATAGTATATTTTATCATATCTCCTAACTGCCCATTCAACGGCCGGAAAAAAGCCGAAGTTGGAGGTGCCGGCTCCATTATAGTCGCTGGAGAAAAGTAAGTTTTTCAATTTCCCACTTGAAACCAAGGTCAATTTGTACTTTCATATCCTTGTCCGCTCCTTTTTTGATCCCCCGATCTATTGCTTCCGTCAGGAAGCAATATAAAGGAGCGGACACCTTTTTTTCAAGTAGGCATCAACTTTTGAACGTTACCAAATAATTGCTGTCATAGCCCGTTGTCACCCGGCTGATGCTGTAGCCGAAATGGACGTCCGGGTAGAACCCGTCAACCGCCGCCCCGTCCGTCTCCAGGTTGTTGGCGTTGCCCGGCTCGCCGTCGTTGTAGAGGAGGCGGTCCAGGACCTCGGCGCCGTTGGGCGTGACCAGGCGGACGCCGACCACCGGCTTGGTGAAGCTGTGCCACTGGCCGTCATAGTACGCCTGGCAGTTGCAGTTCCGCCGTCGAGGCCCGGTTGATGTCGATATACCCCTGGGCCCGGACAGTCCCGGGGAGACAGGCAAAACCAAGAAGCAGGGCCAGGACCGGGACCAGGGAGTTTATGGTTTTCATAAGACGCTACCTCCCGCATAGGCGTGAAGATTGACGGACAATAAAAAACCCGGATGGGAAAACCCCACCCGGGTGGTAATTACTTGATGTACTATTACTAAGAGAGCGAGAATTTTTATGCTTGACATATTCTCCCCCAGTTAAAGACTGACCCGCTATAGCCCGTCCTCCCCCGGGCGGCAAGAATTTTTTCCATTTTTGCCATTTTAGATTATCCCGACAATCTCAGACCCGGGAACTGGGGGCGGGGGAAGGGATGCGAAAAGCCCCCTATTATCGGTAGGCATATTTGCGGTCGTCGAGCGAGAGCAAGGCGACGACCCGCTCTTCTCGCGAGACAAGATAGAATATCCGGAAGCGGCCGATCCGGTAACGCCAGGTATCCGGGGTAGGGGCACGGCATTCCGTGCCCCTACGCGCAACAACAATTATACGACTCCGCTTGATTCCGGCGATTAGAGGAGGCCGGGGGTCCAGGGGAGGTTGGGGTCGGCGTCGGCGTCGAGGCCGGTGGTGATCTCCCCTCCCCTCTTCAGCCGGAGACCGGCCTGGCCGGCGATCATCGCGGCGTTGTCGGAACAGAGCGCCAGGGGCGCGATCAGGACCCGGGCGGAGGAGAGTTCCGACGCCTCCGAGACCCGGCGGCGGAGTTCGCTGTTGCCGGCCACTCCCCCCCCGATGACCACGGTCCGCGGCTTGACGGCGGCCACCACGGCGGAGAGCTTGGCGACCAGGACATCGACCGCCGCCCGCTGGAAGCCGGCGGCGATATCGGCGGCCGGGATCTCTTCTCCCGCGGCCTTCAGCCGCTCGACCAGGTAGCGGACGGCGGTCTTGACCCCGGAGAAGCTGAAATCGTAGTCGCCGCTGTGGAGCATCCCCCGGGGAAGGTCGAATCGCTTGGGGTCGCCCTCGCGGGCGGCTCGGTCGACCGCCGGCCCGCCGGGGAATCCGAGGCCGAGCAAAGCGGCGACCTTGTCGAAGGCCTCCCCGGCGGCGTCGTCCCGAGTCCCGCCGACGATCTCGGCCTCGTCCCAGGAACGGGCGGAGACCAACAGGGTATGGCCACCGGAGACAATCAGCCCGACCAGGGGAAATTCGTACTCGGCTCCGTCCAGGATTGGACCATAGAGGTGGCCTTTCAAATGGTTAACCCCGATCGCCGGCACCGACCAGCTGTAGGCGAGGGCCTTGGCCAGGGAGACGCCGACCAGAAGCGAACCGATCAGCCCGGGACCGATGGTATAGGCGATCGCGGAGACCGATTCCTTTTCCGCCCCCGTTCTCTCGAGGGCTTCCAGCACCAGCGGGGCCAGGACCCGCAGGTGGGCCCGGCTGGCCACTTCCGGGACCACCCCGCCGAACTGCCGGTGGAGATCGACCTGGGTGGAGACCAGGTTGACCAGGATCTTCTTCCCGTCCTTAACCAGGGCGACCGAGGTCTCATCGCAGCTGGTCTCAATTCCTAAAATTAACATAATAACCACTCTCCCTGAATATAATCCCGATGGCGATCCCGATAGCGATTGATAGCGTATATGTTCTTCTTTGCCATCGTTGGCAAAGGGGGTATACTATACTTTAATCTGATAATTTAGCTATTTTTTCCACAGACAAATGGAGAATTGGAGAAGAGATATGAAAATAACCTTAATCGGTCTGATGCTGCTGATGCTGGGAGCGGGACCGCTGTTTGGCGACCCGGCGACGGAACTGCCGGTGAACCGGGTGGTCTATTTCATCTCCGGAGTCGGGTACTTCGAACACGGCGGAACAGTCCGCGGAGACGCCGAGGTCCGGCTGCGGTTCTCGGCTGACCAGATGAACGATATCCTGAAATCCCTGGTCGTGCTTGACTCCGGTGGGGGGGAGATCGCCACTGCCGGCTATCCCTCGCGGGAACCGCTGGAGCGGGCGCTGAAGAACTTCGGGGTCGATATCTCTGACGATCCGTCCCCGGGGGAACTTTTGGGACGACTCCGGGGGACTGAGATCATAATTGAGACCCCGGAGCGACTGGAGGGGAAGATCCTGACCGTGGAGACCCGGAGCGAACAGGTTGTCCCCACCCGGACGCTGATCGAGAAAGAGTATCTCTCGCTGCTCACCCCGGAGGGGATCCGGACCGTGCCGATGGAGACGATCTCCACCCTGACCCTGGCCGATGAGAAACTCAACACGGAACTGGGCCGGGCCCTGGCTCTGCTGGCGGAGAACCGCGACCGCGACCGCAAGCCCTTCTCGATCTATTTTCGGGGAAAGGGGCAACGCGAGGTACGGGTCGGCTACATCGCTGAAACCCCGATCTGGAAGGCGAGTTTCCGGCTGGTTTTTGATGAACAAGAAGAGAAGACCGCTCTCCTCCAGGGCTGGGCGATCGTCGAAAATACCGGCGACGCCGACTGGGAGGAAGTGGAGCTGTCCCTGATCTCCGGACGTCCGATCTCTTTCATTCAGGATCTCTACACCCCGCTCTACCTCTCCAGGCCGGTGGTGGAGCCGGAACTCTACTCCTCGCTAACCCCCCAGCACTACGAGGAGGGGATCACCTCGGCACCCCGCCCCGTCTCGGGAGCGCCGATGCTGATGAAGAGCGCCCTGAGATCGAGAGCGTTTAGCGATGACAGTATGGTTATGGCCGAGATGGAAGCTCCAGCGCCAATGCTTGACCTTATGGACAGTCTCCCGGCCGGGGCGGTGGGGTCGGAAGTGGGAGAACTCTTCTCCTACCGGGTAGAAAGACCGGTCAGCCTCGCCCGAGGGGAGTCAGCGCTGCTCCCGATCATCAATGGACCGATCACGGCCGAAAAAGTCTCGATTTACAACGCCGCCGTCCTCGCCCGCCACCCGCTGAACGGAGTCTTTTTAAAGAACGATACCGGCACCACTATCCCGGCCGGCCCGGTAACCGTCTATGACCAGGATTCCTACGGGGGTGACGGACAGATCGGCAACCTCTCTCCGGGAGCGGAGAGGTTCTTGAGCTACGCGATCGACCTTAAGCTGACCGTGGACTCCTCTCAGGAGTATTCCCGGACCATCGATACCGCGAAGATCAGCCGGGGAAACCTGGAGATTGCCCGGAAGACCCGCCATCACCAGACCTACCGGGTGAAGAACTCTTCCGACCAAGAACGAAACCTGATCATCGAGCACCCCCGGAGGAAGAACCGGCAACTGATCGAACCGGCGCGGACACTGGAAGAGACCGAGGATCGCTACCGATTCCGGGTGGCGGCAACGGGCGCGACAGATACCTCTTTCACGGTCCGAGAGGAGGAGGTGGTCCGTCAGACCCTGGCGTTGCTCCCTCTCGACCTCGGTGAGCTCATCCGTTACTCAGAAAATGGGGAGATCCCAAAGAAGATCCGCGTCTCTCTGGCCGAAGCGGCGCGGAAGAAGAATCTCCTGATGCAAGCGGAGCGGGAGCGGAAAAATCTGGAACGGCAGACAGATCAGGTGCGGGGGGACCAGGACCATACTCGGAAGAATATGGAAGCGGTGGCGACCGGCTCCCCGGCTTACAACCGTTTTGAGAAGAAGCTGCTGGAACTGGAGACCCGGATCGAAAATCTCCAGACTGAAATCTCCCGGCAGGAGAAGCTGGTCGATCAGCGGCGGAAGGAACTGGCCGATTACGTCGGCTCCCTGGATATCGGATGAAGGCCCGGCGAGCAGTTATCTTCGACCTCGACGGGACGCTCCTCGACTCCCTGGAGGATATCGCCGACGCCCTCAACCGGGTCTTTACCGCTAACGGGCTTCCCACCCACCCACTCGATTCCTACCGGTACTTTGTCGGGCGAGGGGCAAAGGAACTGGCCGAAAGAGCCCTCCCGGAGGAGGAGCGCTCCCCGGAGAAGACCGCCGAGCTGGTCACCGGATTCCAGACCGAATATCGAGCAGGCTGGAATATCAAGACCCGACCCTATCCGGGGATAGAAGCAATGCTCCAGTTCCTGAAAGACCGCGATATCCCCTCGGCTGTTTTTTCCAACAAACCCCAGGAACTCACCCGACTTTCTGTAGAGGCGTATTTCCCCGAGCATCCCTTCACCGCGGTCTTCGGCCAGCGGGCGGGGGTACCGCTCAAGCCCGACCCTGAGGTGGCGGTAAAACTCGGTCGGATCTTTGGCCTCCCGCCCGAGGAGATCATCTTTCTCGGAGATACCGCGGTGGATATGGAGACCGCCAAGAGAGCGGGGAATTTTCCGGTGGGGGCAAGCTGGGGTTTCCGCCCGGTTATGGAGCTAAAAAACAGCGGGGCCGAGGTGATCATCGACCGACCGGAGGAAATTCTCGCTCTGCTGGAGCTACCCCGGGATAAGAACCCCGGTTTATAATCCAACGGATGTCCTGGCAAGAACGGATCTTAAAACCAGATCACAACACTATAATTTATGTAACACTTTAGCCTTTTAAAAACGTTATTGATTGTCGTTGCGATCCGGCTTATTTATCCGGCTCCAGACGGAAGACGGATAAGCAATCTCAACCTGGAGATTGCAGGCGGATAAAACAGTAAAGATTTTTATAGAGCTGAAGTGTTACCAATTTGTTTAATGTAGAAGGAGATAGAATCCAATGGAATTAAAAAACTGGCAGCAGAATCGCCTGGCGGTTCTGATCGACGCCGACAACGCCTCCCACGCAATCATCGAACCGCTCCTATCCGAGATTTCCAAGTACGGTGTGGCGACAGTAAGGCGGATTTACGGGGACTGGACCTCGACCAGCTTAAGCGGCTGGAAGAAGGTCCTGGCCGGCTTTGCCATCCACCCGATCCAGCAGTTTCGCCATACCATAGGGAAAAACGCCACTGACAGCGCGATGATCATTGACGCGATGGATCTGCTCTATACCAAGCGTTTCGATGGTTTCTGCATTGTCTCCAGCGACAGCGACTTCACCCGGCTCGCCTCCCGCATCCGGGAGGAGGGGGTGATCGTTTATGGCTTCGGGGAGAAGAAGACTCCGGATTCCTTCGTCAGCGCCTGCGACAAGTTTATTTACACCGAGATTCTCCGGGGGACAAAACCCGCCCCCCGAAGATCCGGCCGGGCCACGAACGGCAGCCGAACCCGCAAGGAAGAGATCCCTTTAAACAAGAACACCAAACTGATCACCCTGTTAAGCGATGCCGTCGAGGCGGTGGCCGACGACGATGGCTGGGCCCGGTTGGGAACGATGGGATCAAAAGTAACCAATCAGTCCCCCTCCTTCGACTCCCGGAACTACGGCTTCGCCAAGCTCAGTTCCCTGGTCCGGGCGCTGGATATCTTTGAAGTCACCTCCCGGCAGGCCGGATCTGATCCCCGGCAAAAGGCGATCTTTCTCCGCCTGAAACACTAAGACAATTTCTCGCTTCGTTGCTCCATAGCCCAGTGGTCGGGGTTAAAGGCCCCGGCCACTGGGGAGGCAGCCATTGAACCGCAAGCACCTCCCCCGATCCTGTCGGCTATTTGCGCCGTTTCCCGGGAATTACCCCCGGCCAACGCGAGTTCATTGACAGCCCCCGGCATCCCTCGATAAAGTATCCCCGTCAACCAAGCCTCTTCGGATAAAACTTTAACTGTCAGGGTAATATCCGTATTCTCCAGTCGGCTTGGTCCTTCCCCTCATCTGGAAGATTTCTCAAAACAGATTTATTACCGCAATCATAACACTTTATCTAAAAACATTGCTGTCAGCATTACACTGATTGCCATTGCGCGAAATCTCAACCGGGAGATTGCAGGCGGATAAAACAGTAGAGACTTTTGTCGAGCTGAAGTATTACGCCGGAATCAATTGTTGCCTGATTTCTTAACCAGGTCGGAGACCGGGACCAACCTGAGTTTGGCAGCGGCCAGAGAGGGAAGTTCCCGGGTCAATATCTCGAGGGTAAGGGGGCGATCGTGACCGATAGCGATCGCCGAGCCCCGCACAAGCGCCTTCTTCTTCAGGGCCTCCAGCTGAGTGAGGATAAACTTCTCGCTTTTCTCGTGATCGAGAAACACGTCCCGGGAGAGATACCTCACCCCGACCGCGGCCGCCGCCGCGCCGGTCGCCGTCCCCGAGGTGGTCAGACTGTCGATAAAGAAGAGATCCCGCGATTTCAGTTCCGCCATCAGTATCCCCATCGCCTCCGGGTCGGTAGTAAAGGCCGACCCCATATGGTTATTGACTCCAACCGCGTGGGGTAACCCCCGGATATTATCGGCAAATTCCCGAGCCAGTTCAGCGGCCGTCATCCCACAACAGAGAGCGCCCGGGCCAGGATCGAGGTCCGCATTGAGCCCGGTCATCGGGCAATGGAGGATGACCTCTAATCCGTGTTCAGCGGCCAGGCGGTCAACGGTCCCGGTATGGCGCAGACGGGGGAGTACCGCCAGGGTGAGAGGATAGTCAAGACCGAAGAGGAGATCTCGATTGCGCAGTGAGTTTCCACAATCATCGATGATAATCGCCACCAGCCCGGCCACTTCGGCGGTCAGGAGGACCCGATAGGATAAAGCATCGTCAACCGCTGCTTCGACCTCCCAGTTCTCGCCTCGCAAAACTGGATACCGGGTAACCTTGATCTCCCGGTATCCCGCCTCCTCGAGCTTGGCGGTCAGAACGGGAGCCAGACGAGGAAAATAGGCCAGAGACGAGAGTGGGACCTGTCGAGTCAACAGCCGGAAGTCTTCCGGACGGGGATGGACTTCCTCCCTGGAAGGCCACAGCTCCCGGTCCGGGACCAGGTCGTTCAGGATCACAGCCAGGATTTCATCGATAACGTCCAGGGAGGGGATTGCCTTCGCCTCCGGAGGGAGATCCAAAGGAGGGGGGGAGATTACTTCGGGCCCGCGAGCACAAGCAGAGAAAAAACCCGAGAGCAGACAGAGAACCGCTAAAACCGCGACAGATCTCTGCAGCCGAGAGACCCGCCTCAACTCTCCACTCCAGCTTCCTGGTCAAAAAGCTGCTGAATAAGAATCCCTTTCAAGATATCAACCGCGGTCCTGAGCTGGGGATCGAGAGGTTCTTCCACGGGAGGATCATCTTCATCCAGTGAGGATGCGTCGGAATCATCTTCGAGAAGAAGATCATCGCCTTCCAGGGCATTCTCCTCGAGTTCGTCCAGTTCCCGGTACCGCCGGAGGAAAAATTCCTTCTTCTCTTCCATAGTCATCTCGACCGCCACGTCCGGCTCGATCCCGTTGTCCTGAATCGCCCGGTGGGAGGCGGTATAGTACCGGCC
Organism: uncultured bacterium; assembly: GCA_964465735.1. GTDB lineage: Bacteria > Auribacterota > Erginobacteria > Erginobacterales > Erginobacteraceae > Erginobacter. Next base: position 14,090 of record CAYXKT010000009.1, read on the forward strand.
GGTGGTCAACCGGATTCCCACCTTGTTATCCTGGAGGGGAAGCACGCTCTGGACCGAGCCCTTCCCGAAGGTATTGGCTCCGATCAGCACCGCCCGATAGTTGTCCCTGAGTGCCCCGGCGACAATCTCCGAACCGCTGGCCGAGCCCTCATTGATCAGGATCGCCAGGGGAATATCAGTATAGGGTGCCCGGCCGGCCGCCCGCGCCGACATCTCAACCTGATCGTCCCGACCCCGGGTCTCTACGATCAACTGGCCTTTTTTCAGGAAAAGATCGGCCACCGCAATCGCCGAAGTCAGCAAGCCGCCCGGGTTCCAGCGCAGGTCAAGCACCAGCGCCTCCATCCCCTCTTCATCCAATTCCTTTAGTGCCCGGTTGAGATCAGCCGAGGTCTTCTCCTGGAACTGGGTAATCCGGATATAACCGATCCGGTCGGTAAGGAGACGGACCTCCTTAACGCTCTCAATCTTAATCACCGCCCGAACAATGGTAAAGTCCAGCAACTTCGCTTCCCCAACCCGCATTATGGTGATCTCTACCGGCGTACCGGGTTTCCCCCGGAGTTTCTTCACCGCCTCAAAGAGATTGATATTCTTGGTCGTCTCGCCTCCGATCTTGACAATCCGGTCGCCGGGGTGGATACCAGCCCGGATCGCCGGGGTATCTTCGATCGGGCTGATCACAGTCAGCACACCATCGCGGAGGGTAATCTCAATCCCCAACCCCCCGAACTCACCCTTAGTCTCCACCTGCATCTCCCTATAAGTCTCCTGCTCCATAAACTGGCTGTAGTCGTCGAGCGAACTTAACATCCCCTGCAGTGCCCCCTCGATCAACTTATGCCGGTCAACCTGATCGACGTACTTCTCATTGACAATCTCCAGGACCAGGGTGAAGAGATCAAGGTTTTCATAAACGCTCTGCAGCATCTCTTCATCGATGATCTCCGCCGGGGAGATGCGTTCCGTCTCCCCTCGACCGGAAGCCGGCACCAGCGCCAGGCCGGGGAGAAGGAAGAGAAGAATAAGCAGCTGTGGAAAGATTTTGTTCATTGGTGTTTTCTCCTGCAGTCAGCAAGGAATTGCTGATCGCGATTCGGGAAGTTCAATAGTCGGCCAGCGGTCCGGCCTCAGTTCTATAGGAAAATTAGCGATACCGGCGCTCAAGAAGTGCACGGCGGCCGCGGGGGACGGGGACGGCGACTCTATCTTGCCTCTTCCAATCCCCGGAAATATTCTATGGTCTCCTTCAGGCCGGCTTCCAGCTCCACCCGAGGTTCCCAGCCCAAAATTTCCCGGGCTTTATTAATGTCGGGTTGACGGATCTTGGGATCGTCCACCGGAAGTTCACGATGTTCGATCGGACTGGGACTCCCGGTAAGCTTAATTATCAGCTCCGCGAATTTCAGAACCGTCATCTCCCGGGGGTTGCCGATATTCACCGGATCAGTCTCTTTGGAGAGAGCCAGTCTGTAGATACCCTCGATCAGATCCCGGACAAAACAGAAACTCCGAGTCTGGGAACCGTCACCGAAGACGGTCAGGGGATGGCCGCCGAGCGCCTGGCCGATAAAAGCCGGCACCACCCGCCCATCCCGCGCCCGCATCCGGGGACCGAAGGTATTGAAGATCCTGACGATCCGGGTCTCAACCCCGTGGTAGCGGTGATAGGCCATCGTCAGGGCTTCGGCGAACCGTTTCGCCTCGTCGTAAACTCCCCGAGGCCCGATCGGGTTCACGTTGCCCCAGTAGTCTTCCTTCTGGGGGTGGACCAGAGGATCGCCGTACACCTCGGAGGTCGAGGCGAGGAGGAAAGTCGCTCCTTTGGCCTTGGCCAGACCCAGAGCCTTATGCGTCCCCAGCGAACCGACCTTGAGGGTCTGGATCGGCAGTTCCAGGTAATCGATGGGACTGGCCGGTGAGGCAAAGTGAAAGATGAAATCAATCGGTCCGGGGAGGAAGAGGTACTCGGTGACATCCTGCTTGATAAACTTGAAATTGTCATTACCGGCGAAAGTCTCAATATTCCCCACCGAGCCGGTGATCAGATTGTCCATACAGACAACCCGGAAGCCAGACTCCAGCAGATGGCCGCAGAGATGGGAACCGAGAAATCCGGCCCCACCAGTAACCAATGCTCGTTTTTTCTTATCCATAGCGAATTATCCTGATTGATATATTTTTTCTATAATAACAGATAATCAGGGAATCGCCAGCGGGAAATATGCCCGAAATATTTCCGATCGATACAAGATCGGTAATGATACCCTACAGTAGAATCTGTCTGCCGGCTGAATGAATCCGGCTCGGAGAAAAACCCGCCGGCATCACTCCATTATCCCCCCCATCAGTTGTTGCCTTAAAACCGGGCCAGTATCTGCCAGCGAGCAAAGAAACTATTATCATCTCCGGAGTAAAAGTTTCCCGGGATAAAGTACTCACCAAGGAGATGACCAAAGAGCCAGTCATTGAAATCGTATCTAAGGACGAACTGGGGGTTCTGGCCCCGATCCTTTCCAGTCCCGAAGGCGGGGGTTCCCGGGCCGGCCTCATTGGCCCGCAGGTACTGGTAAACCAGATCAACCGTCAGCCGCTCGATCGGCGCCAGGGATAACTTGGCCCGATAGATCTGGGTGTTGGTCCAGTAGGCGACGTCCTTTTCCGGAACCTGAGAATAGACATAGAGTTCACTCCACTTCGGCCAGCGGGCCAGGACCGGATCCCAGCCGCCGTATTTTCGCTCGTCAGGATCGTCTCCGGAGAGATAAACATACTCCAGGGAGAAGGCCGGCCGACAATCGAGATCGGTCAAAGTATAGGTTCCCCGCCCATAACCGCCGAAAGCGGTCATTGAATGATCGCCGTAATCCCCGACCTGGAGCGTAGCCTCGGCCCCGTAGGAGATCCGATCGGTCAGCAATCCCGAAAGTCGGCCGCCGAGGATGTTGATAGTATGATCGGGCCATTTTTCCGGAGCATAGTCGTTGACCAACCCCCGCTTCAGGAGGTAGTAGGCCTCAATTTTCTGCCTCTCGATCAGACCGGTATCAGTCAGGTACGCTCCGAAGAGGCCAACGGTCTGGCTGTCAAGTCTCCCCGGCGGACCGCTGGCGGAGAGCGGTTCGCTATTCTTATTGACCGAGAACCACTGTCTGCCGGTATTCCAGATGGCGAGAAAATCGATCTGAGTCTGATCGAGATCAAGGGTCAGTTTGACAGCATCGGAGCAGGAGGTTCGGGAGCCGTCGAGAGGGGTCCCGTCGAGGATCAAAAACCCTTCCCCATACATCAGATCCTGGCGCCCAACCCGCAAAGAGAGAGGGATATCCGCAAAACCTTGAAAGCTCAGGTAGGCATTGTCGAGAATCACCTCGTCTCGGAGGGGATGGACGCGGTTTTTCGGTTTGGCGTAGTAACGCCACTCGTTGGTCAGGCGGGTATAAGCTGTAATCTGCTCGATCGGGGCCAGCTGAAAATAGAGCCGGGAGCGCATCCGCCAGAAATGCTGCTGGTCGGATTTATTCTCGGAGTCCCAGGTGATGATATTATTAAATCCAGCTTCTCGGATCCGGATATCCCCCCCGACCTGGAACAAGTCCGACTTAATCGCATCATCCAGGATACCCGCCTGCAACGTGGACACCACCAGCAACAGCGCGATCATCTCCAGAAAGATTCTTCGGCCCATCACTCAACCTCCTGGCCCCGGCATTTGCTGTAAATAACCACCCCGATCCGGACGCCGATTTTGTCTCCCGTTTCTGCCTGGCGGGAGAGCGGATTTAAAATACCAGTCAACAAATAACTCCCGGGCTGGACACCCTGTCCGCGTAATTAGTGCCTGAACAAGAACCTCAAATTATATAGAACTTGTCATCGCGAGGAACGAAGTGATAAAGCAATCTCATCACAAAAGAAACAGATTGCTTCGTCGCCCCTCCTCGCAATGTCCTGGTTTCCGGGGTTTCCGTTCAGACGCTACTTAAGCAAAAGGGGTATCGATAGAGAATACAGACGTTACTGAATAAATATTAACATACAATCTTCAGAGAACGGATCAGAGGTAATAGAGATCATTTTCTTCGAGAAGTTCAATCCCCGCTTCCCGAAGCAGGCGGGACGCCTCCTCGGGTTTGGCGACCTGGATTACGAAGACCCCGGTTTGACCGGACTGGAGCACGAAACCGTAGGCATCATCAACGTTTATCTTATGCCGGTTCAGAGTCCGGGCAATCGTGAGCAAGCCTCCGGGCTGGTCGGTAATCCGAGCCGCCACCACTGACTTGAGAACCGCCACCATCCCCTGGTCGGTCAGGATGGAAACAGCCTTTTTCGGGTCATCGACCAGCAGTTTGATCACCCCGAAATCCCCACTATCGGCAATGGTGATCGCCCGGATATTTATCCCCTGCTCCGCCAGAAGGTTAGTCATCCCTTCCAGCTTTCCCGGCTTGTTCTCCGAAAATACGGCGATATGATGGGGCATTTTCTTTCTCCTCAAATCGATTAATTGTTTAATCGGGACATTATGAATGGATAGAGGTTAGTTGATGAAAAATAAATTGCGATCCGATCCGGCCGGAGAGGTGAAGCATTGAACCTAAATTGAGCGATTCTATGCGGCGAACTGCACCAATCTTTTGCGTCCGAACGGATATTGAAAATCCTCGCCATATCTCCTGGATATGGCTGCGGTTTTCGCAACCCGTCGGCCGGCAAAATCTTAGCACGTTTCATCCGCAATAATCGCTCAACTTAGGTTGAGATAACAGAGTGATGGAGTGATGGGGGGAGGAAAAGTTACCCGATACCCCAGTACTCCAATATTCCATCCCGCTCTCACTCCGGCTGATCCGGAACTTTTTTACCAGACGCAATGGGATAAAAGCTGCTTGATTACATCTCCCGGTTGTCGATCACCCGCTTGGCCTTGCCCTGGCTGAGAGGGAGCGCTCCCGGCTCCAGGAGTTCAATCTCAGTGGTGATCAGGATCTCTTCTCTGAGCGCACGCTGAATTTTTTTCTTCAACAGCCGCAGCTCCTCCACCTCGCCCCCAAAGGTCCGGCCGGTAATCTCCACCTGGACCGTCATCCGGTCAAGGTTCTCCACCCGATCGAGGACGATCCGGTAATTGCACCCCACCTCGGGGATCCGCATCAGCTCGTTCTCGATCTGACTGGGAAATACATTCACCCCCCGGACGATCAGCATATCGTCAGTCCGGCCGACAATCCTCGATAACCGCTTGAAGTTCCGACCACAGCAACAGTCAGTCCGTTCGTAGAACCGGGCCAGGTCGCGGGAACGGTAGCGGATCAGAGGCATCGCCTCTCGGGTCAGGGTGGTAAAGACTACCTCCCCCTCCTCTCCCGGAGGCAGCGAATCGCCGCTGACCGGGTCGATAACTTCGACAATATAATTATCCTCCCAGACGTGCATCCCCTCGCTCATACCACATTCGAAAGCTACCCCCGGCCCGTTCATCTCGCTCAGTCCGTAACAGTTCAGGGCCTGGACCTGAAAGCTCCGTTCCAATTTATCCCGGGTCGCCTCCGAGTAGGGTTCGGCACCAAAGATCAGGGTCCGGAGCTGGAAATCTGCGGGTGAATAACCCAGGTCTTGGATCGCCTCGCTGACGTGCAAGGCGTAACTGGGGGTAATATGGATAAAAGTAGTACCGAAATCCCGTAAAAACTGGATCTGCCGTTGGGTATTTCCGCCTCCCATCGGGATCACCATCATCCCGACTCTCTCCGCGCCATAGTGAAGACCCAACCCCCCGGTAAAGAGACCGTAACTCATCATATTCTGAAAAACATCTTCCCGGGTCCCCCCGGCCATCACCAGGCCGCGGGCGACCATATCGGTCCAGCGGTCGAGATCGCCGGCGGTATGATAGATCACAGTCGATTGGCCGGTCGTCCCGGAAGAAGCGTGCATCCGCACCACCTCGCCCCGATCCATCGCCAGCAACGCCCGGGGATAGGCCCGCCTCAAATCTTCCTTGGCGGTAAATGGAAAGCGCCGCAGATCGTCAAGGGAACGGATGGAGTCCGGCCCCAGATTTAGCTCGCCCCAGATCTTGCCGTAGTACTCCGAGTTCAAGGCTCGAGCCACCGTATTCTTCAGTCTCTGCAGCTGGAGGGCGGCCAGTTCGTTCCGTCCAATCGTCTCACTCTTCCGGTCCCAGTAATTCATTGGCTTGGAGATTGTCATAGGTTTAATTTGGTTGGCGACAATTATAATGGTAGATGAATATGGAGCACTGGACACTGTCCCATCACTCCATCACTTCGTTTTCCTATAGGTTATAGACCTGCTCCGCCTTCAAAATAGGCACCCCGGCAGCGGAAAGGGCGGTAGCAGCCCGTTCTATATCCTCAACCCGGATGACCACCGCCGCGTTGCCCGCCTTCTTCTCGACAAAGGCGTACATATACTCCACATTGACCCCTTCCCGGCATAAAACCTTGAGGACATCGGAGAGGCCGCCGGGTCGGTCAGAGACTTCGATGGCCAGGACTTCGGTCACAGCAACGGCGAAGCCCTTCTCCTTGAGGGCGGTGAAGGCCTCATCGGGTCGATTAACGATCAGCCGCAGGATTCCAAAGTCGCTGGTATCGGCCAGCGAGAGAGCCCGGATGTTCCGGCCCTTTTCTTTCAGGGTCTCCGTCAACTCCCAGAGACGACCGGCCTTGTTCTCCAGAAATACCGATATCTGTTTTACCCGCATAAATCACACCCCTTAATCAACAATTTCTACCACAGAAGCACCGAGAACCCCGAAATGTTATTCCTGTTGTTTTACCTCTCTGGGGTCTCTCTGTCTCCAGGGTAAATATATTTAGATGTCAATCCCGGCGACAGTCGATCACCCGCCGGGACTTGCCCATCGAGCGCTCGATCGTCTTCGGCTCCACCAGCTTGACCTCCACCGCCAGGGACAGTACGCACTCGATCTCTTTTTTGATCTTCCGCCGCAGACTCTGGAGCCGGCGGATCTCATCGGAAAAAATATTCTCATCCACTTCGACCTGGACTTCCAGGGTATCCAGACCCCTGATCCTATCCACCACCAGCTGATAATGGGGCTGAGCGCCATCAACTTCAAGGAGGACCGCCTCGATCTGAGAGGGAAAGACGTTGATCCCCCGGATGATCAGCATATCATCGGTCCGGCCCTTGACCTTGCTGATCCGGGGCAGGGTCCGGCCGCAGGCGCAGGGCTGGTAGTTGATCGAGACGATATCTCCGGTCCGGTAACGCAAGAGCGGAATCGCCTCCTTGGTCAGGGTGGTGATCACCAATTCACCGTCCTTGCCTTCCGGGCAATCCTCTCCGGTCAGGGGATCGATCACTTCAGGAAAAAAGACATCGCTGAAGATATGCAAACCGTTTTTCTCCGGACATTCCTGGGCGACCCCGGGCCCGATGATCTCAGAAAGGCCGTAGATATCGAGAGCGGTCATATCCCAGGCTGCCTCGATCTCTCTGCGCAGTCCCGCCGTCCAGGGTTCCGCCCCCAGAACCCCGATGCGGATCGCGGACCGCAGAGGATCAAACCCCATATCTCTTGCCTCTTCGGCCATATAAAGGGCATAGCTGGGGGTACAGGTCAAAACGGTGGTCTTAAAGTCGCGCATCAGCTTCAGCTGACGTTTGGTCCCCCCGGAAGACATCGGGACCGTGGCCGCTCCCAATTCCAGAGCTCCATAATGGACCCCCAGACCTCCGGTAAAAAGCCCATAACCGTAGGCATTCTGGACGATGTCATCAGGGGTGACCCCGGCGATGGCCAGGGACCGGGCCATCACTTCCGACCAGAGCTGGATATCGTTATGGGTATAGGCGACCACAGTCGGGTTGCCGGTGGTCCCACTGGAAGCGTGAATTTCCTTCACTTCCTTTAAGTCAACACAGAACATTCCGAACGGATAACTGTCTCTTAAGTCGGTCTTCCGGGTAAAGGGAAGCCGCTTCAGGTCAGCCAGACTCTTGAGCGAATCGGCGGTAAAACCGGCGGCGGCAAATTGCTCCCGGGAAAATTCCGACCTCTCCCGGAGATAATCGACCAGCCGACGTAAGCGCTCCAGCTGGAGTACTTCCAGCTTCCGGGGCTCCATACATTCGATCTCCTGATTCCAGATCATTCTTGATTCCCTTTCTTGGTCATTGCCGAATATTCAACTCTTCTCCGGCCGCTCTCCCCAGTCGGAAAGCCTTCCAGTTGAGGTCCCGAAGCGAGTCTTTGATGAACCGGTAAATGACCCACTTCCAGGCGGAGAGTTCAAAATCCAGACCGAGGGAAAGCATCCCCAGCAGATAGATATTGGCCGGCCGGGAGGTGCCCAGAGAAGAAACCAGCTCGTCTCCGGCGACCCCGGCCACCCGGTATCCCTCTCCAATCAGAGTCTCCTCTATTCCGGAGGGATACACCGCGACCCCGGCCAGGACCGGGGCCGGGAGAACCCGTTGTCGCTGAAGGAATATCCTCGCCTGATTCCGAATCGACTTCCGGTGGCGAAGCGCCTCCAATTCTTCGAGGGCAATCAGGAAATCCCCCTCCCCGGCCGGGGTCAGAGGCGAGTAAACCCGCTCTCCGAAACGGACCTGGGAAAGAACTGATCCCCCCCGCTGGGCCATCCCGTGGACCTCGCTGCTCTTAACGGCGAGTCCGGATCGGGCCGCGACCTCGGAGAGAATCCCCGCCGCCAACAGGGTCCCCTGCCCACCGACACCGACAACAATCACGCTGGTAGTTTTTTTACTCATCAGTTTCTCGCGACTCTTTTCTCGAAAAATCTCATCAACCGCAGATCAAGCGGAGAGGACGGGTTTTTTCCCATTGTGATAATACCCGGCTGAATCATCGCCGGTTAGGTCTTTAACAGGCGGCTTTTCCCCGCCGGTCCCAGAGCACTTGAGTCAATCCGCCCGATCCGCTTAATCGGCGGTTAATTTCTTTGTAATAGCTCCGCGGACACAGATCGTGGCGCAGATACCACAGCCGGTACAAGAACTGGGATCAATCGAAACCTTTCCATCGTCTCCGGCGGCAAGGGCCGGGCAACCGGATTTCAGGCAAATCCCGCAGGCAACACAGATCTCCGGGTCCACCCGATAGGGAGATTGCTTCTTCTCTCCCTTAAGCAAAACGCAGGGTGCCCGGGCGATCAAAACCGAGGGCTCCGGCCGGTCCAGGGAATCCTTTAAATAATCTTCCAGGGCCGCCAGGTCGTAAGCGGAGATGACCTTCAGCCTCTTCACCCCCACCCCCCGGCAGACCGCCTCCAGGCTGAGCGGGATGACCGCTTCATCCATCAATGTCTTCCCGGTCGCCGGGTGGGGCTGGTGACCGGTCATCGCGGTAGTCCGGTTATCCAGGATAATCACCACCCCCCCATTGCCGTTATAGACAATATCGATCAGGCCGGTGATCCCGGAGTGGAAAAAGGTACTATCCCCGATCACCGCCACCACCTGGCGCCCCTCGGCAGCGTCCAGAACCCTCCGGTAGCCCTCCGACTGCCCCAGCCCGGCCCCCATACAGAGGCAGGTGTCGAGAGCCGAAAGCGGAGGCAGGGTTCCCAGAGTATAACAACCGATATCCCCGGTGACAAAGAGCTTCAGTTTCTTCAAGACCCAGAAGACCGCCCGATGGGGACAGCCGGCGCACATCACCGGCGGCCGGCCGGGGAGCGAGGACGGCGGGGCGGCTTTCTCGGCCCGGTTGGCCAGCAGGTTTTTTACCCGGTCGGGGTTGAGTTCGCCCAGACCGTACTGGGGACGTTTCGAACGGATCGCGATCCCCATCGCCCGGATCTCGGTGGCCAGAAAAGGATCGAGTTCCTCGACCAGGAAAGGCGGGGTCTTAGCCCGGGCGAACTTCTTCAAAAGCTTTCGAGGAAGCGGATAGACCATCCCTAATTTCAGATAAGACGCCCCGGGGTTGACTTCCCGGCAGTACTGGTAGGCAACCCCCGAGGTGATGATCTTCTCTCCCGATCGGCCCGGCTCAACCCGATTGCAGGGAGCTGATTCAGCGTAAAGGGCCAGTTTCTTTAGTTTCTCCTCAAGGACCCGGCGGCGGGCAGCGGCGTACTTCGGGATCATCACCTGACGTTCCGGATCACGGACGATCCGGCGAGTTGCCGGCTTTTTCCGCCGACCGGTCTCGGCCAGGGTCCGGGAATGGGAGATCCGGGTAACCAGACGGAGGATAACCGGGGTCTGGAACTGTTCACTGATCCGGAAAGCGAGCAGGGTCAGCTCTCTGGCTTCCGCACTGTCGGAGGGCTCCAGGATCGGGATCCGAGCCGCCCGCCCATAGTGGCGGCTGTCCTGTTCATTTTGGGAACTCTGCAGACCCGGATCGTCGGCAACCACGATCACCAATCCTCCCCGAACCCCGGTATAGGCCAGGGTAAAAAGAGGGTCGGCCGCCACATTCAACCCCACCTGTTTCATCGTCACCAAGACCCGACCGCCGGCCCAACTCGCCCCGGAACCGACTTCCAGGGCCACCTTCTCGTTCGGACACCACTGGGCCCGGAGGCCGGAGTAAGTGGAGAGGGCTTCTAAGATCTCCGAAGAAGGGGTCCCCGGATAACCGGTACCAAGAATGACCCCGGCTTCCCAGGCCCCCCGAGCCACCGCTTCATTTCCCGACATTAATTTCATCAGTGCAATCTCATTCCCCTTTCGAGCGATTATCCCGATCCGGAGCCGGCTGGATCCGCTTTTGAGCCCGTTCGATCAGTTCGACCAGGGTCGCCGCCTTAGCCGGGGCCGGTTCGGCAAGATCAGCCAATTCTTCGGGGGAATAGTTAGCCCGGAGAAAATCTCCAATCGGAATCTTATCGAACCAACAATCCAGAATTTTTTTACAGGGGAGACCTTCTCTTTCTGAACGGCAATAGGCAAAGGTCAGGTGATGGCCCAGCCGGCGGCAGTAGATCTCCCGGGAATCGTTAGTCTTGTCCATTGGGGGATTTTAAATCCTGGATGATGGAATGATGCGATATTGGAGTAATGGAGTGATGAAGTGATGGGCGGCTTTACCTGCTTCCATCACTCCACCATTCCATTTTGAATCACCGGTATCCTGAGTCCATATTTTCCCCAGAAGAATAAGAGGAGCTTCTGTAACGGACTACCAGCGTCCGGACTTGGCCAGAGACGGCCGAGGCAACCCTTCCAGAGATTTTAAGGACTTGCGGAGATCCTCTTCCGGCAGGGCATAGTCAAACAGCTCGCCGTCGAAATATTTCTGATATCCCCCCAGGTCCATCAACCCGTGACCACTCAAGTTGAAGATGATCACCTTCTCTTTCCCTTCCTCTCGGGCCTTATTCGCCTCCTGGATCGCCGCCGCCACCGCGTGACTGCTCTCGGGGGCGATGATGATCCCCTCGGTCCGGGCAAAGAGGACTGCCGACTCATAACACTCAATCTGGTGGATGGCCCGGGGGGTAGCTAACCCCTCCACCACAGCCTGGCTGACTAAGGGGGCCATCCCGTGATAGCGCAAACCTCCAGCGTGGATCGGGGGGGGGATAAAGTCGTGGCCCAGCGAGAACATCGGGAACAGCGGGGTCATCTTGGCAGTGTCGCCGTAGTCATAAACAAAGGGGGCGGCGGTCAGGGTCGGACAGGAATAGGGTTCAACCGGGATGATATCGATATCCGCCCCGTTGATCTTATCAAGAATGAAGGGGAAGGAAAGTCCGGCAAAATTGGAGCCACCACCGGCACAGGCAATCACAACATCGACTTTCTTCTCCCCGAACTTCTCCAACTGCTTTTTGGCTTCCAATCCGATAATCGTCTGGTGAAGCAAGACGTGGTTTAAGACACTGCCCAGCGTGTAGCGGGTCTCACCTTTCGGATCGCCGACCGCCTCCTCAACCGCCTCGCTGATCGCGATTCCCAGACTCCCCGGGGTATGGGGATACTTGGCCAGGATATCCCGCCCGGCCTGAGTCTGGTCGCTGGGAGAAGCGATACATTTCGCCCCCCAGGTCTCCATCATCGCCTGCCGGAACGGCTTCTGGTCAAAACTGATCCGGACCATATAGACCTTGCATTCCATTCCCAGAAGTGAGCAGGCGAAGGCCAGGGCCGAACCCCACTGGCCGGCTCCGGTCTCGGTAGTCAGCTTCTTGATCCCGAATTCCTTGTTGTACCAGGCCTGGGCCACCGCCGTATTCGGCTTGTGGCTCCCGGCAGGTGAGAGGCTCTCGTTTTTGTAATAGATCCGAGCCGGGGTCTTGATGGCCGCTTCCAGGTACTTGGCCCGGTGGAGCGGGGCCGGCCGCCAGCGGTAGAGAAGGTCGAGGATCTCTTCCGGAATATCGATCCAGCGTTCCTGACTCATCTCCTGCTCGATCAGGTTCGTCGGGAAAACCGGGGCCAACATCTCCGGGGTGACCGGTTTACCGTCCGGTCCCAGGGAGGGCTGGAGCGGGGTGGGAAGATCGGCGGCCAGGTTGTACCATTGCCGCGGGATCTCGTCTTCGTTCAAAAGCATCCGGACTGTCATTATCATCCTCCTTCGCCGGCGCGGGCATTCAAGAGAAGGCGCATCGCCGAATCATTTTTTTTCAGTTCCCGTGAACCCCGGGTAATCTTGCAGAGGCTCAAGCCCAGCTTCCGAGCAATCTCCCTCTGGCTGACCCCGGCTTCCAGGAGCTTGACCAGTTCCCAGCGAGACGAAATATCTCTGACCTCTTTCGAGGTCAGGATCTCTCGAAAAAACCGCTCCAGAAGAGCGGCATCCCCAATTTTCGCCAGGACACTCGATATTTCCAATAGTTTATCCATACATCTGCTTCTATAAACAGAAACACTTATAGCCAAAACAGCCCCGGATGTCAACTGAGATTCCAAGAAAAATCACCGAGGATTAATCGGCGGTCCCGAAAGCGCTTCAATCCCGATAGTGATCGCGATTAAACTTGGCTCCGCCGGAAATAACTTTGAACTTCTTACCCTCTCAATCTTCCTTCAGCGCTTCGGCTTCCTCCTCCGTCCGATCGCGCAGCGACAGCGCGCAGGCCGGGCAGAGGAAGGTGCACATCCCGCAGCCGATACAACGCTCGGGGTCGGTCTCCGGGATCAGCTGATCGTTAAGTTCGATCGCCAGGTAGGGACAACGGGTACAGTTGCCGCAGTGGACGCAAAGTTCCTCGTCCACACTGGAGATCTGCTTGACCGGGGACAGTTCCATAAAATCCCGGATCGGTTCCGGGAGGGCAATCCCGATCAAATCGGAGACCGACTTAATCCCCCGGGCGGCCATCAGGTGGCTCAACCCCGAGCAGAGTTCCTCGATAATTCGATAGCCGTATTTCTCGGCGATGGTGCAGAACTGGACTGTCTTCACGCCCAAGGCCAGAAAGTGAGCGGCGGCCATATAATCCATCGCGCCGCCATTGCCGGAGACGTGGACTCCGAGGTTGCCGACCTTGGCCAGGGTAAGATAGTTGATCGGGGCCACTGCCGCACCGCTCATCCCAACCACCGCGCTATCCTCCCACTCCTTCTTCTGCCCCATCCGGAAGTCAAGACAGGGGAAGGTATTGCCCAGGGTGATCCCCGCTTTGTGCTTCGGATAGCGGTCAAAAACCTCCTTGATGGCGTTAACGATAATGCTGATCTCGGTCACTGCCGGGGTGAGTTTGAAGAGCTTGGGGATCTCCGGATCGCTGACCTGGAGTACCCAGTCAATGATCTTAGCGGTCAGCTCGGGGCTCTGGGAGACAATATCCCCCTCGGCCCCCTCCCCACCCTGGGGACAGGAGAGGCTGTATTCGATCGCCATCGCCCCGGCGCTCTCCAGCATCCTGGTATTGGACTGCCAGGATTTGCTGTCGCGTTCATCGTTACCGCTCACGTCACCCCCGGTCGAAGCCGCGACCAGCCGGTCGGGAAAGGCCTTGGCCAGCTTCTCCACCTCCGGACAGACCCGGTCGAGCCGATGGCCGGAGACATTGTCGCAGTTGGCGTAGGTCAGGTGATCGAACTTGTACATATAAGCGGCCGGGATATGGATATCGGTCCCGGGGGCAAACGCGGTCTTCATAATTCCTCCAGCCCAGCCGGCCTGGAAGGCCTTCGCCATCTGGTCGTAGCCGTCGGTAGGCGGCGCCGCCGAGAGGAGAAAGGGATTGATCAGCTTTTTCCCGAAGAAGTCGGTCTCCAGGGAGACCGGGACTGAGTCGTAACCGGGCAGAACGATCTCACTTTTTACCGGGATCTCAATCTTCGGGGCCTCCTGTTCGTCCAGGAAAGCGTCAACCCGGGCAGCCATATTCTTCCCCGAGGCTACCGCTTCCACCACTGTGGTCGGGCCGTTGACGAAGTCCCCGGCGTAAAAAACGGCCGGGTTCTTCACCCTGGAGTAAGAGGATCGGCTGCCGACGGCGATGATCACTGAATCAACATCCTGGAGAAGCTCCCCCACCCCTTCCCGCTCGATGACGCAGTCGAGACTGAAACAAGCCTGAGGGGGGATGGTAACCTTGCACACCCGGAGAGCCTTGACCTTTCCGTCCGCGGCCACGATCTCGCTGACCCGGGAACGGCCGTTGACATCAACCCCGTGGGCAACCAACTCAGCCCGTTCGTCGGCGGTCAGGTTCATCTCTCCGAAAGTCTCCAGGGCAAACATATCAACGTAGTCCGCTCCTCTTTTGGCCGCGGTGACAGCACAGTCGCAGGCGGTAGCTCCGCCCCCGATGACGGCGACTCTCCCCTTCAGAGGGACCGGATCCAGCAAATAGTCAACAGCCTGGATCGCCAGTTTCTCATTGGGGATACCCATCACTACCGGATCCCAGCGCCCAACCGCCACGACCACGGCGTCATAACCCTGCTCGAGCAGGGTCTCCGGATCGGAGACCTCAACGGAGGACTTCAGACTGATAGCACCCAGGGAGAAGAGAAAATCCAGGTCGCCTTTCAGAACTTCAGCCGGAAGACGATAATCAGGGATACAGCGGACCATCCCGCCGGCTTCCGACGCCTTTTCCAGAACATCGATCGCGTACCCCTTCCGGGCAAGCAGTGCCGCAGCGGCCAACCCGGCCGGGCCGGCGCCGATCACCGCCACCTTCTTTCCGTTGCTGGAGGCCTTCTCGAACTCCGGCATCACGCCGAGTTGGCGGGCCTTATGGATGATGGTAGCCTGGAGCGCCGGGATGTTGATCGGCCGGTCGAGATTTTCGTGGACACAGGTCGCCATACAGTGGCGATCGGGACAGACCATCCCACAGACCCCGCCGAAAGGGTTGGCGGAGAGAATGATCGCCGCCGCCCGCCGGATATCCGAGGGCTTGCCGCCCCGGGCGGCCATAATAAAATCGGGGGGAGAGACATCCGCCGGGCAGCCATTACCGCAGGTATCACCTTCCAGGCAACCGGTCCGGCAGGGCTGCTCCTCGCAAAATTCACATCTCCACAACTCGGCTTCGAACTGGGCATCGGGCAAAATCAGATCCGGGGTCAACTTCATTTACTGCTCCTTTAGGGGAAAAGATTTAGAATTGGTTAAACCGCCTCTCCGGCGGTGAGTTTTTTCAAAACTGCGAAGATAGCAAGGACCGCCGGACGGGTCAAGAATTTGTTACACCCGGGAGCGCCGAGCCCCAGCTCGGCCCAGCC
>CAYXKT010000009.1:29852-37714 GCA_964465735.1 uncultured bacterium
CGCCGAGCCCCAGCTCGGCCCAGCCGGAAGCGCCGAGCCCCAGCTCGGCCCAGCCTGTTTAGTCAGCCGAGCTGGGGCTCGGCGCTCCCAGGAAACTCCCGCGCGCTACTCCAAATCCAATCCTCCGCCCGCCTCACCAACGCCGCCTTCACCGGGTTTTGATGTATATACTCCACCGCCGCCCAAAAATGCTTTTCATCCCGAATATACCGGTCCCAGTACTCCCGCATCCAGACTTGCCGCCTCTCCAGTAAAGCCGAGCCGGGGCTTGGCGTTCCCAGGTAGTCCGCAATCCTCCGCCCGGTATAACTCTTCCACGATTGCACGATCTTCCCCAGGCTGATCCCCTCATAAACCCGGATCAGAATATGCGTATGATTCGGCATAACCACCCAGGCAATCAGGTCATACCGTTCGCCGGCAAATCTCCGCCAGGTGTCCATCACGCAGTCCGCCGCCGTCCGATCCCGCAATATACAGGATCCGTGGCCCGCGTCCAGCCACTCCTCGATCTTCCGCCGGCGTTCCGCATCACGCCGGGAAATATCGTTCTCCGGCAATTCTCTCTTCATCCGAGCAAGAACGGACGCCGGCAAACTATCCGCCAGGCGATAGGTTATCATCTGCAACAAGCCGGGATGATCGCGGTGCGGCAGGTATCCTCGGCTATACCACTCCCGGTGTGGTTTGCCGGCGGCGGCCGACGAATTGCCGAGCTGGGGCTCGGCGTTCCCGGAAAACTCCCCCGCACTATTCTCCAAATTCAATCCTCCGCCCATTATAACTTTTCCCGGAGTGCACGATTTTTCCTAGCCCAACCCCAGCATAAACCCGAGTCCGGCTCTGCGTATGATTCGGTATAACCCCCCAGGCAAACAACCAACCTGCCGGATGGAACAATCAGCATCTGGTGCAAACCCGGGATACCCGCAGACAGGCATCTGCAAGGCAATAGCAAGCTCCTGAGTTTGCTCTCGGCGATTGCAAGCTCCAGAGCGAAAATGAGACGTGTTACTTCACCCCTCGATCCGCCTACTCTCCCACACCCTCGTCCTTAACAATCTTAAAATCCTTTATGCTTTTACAGCCTGTGGCTTTCAGGCAGATAGCCACATCAACCTCAGCCCCTCCCTTCTCTTGATTCTCAAACGCTTCATCCAGGTCAGCGGCGGCGATCCCGGAGGCGGATTCCTCGTCAACAAGCACCTTCTCCGTATTGACCAGGACAAAATGATTCCGCCACCTGGTCCTGGATACTCTTTTCCGGCAGAGGATCGAGGGCATATATACCAGCTCCGGTCCCGATAACTCCCCGCCTCGAAACTGGATTTCCCTTCCCCTGATTGCTCCCGATCATTTTTCATTCCGCCAAACCTCGGAGATTTTATGGGTCATTTACAGGTTCATCCACCAGAAATAGCGCGCCGGTGATTTGGGGGATCCACTCGGGAAGAGATTCCGCCCACAGATACAGATACCCCGATATGCTCCGCGTGAATGGTTGATTGTTAAGGTTATACGAATCAGGGACAGGATGTCAAACAATCTTGGCTGATCGGAATATTCTGATCTGATTTTTTGCCGCCTCCCCCGCGACGGATATTGTCCGCTGGAAGCTGTTTTTTTCGTTCTGATTGCCGGGGAAGTTGATACAATATTTTGCGATGTTTTCCGGGTTGATGGTTTGGCTGCCGGGGATAGATGACAAACTGGAATCAGTCATTTTAATAATGGGTTTTGGCCTGGACAAGAGATTGCCGGATCCGGCTTCGGACGAGTTCCGCCAGCTGAAGGAGGAGAATGCCCGGCTTAAGGAATTGCTACGCCGGCAGGGGATTGACTGGGATGCCAAGGGCGATCCTCCGGCCCGACTCGGCAAAATCCGGGAAGCAGCCGGGGTGCCATTCTCCCCCGCCGAAAAAATCTCGCTCTTTCGCCGCTTGTTCCGGGGGCGAACGGACGTCTATGCCCGCCGCTGGGAATCCTTACGGGGTAAATCCGGATATTCCCCCGTCTGCGGGGACGAGTGGAAGCCGGGAGTCTGCCGCAAACCGCAAGTCAAGTGCGCGGATTGCGCTTGCCGACGGTTATTGCCGCTGGACGACCAGGTGATTTACGACCACCTGGCCGGGAAGCATACCGCAGGTCTCTATCCGTTGCTGACGGACGATACCTGCGGTTTCCTGGCGGTGGACTTTGATGGCGCCGAGTGGGAAAAGGACGCCGCCGCTTTCCGGAAATCCTGCCGGGAATTGGAGATCCCGGCCGCTCTGGAGATCTCCCGTTCCGGCAACGGGGCCCATATCTGGATATTCTTTTCTCAACCGGTGCCCGCCGCCCAGGCCCGCCAGCTGGGTTCGGCGCTGATCAGCCATACCTGCGAACGAACCCGACAACTTTCCCTGACCAGTTATGACCGGTTTTTCCCCAACCAGGATACCCTGCCCCGGGGCGGTTTCGGGAATTTGATCGCCCTCCCCCTGCAAAAGCTCCCCCGCCTCCAGGGGCGCAGTGTCTTTGCTGGGGATAACTTCGCTCCCTATCCGGATCAATGGGCTTTCCTGACCTCGATCCGTCCCCTCTCCGGGCTGGAACTGGCCGAGGCCCTTCTCCGGGCCGGCGGGGGACGGCATCCCCTGGATCTGACGGCGGACCCCGGGGAAGATGAGCCGGACCCGTGGCAACGGCCGATTGCCCTCCCCCGGCGGATACCCGGGCCATTGCCGGAATCTCTGCGCCTGGTCCTGGGCAATCAAATATATATCGCCAAAGCCGATCTCCCCCAGCCTTTACTTAACCGGCTGATCCGGCTGGCCGCTTTTCCCAACCCGGAATTTTACCGGGCGCAGGCGATGCGAATGCCGGTCTGGAACAAGCCCCGGGTAATCGGCTGCGCGGAAAATTTTCCCCGGCATATCGGCCTCCCCCGGGGATGCCGGAAAGCGGTGTTGGAACTTCTGGAGCAAAACGTCATCCGGTTCGAGATCGAGGACACCCGTCCGCCCGAGAGGAAGGTGGAGGTCAAATTCATCGGCACGCTGCGCCGGGAGCAAAAAGCGGCGGTCCGCGCCATTCTCCAAGAAGAAACCGGGGTTCTCTGCGCGCCGCCGGGTTTCGGAAAGACGGTCGTCGCCGCCGCGGTCATCTCCAGAAGGCGGGTGAGTACTTTAATCTTGGTGCATCGCACTGAACTGCTCCGACAATGGCGGGAAAGGCTGAGCGCTTTTCTCGAATTACCGAAGGGATCTCCGGGGGCGATCGGCGGCGGGCGGAAGAAATCAACCGGGGAGATTGATGTTGCCATCTTACAATCCCTCTCCCGGCGGCCGGACCTGGAAGGCCTGCTGGATAATTACAGCCAAATCATAGTCGATGAATGCCACCATATCTCGGCCGTTTCTTTCGAGGCCGTTATCCGGGCGTCCCGGGCCAGATATATCCTGGGCCTGACCGCAACCCCGGTCCGCCGGGACGGCCACCACCCGATTGTCTTGATGCAGTGCGGCCCGATCCGCCATCAGGCCGCCGGCCGGGATACGGCACCGGCGATACTGGAGGTTATCCCCGCTTATCTGCCCCCGCCCCAAATCTCCCCGGAGACCCCTATTCAGGAAGTCTTTCGCGCTATCGCCGCGGACGAAAATCGCGCCCGCCGGATTTGCCGGGATGTGATAGCGGCTTATCGTGAAGGCCGGAAGATCCTGGTTCTGACCGAACGGACGGGACATCTGGAATTGCTTCGCGCGGCCTTGGAGGGTGAAGTGAAGAACTGCTTTGTTCTCCACGGCCGCCTCGGGAAAAGACAGAGGCAAAATATCCTGGGCGAGCTGGCGGCGCTGGACAATTCTGCCCCCCGGGCGCTCCTGGCTACCGGCCGCTTGATCGGTGAAGGATTTGATCATCCGCCCCTGGACACCCTGGTCCTGGCGATGCCGATCTCCTGGAAGGGGACACTGCGGCAGTACGCTGGCCGGCTTCACCGGGAGCATCCGGGAAAACGGGACGCTCACATCTATGATTACATCGATTCCGGATTGCCACGGCTGCTGAGGATGTGGATGAAACGACGACGCGGCTACCGGGCGATGGGGTATCGGATCCGGGCGGAGAACGACGGCCAAACCGGATTGCCGGGATTGTAAATTTATAAAAAGGCGGTTCCGATTTTCGGGGAACCGGGGGAGAACCGCAGCGCTGGGGATCAAAGCTCCCGTGGGGGGTTACCCCACTTCGACGACAGCGAGGAGTTCGATCGGATCGGGGAGAGCTTCCGGGAGATCCGCTGGCCGGGAAGGATTGCTACCCTCAGTACGTCCTGGTCCAATCCGGTCAGACCTGCGCCCTGACCCGGGAGGTGGTCTATACCCGGGTAATCGTACCGGAGACGGTCCGCAAGGGTGATCCGATCGAAGCGGTCAATCCGGCTGAACCCGCATTGAGATCCCTTCGCGGAGGTCGATCTCCTCGAAGACCATCTCGGCCACTGAGAGGGCGAGTTCCCGGTTCAAAGAGACCACCTCCAGCCGGGTCAGACCGGGTTCCTCCTCCCGGAAGAAAAAACCGACCTCAGTGGTATCTCCGCAGCGGGGGAAGAGACGGTCAAAACTCATCGCCACCAGGTAGCGCTTCCCGGGGAGGTCGAGGTAGATATAGAGCTCTTTTTCCTCCAGAACTTCAAGGAGAGCAGAGTAACTCTCCGCAAAATCGGCCTCGACCAGTCCGGCGTATCTCCCCTCCTCCTCTTTCTCCAGGGACTCGATCGAGATCCCGACCGTCCGCCGGAACATCTCCGCCGGGGTGCAGGCTGCCAGCAAAACTATCAAAGCGCCAAGCGCCAGAAAACAACCTGATCTTCGCGTTTTTCCCTTCGGGGTCATCTCTTTGGTATCCGGCACTCCGGCTAAATGAGGTTGAGCCAAAACTAACCCCTGATTTCTTCTCAGGGGTTCACTCCGGGCAATGATACCAACCCGGAAGGAAAGCCGCGTATAAATCCCGGGACTGGTTTTCAGGGGCCAACCGCCCGGATGAAGATTGAATCCTCGAAGATCATTTCCACCTTCCCGGAGATCGAGGCGTGGATGGGGGCGCCCAGCGCGCCGGATGGAACATCTCCGATCATCTCCCCGACGGCAACCCGGTCACCGACCTGGACCAGCGGAAGACAGGGGGCGCCGACGTGCTGCTTGAGCGGAATATTCACCCGCGAGACCTCGAGCGGCTCCTTCTTCAGGGGAGCGTCCCGGTCGTAACGGAGGACATCGATCCGGGCGGCAAACCGGGAGACCGGGATCTTCCGGCCTTCCCGGACCGGGTGGACGGGGAATTCCTTTCTCAACAGCGTCTTGGGAACCTGCTTCTCCGTCATCGTCTTGATCAGCCCGGCAATCACCCGGTCGGGAGAGAGGGTGGTCGGACAGGCGTACATCCCGCAAACCCCACACTGGCAACAGAGGTAGGCCTCGGCCAGATGCTCAGGGGATATGGCATCGGCCCGCTGCTGACCGACCAGGCGCATAATGATGTGGGGCTCCATCCGATGGCCGTTAAGGTAACGGGGACAGTAGTCGGTACAGAATCGGCACTGATCACAAGCCCAGGCGGCCCGGCTGACGTCGTGCTCGATCGGCCGCTTCTTATAGAGGACCTGCTTGTGGTCTGAGGGAAGAACAATCAGCCCAGTGGTCTTCTTGGAGATCTGGCCGGCGGTGAAGTTACCCATAATCGGCCCTCCGTCAAGGACCTCGTACTCCCCGGTTGTCGAGCCTCCGGCGGCGGCAATCACGTCCTCGACCAGGGCGCCGACCGGGACCGAAAGGGTGACCGGCCGCTTCACCTCGCCGGCCACGGTCAGGATCCGATGGGTGACCGGGATATCCCGGACGGCCCGGGCAATATTGATCACTGTGCCGACATTGTTCACCACCACAGAGACATCCAGAGGGATCCCCCCCTCCGGAACCTGGAGCCCGGTAACATCGTAAACCAGGACGTGCTCGTCTCCGGCCGGGTAGTAGCTGCCGAGAAGATATAGTTCGACCCGGGATCCGCGGCGGGCGATCTCACTCCGAAGAGTATCAATTGCCCGGAGGTATTTCTCCTTTAGAGCAATGACAACTCTCTTGGCACCGACCGCTGACGCCAGCAGTTCCATCCCGTCGAGCAGTTCGGCAGCATAAACAATCATCATCTGCTGATCGACCCGCAGGAGCGGCTCGCACTCGGCCCCGTTGGCGATCACCCATTTCGCCCGGGCAGAGGCCTTGACGTGGGTGGGAAAACCGGCACCCCCGGCACCGACCACCCCGGCAATACGGATTTTTTCCGATAGAGCACTCAAGATAAGCGATAATTGTTAATCGTTGTCTTTATGATCCAGATCCAGACTGCGTTCATTTCAAACTTTAAACTTTGAACTCTAAACTCCCTCAAACCTCTTTCAAGAGACTTAAGGCCTCAGCCCGGGTCCTTTCGTCCCGGCGGAAGTTACCCCGCAGCGCCTCGGTCTTGACCAGGGTCCCCGGTTTCTTCACCCCCCGCATATCCATACAAAAATGCCGGGCCTCGATCTGGACCAAAACCCCCCTCGGCGAGAGCTTCTCCATCAAGAGGTCGGCGATCTCGGTGGTCATCCGCTCCTGGACCTGGAGACGGCGGCTGAACAACTCCACCACCCTTACCAGTCGGCCCAGGCCGGTAATCATCGAATTCTTCGGGATATAGGCAATGTGAGCTTTCCCGAAAAACGGGAGAAGATGGTGCTCACAGAGCGAATAGAAGGGGATATCCTTGACCAGGACGATCTCGTCAAAACCCGGGCAGGGAAAAACCGTGATCTCCTCCCCAATATCTTTCCCCACCCCTTCGAGGATTTCGGAGCACATCTCAGCCACCCGCTGGGGGGTCTGGTAAAGCGCCGGCCGATCAGGCGCTTCATCAATCGCTACCAGCAGGTCGCGGATCGCTTTTTCTATCTTTTCCTTGTTCATCAGTTTGCAAGCGTTATCGAAAACAAGCCTTCGATCCCGATAACAGTACTGATCCCGATTGGGATTCAGTTCACTACACTCGGGAGATAATATTCCGAGGACAAACCTCGATACATTTACCACAGTTCACACACAGATCATAGTCAATTTTCGCCAGGTTGTCCTCCAGGGTGATAGCAGAGACCGGACATTCCCGGACGCATTTGCCGCAAGCTATGCAGCCGACGGAACAGACCTGGACCACAGTCTTTCCCCGGTCCCGGGAAGAACAGCGGATATCGACCTCCGATTTTTTGGGGACAATCCGGATCAAGGACCGGGGACAGTGGCTGACACAAAGCCCGCAACTACGGCAGAGTTCGGAGTCAACCACCGGGTTGCCCCGCTCATCGATCTTGATCGCCCCGAAGGGGCAGACATCCCGACAGGTATAGTAACGCAGACAGCCATAATCGCAGGCGGTGACTCCGCCCCCGATCTGGTTGGCGGCGGCGCAGGTTTTAATCCCTTCATAGAGATAGCGCCGGGCAGCGTCAAAACCGCCCTGACAGAATATCCGGGCTATCGTCTGTTCTTCTTCTTTTAGAAGCTTCCCGACCAGCTCGGCAATCTTGCGCTGACACTCCGGGGTAGCGATCGGGCAGACCGAAGGGTCGGCTTGACCGTCCAGAAGGGCCCGGGCACAGTCGGCGCAACCCCCATATCCGCAGGCGCCGCAGTTGAGGTGGGGAAGCAGTTCCTCGATCTGTTCCAAACGGGGATCAATAAAGACCGCGAAGATCCGAGAGCCAAAAGCCAAACCGAGTCCGAAGATCAGCCCCAACCCGCTGATGGTTAATATAGCCGACAGTATTGCTGTCATAGAAAGTTTAA
>CAYXKT010000010.1:0-36585 GCA_964465735.1 uncultured bacterium
TCGGACTCAAAAGATTGGTGCAGTTCGCCGCATAGAATCGCTCAATTTAGGTTAAGTCACTTTAGTCAGACCGGATAATCGGATATTGAAAAGACAGGATAACCGGATCTATTAGATAGGTGTATAATATTCGTTTACCGGCCAATCAGGAAGAAAGATTGAGACCTTTGAAGAGTAGAAACGGGCCGGGCTTTTTTTATCCAAGGGTGTGTTAAGCTGTTGTATCCGGTCATCCCGTCAAATACCATACCGGGCGAATGGCGGAACTGGCATACGCGCTGGATTTAGGATCCAGTCCCTTCGGGGATGGGAGTTCGAATCTCCCTTCGCCCATTTTATCTCTACTTGGGCAGACAAAAAGGCGGGGTATCTTCTTTGGGAAGATATTCATACCTAAGTTGAGCGATTATTGCGGATGAAACGTGCTAAGATTTTGCCGGCCGACGGGTTGCGAAAACCGCAGCCATATCCAGGAGATATGGCGAGGATTTTCAATATCCGTTCGGACGCAAAAGATTGGTGCAGTTCGCCGCATAGAATCGCTCAATTTAGGTCATAACTACTCAGGTAATTAGTGTCTGAACGAAAACCCCGGAAACCGGGTCATTGCGAGGAGGGAGAAGAAGCAATCTCCAGGTTGAGATTGCTCTGTCAGCCAGCTCAAATGCTCTGAGTTGTAGATGATCGCGCACAATTTGTCTCTAAACGTCTTCTGCCCTCAGTGGCGCGTCTCATTGCAAATGAAACGCGACACTCAGTCTGTCAGTTACAGATATTAGATATTGATTAATTGTCGTCAGTGGCGTAGATTTATTATTTATAGCTGGGAAAATTATACGGCCGGTTCTGAACTTTTGTATTTCAAGTGTCTTTCTATCTGATTTCTCCGGCAGGTCGGAAAAATCATTAGCGGGAGTAGCTCAGCGGAAGAGCCCCACGTTGCCAACGTGGCTGTCGCGGGTTCAAATCCCGTCTCCCGCTCTGAATTCAGCCCGGGTTGATATGGCGCGAGCCGGCTCGGGGCCGAGAAAGAATCTTGGCCCGGCTAAAAGCTGCGCTATATCAACCCTTTTATTGAGAAGGAAACTAATTATGTCCACGGTAACTGTCAGGGAAGATCATCCCTGCCGCAGAGAACTGCTGATTGAAGTCTCCCCGGAGGCGATGGAGGAAGAGTTATCTTCCGTCTATAAAAATATCGGACTGGGAGTCCGGATCCCCGGATTTCGCTCGGGAAAGGCTCCGCGCCGGGTTCTCGAGAAACATTTCAGTGCTGAGGCCCGGGCGCAGACTATGGAGAGCCAACTCCAGAAGGCTTACAAGGAGGCGCTCCAGGAGCAGGAGTTCCCAGTGCTGGATAACCCAAAGATCAGCGATGTCGATTGGCCCGATGGTGGTCCGTTGAGTTTCAAGGCCCTGGTGGAGATCAGTCCGCCGGTTAAATTGCAGGAATATCGGGGTCTGAAACTGAGGAGAAAGGTCAAGCCGGTTGAAAAGAGCGATATCGATCAGGCGATTGATGATCTCCGGGAACGGAAGGCGGAGTATATTACAGATTCGCCGCGCGCCGCTGTGGCCGGGGATTGGGCTCTGGTCGATTATCTCCCCCCCGGCCAGAAAGATGACGAGTGGGTGGAAGGTGCCCTGCTGGAGATATCCGATGATCGGGAGAGAGGCGTCGGCGCCCAGTTGATCGGGTTGGAACCGGGCCAGTCCCGGGAAGTCACCCTCCCCGATTCCGGCAAAGAGAGCGGTGAAGCCGCCCCTCCGGTCTTCCCGGTCCGTCTGCGGGAGATCAAGAAAAGGGTTCTGCCGGAGGCGGATGATGAATGGGCCCGGCTCTGGGGAGAATACGCCGATCTGGAAGAGTTGAGAAAACAGATCGGAGAAGATATCGCCCGTTCTCGAGATCTCCGGGCTCGGCGCGAACTGGAAGAACAGGCCGGGGAATTACTTCTCCAGGGCTATGATTTTCCCCTGCCACCCTCTGCGCTGGAAAATATGATTGAGAGCCGTCTGCAGAATTATCGCCGGAGGTCTGGCCAATCGTCTGAAACGAACGTTACTACCCCTGACGAGAAAGTAGTCGCCGCTGCCCGGCAGGAGTCGGAGAAAGAACTCCGCCTGATTTTTATCCTCCGGGAGATCGCCCGGGCGGAGAAACTTGAGTTAGATCCCCGGACTTTGGGTGAAGAGATAGCCGGCCTGGCTCGGCGCGAAGGAGTACCCCCCGCCCAACTCCGGAAGGTGCTGGAGGAGAGAGGACAGATCCCGATCCTTCAGGATCAGTTGCTCCGCGGGCGGGTTTTGGACTTTGTTATTGAACAGGCCCGGATTACAGACCGGTGCTGACAAAAATTATGAATCAGACTGAAACCACAGAGACCACTGAGGAAATTCAGGATCAAGTCTTTCAACTTTCTCCGTGAACTCTAAAAACTAAAGTTCTGATGAGAAATGAGCGGATTATATATCCGCATTCAGAAAATACCTGAAAAAATCATATCTTGCGTCATCAAAAGGCATCAGAGTTTAGGCCCGGGGTTATTCGAAAGTGGGTATGGACAAGCATCAGCCGATGAATTTGATTGGAGAAAGATTGTTTTTGCCCGGCAAGAAAGTTGGATTTAAGGTTCATTTGCCTACAGACGGGATTAAAAGGATGGTATTTTAAGAGAACATTGAGGGGGATAAAGAGTAATTTTATTTAATCCCTTCTATTCCAATACACTCTGTGTTTTCTGTGATTATCATTTTTGACAGAACGTAAAGACCAATAAGGAGAAAAATGATGAGTATAACTGCCGGACAGCTGGTCCCGATGGTCGTCGAGCAGACCGGCCGGATGGAGCGAGCCTACGATATATTTTCCCGGCTGCTCAAGGACCGGATCATCTTCATCGGGACCCCGATCGACGACTCGGTCTCCAATCTGGTGGTGGCCCAGTTGCTCTACCTGCAGATGGAGGACCCGGAGAAGGATATCAGCCTCTATATCAACACCCCGGGTGGGGCGGTGACTGCCGGGCTGGCAATTTACGATACGATGCAGTTTGTCCGTTGTGACGTCACCACTTATTGCGTCGGCCAGGCCAGCAGTATGGGGGCGCTGCTTCTGGCGGCGGGGACCAGAAAGAAAAGGTTCGCCCTCCCCCACGCCCGGATAATGATCCATCAACCCTGGGGCGGTACCCAGGGTGCGGCGTCGGATATCAGCATCCAGGCCCGAGAAATATTGCGGTTGCGGGGGAAGCTCAACGAGTTGATGGTTTACCATACCGGACAGACCCTGGCCAAGATCGAAAAGGACGCCGACCGGGATTTCTTTATGACCGCTGAGGAAGCCAGGGATTATGGCCTGGTGGACGTGGTGATAACCTCGAAAAAGGAGAAATAAGACGATGGCGGGTAAGCATCAAGCGCCTCCTAATTGTTCGTTCTGCGGCCTCTCCGCCGACCAGGTGGGCCGACTGATTACCGGCCGGGAAGGCCTGATCTGCGAAAACTGTGTCCGGCTCTGTTCCGAGATGCTCGAGGAGAAGCAGACCAAGCCGAAGCCGAAGAAACCGGCTCTCCCCGCCACCACTCCGACGCCGATGGAGATCAAGGATTACCTCGACGGCTACGTGGTGGGCCAGGAAATGACCAAGAAGATCCTGGCGGTGGCCGTCCATAATCATTACAAACGGATCCGGGAGCTGGAGAAAGCCGGCGCGGTTGAACTGGAGAAGAGCAATATTTTGATGCTTGGCCCCACCGGTTCGGGAAAGACCCTCCTGGCCCGGACCCTGGCCCGCTGCCTCCACGTCCCCTTTGCTATTGCCGACGCCACCACTATCACCGAGGCCGGTTACGTCGGTGAGGACGTGGAAAATATAGTTCTTCGGCTCCTCCAGGCGGCTGATTACGAAGTTCTGCGGGCTCAGGTCGGGATTATCTATATCGATGAGATCGACAAGATCTCCCGGCGGACCGAGAATGTCTCGATCACCCGGGACGTTTCCGGAGAAGGAGTTCAGCAGGCGCTTTTAAAGATCTTCGAGGGAACAATCTGTAATATCCCCCCCAAGGGCGGGAGGAAACACCCCCACCAGGAGTTTATCCCGGTGGATACCAGCAACATTCTTTTTATCTGCGGCGGAGCTTTCAACAACCTGGAGAACCTGGTCCGGAATCGGCTGGGGAAGCGGATGATCGGTTTCGAATCCAGCGCCGCCAAACAACGAGAATTAAAACGAGGCGACCTTCTCTCCCTGGCTGAGCCGGAAGACTTGATCCGCTACGGGCTGATCCCGGAGTTCATCGGGCGGCTGCCTGTGACCACCGCTCTTTATGACCTCACTCCGGCGGACCTGGTCACCATCCTGACCGAGCCGAAAAACGCCCTGCTCAAACAGTACTCTCGCCTGCTGGAAATGGAAGGCGTAGAGCTAAGTTATACCCGGGGCGCACTGAAATATCTGGCCGAGGAAGCGACCCGGAAGGGGACCGGGGCCCGGGCCCTGCGCGGGATCCTGGAGCGGGTAATGCTCGACGTGATGTACGAGATCCCGTCCCGGAAAGATCTGAAAGAGTTCCAGTTGACCCGGACGCTTCTGAAGAAGCTCTGCCGGGCAACTTCCGTCCCCGGTTCTTCCACCCTCCAGGCCGCCTGAAGCGGCTGGGTCGCTCGGTCTGCCCCCGCCGTGGGCCGGGGTATTGATTTTAGGTTTCTGGAGAAATGCAAGAGACGACCGGAAATTTCCCCCGCCATATCGCCATCATTATGGACGGTAACGGACGCTGGGCTCAGGGTCGGGGACTCTCCCGTCTGGAAGGGCATCGGGCGGGGGCGGAAGCGGTCCGGCGGGTGACTACCGCCGCCGCCGAGATCGGGATCGAATATCTGACCCTCTACGCCTTTTCGGTGGAGAACTGGCGTCGGCCCCGAAGGGAAATTCAGGGACTGATGCGTTACCTGCGGGAGTACCTGAAGAACGAGTTACCCCTGATGAAAAAGCACCAGATCCGGCTCAAAGCGATCGGGCGGCTCGATGAATTCCCGGCCTCGGTCCGCAAATCCCTGGACCGGACGATTGCCGCCACCGCCGCCCACCAAGGTCTTACCCTCACCCTGGCTCTCAGTTATGGCGGTCGGGCGGAGATCATCGATGGGATCCGGCAAATCGTCAGAGAAGCTCGAGAAGGCGGATTGGAACCGGAGCGGATCGACGAGGAGTTTTTTTCCCGCTATCTTTATGACCCCGATCTCCCGGATCCCGATCTCCTGATCCGGACCAGCGGGGAGATGCGGGTCAGTAACTTTCTCCTCTGGCAGATCTCCTATAGCGAATTCTGGCTGACCGAAGACTGCTGGCCGGATTTCGACCGGGAACGGTTGCTCCTGGCGATCGCCGATTACCGGAAGCGCGACCGCCGTTATGGCGGTCTGGGTGTCGGTGTCCGGTAATTGTAAAAACTGTTAAAGGAGAGTAGGAATAATGTCGAAACGCCGGGTGATGACTGCCATCCCCCTGATCCTGATTCTGATCGGGGTGATTTATTTCAGCGGCCGGGCGCCGATCTTATTTTTTCTGGTCGGAAACCTCTTTGTCGGTCTGGGGATGCGGGAGTTCACCCGACTCACTGATGGGATCCGCTCGATGGGTATTATCGGGGGGGTCTGTCTTTTCTCTTCAGTTTTTATCTCCGCCCTTGGTCCGGGAGGGCTCCCGGCGCACTTTTCTGACTGTATCGGGTCCGGCCAGGGAGACGCGGTGCTTTTTTTGATCGTGGTCGGGTTGTTCCTTTTTCAGGCTACCCGGACTGACGGGGGGCCGGCGATCAACCGGATCAGTACTACCCTGACCGGGATTGTTTACGTCGCCTGGCTCTTCTCATTTTTTCCCCGGATCAACTATTATTTCCCCGCCGATGCTTCCGGGGGGTTGCCGGGGCGGTTCTACATCTTCTTTCTCGTCCTGGTGGTTAAGGTCAATGACAGCGCCGCCTATTATTTTGGTTCCCGCTGGGGAAAGACCAAGTTGATCCCCCGGATCAGTCCGGGCAAGACGGTGGAAGGGGCGGTCAGCGGGGTTCTGGCCGGAGGGGTGAGCGCGGTGGCCGGGAAGTTTCTCTTTTCCCTGACCCGCCTGACCTGGCCGGCGGCCCTGACCCTGGGTCTGGTTTTGGGGACGGCGGCGGTTTTGGGGGACCTGGCGGAGTCGCTCCTGAAGCGCTCGGGCGGGAGAAAAGATTCCGGCCGGACCCTCCCGGGTATGGGGGGGATACTTGATCTCCTCGACAGTCTGTTCTTTACCTCGCCACTGCTCTACTTTTATCTGAAACTGGTTCTGAAATTGTGAAAAATATCGTCATTCTCGGTTCTACCGGTTCGATTGGGGTCAATACCCTGGAGGTGATTCGTCGGGACCGGAACACATTTTCTCTGCTTGGGCTGGCCGCCGGGAACAATATCGATCTCCTGAAACGGCAGGTTGATGAGTTTTCTCCCCGCCGGACGGTAGTGGCCGACCCCGACCGGGCAGAAATATTTCGCTCCCGGCTGACCGGTGGTCCTGAAGTTTTGACGGGAGAGGAGGGGATGGTTGAACTGGTCTCCGATCCTGAAGTCGATCTGGTGGTGGTCGCGGTGCCGGGGACGGCCGCTCTTCTCCCCGCCCTGGCGGCGATCGAACTGGGTAAGGATATCGCCCTGGCCTCCAAAGAAATCCTGGTCGCGGCCGGGGAACTGACGATGGCCGCGGCCAAAAAGCACGGGATTCGGATCCTCCCGGTGGACAGTGAGCACTCCGCCATCTTCCAGTGTTTGCAGGGATTGAGACCGGATCAGGTGCAGAGGATTATTCTCACCGCTTCCGGGGGCCCGTTCCTCAATGCTTCCGGCGATGAATTGGCCCGGGCTACCCCGGAGGCGGCCCTGGCCCATCCCCGCTGGAAGATGGGGAAGAAAGTCAGCCTCGACTCGGCCACGATGATGAACAAGGGGCTGGAGGTGTTGGAGGCCCACTGGCTCTTCTCGATTCCCCTGGACCGGATTGAGGTGGTCATCCATCCCCAATCCATAGTTCATTCCCTGGTGGAGACCACAGACGGCTCGCTCCTCGCCCAACTCAGTCTCCCCGATATGCGGCTGCCGATTTCCGGCGCGCTTTATTACCCTGACCGTTCCCCGGATAACTTCCGCCGGACCGTTTTAACCGATCTTGAGGCGCTGACCTTCCAAAAACCCGACCCCGCACTCTTCCCCGCTCTCAATCTGGCCCTCCGCAGCGGCCGGGCCGGGGGTACACTGCCCGCGGTAATGAATGCCGCCAACGAGGTTGCCGGAGAAATTTTCCTGGCCGGGAAGATCCCTTTCCTCAAGATAATGGAGGTGGTGGAGCAGGTGATGGACAGCCACCTGGTGGTGGCTGAGCCCGATCTGGAAGCCATCCTGAAGGCCGATCATTGGGCCCGGGGAGAGGCAAGGGCAGTGATCGGTGAGCAGTGAGCAGGACTATCAATCCTTTAGCTTCCGGGACAATTTTAAATATCACTTAAAGAACGAGGTTCAATCCGGATTTCTCAAAAAAAACTATTACCTAAATTGAGCGATTCTATGACGAAGCAATCTGTTTATTCTGTCGTGAGATAGCTTGGTCACTTCCGTTTTTCGCAATGACAAATGCTGCGTGGTATCAGGTTTTCGGTCAGAGGTTAATTGAGGATAAGACCAACCGAATATTTTCACAGAACGTATCTGCCAACTAAGGTAAAATAAAATGCCGATAATTCCCCCCGCTCTAATCAACATCGCCAAGTTCGTTGTCCTCCTCGGGATATTGATCTTTGTCCACGAACTCGGTCATTTCCTTGTCGCCCGTCGCTGCGGGGTTTATGTCAAGAAGTTCTATCTCGGCTTTGATATCGGGGGGGTGAAGCTCTTGCGCTATCGGGGCCGGGAGACCGAGTACGGGATCGGGATTCTGCCTTTGGGCGGCTATGTCAAGATGGCCGGCCAGGAAGATCTCCCTCCAGGAGATGAGGAAGGGCTGAAAAAACTGGAAGAAGAAGATCAGGATATTGCGCCCGAACGCCGTTTCGACCGCAAGCCGCTCCGCCAGCGGGCGGCGATCGTGGCCGCCGGCCCGGTGATGAACCTTCTGCTCGGGGTTTTACTCTTCATCGCGATCGCCCGGATCGGGATTAAGACCCCGGTTTATCTTACCGAACCCCGGATCGGCCTGGTCGGGGAGGGGATGCCGGCCGAACGGGCCGGGATCCGGCCGGGCGACTTGGTCCGGGAGATTGCCGGCCGGGAAGTTGACGATTGGGATGATCTGTTCCGGAAACTTCGGTCCAGTCGGGCCGGCGAAGAACTGCCGATAGTTATTGAGCGGGAGGGGAAGACCCGGACCGTGACGGTGGTCCCGGAGCAATTGTCCGGGGTGGGTTTTTCTCAGATCGGGATTTCTCCGGCCGGAAAGGTGGTGATCGGGGGACTGGACCCCGATTCTCCGGCGTCTCGGGCGGGGTTGGAGGAGGGGGATATCCTGATCCGCCTTAACGGCGAAGAACTGCTGGCCCCCGCCCCCCAGGAGATACTCGAAGATTTTACCGGTGAGCTGATCTCCCTGGAGGTTATCCGGCCGGAGACCGGAGAGATTCACCAACTCTTTATCCCGGCCGATCATCCGTCCTTTATCTCAGGTCTTTATCTCGATCGGGGCCGGGTGGCGGGGGTCGATCTCCGGGCCGAAGGAGGGGTGGGTAAATTAAAGAAAGGTGACCGGGTGGTGGAGATCGACGGTCATCCGGTGGAGCCGGAGGAAATCTCCGGCCGGATCGCCCAGGCCGCTCCCGGCCAGGAATTGATTTTCACTCTCCACCGTTCGGGCTGGTTTGCCCTCAAGCCGGCCACCCGGATCACGGTGAGCCTGCCGGTCGCTTCCCGGGCGGTTCTTTCCGGGGTATTCCTATCTTATGATCAGGAGTCGGTCCTGACCCGTTATTATGGACTGGCGGCGATCCCGGCCGGGTTGCGGATGGGGATGGAAAAAGCGGGGGAGGTAGTGGAGGTCTTTTATTTTCTTCTGACCGGGCGGCTGGGAGGTACGGCAGTCGGAGGTCCGGTGATGATCTTCCAGGTGACCAGCGGCGTTCAGGGTTTTTCCGAGTTCCTCGTGCTTTTGGCCTTGATCAGCATCAACCTCGGGTTGATCAACCTTGTCCCTCTCCCGGTCCTCGATGGCGGGCATCTCCTCTTTTTCGGGTTGGAAGGGCTCATCCGCCGGCCGTTGCCGCCCCGGGTGACTCTAATCGCCCAGCAGATCGGACTGGCGGTGATCGTCGGCTTGATCCTGCTCATAACCTACAAAGATATCCTGCGCCTTTTGGGATATTGAAAAGGATGACAATCGATAATCAGTGTCCGGTAATCGGTAATGAGCGATGATATGCAGAGGCGGGTGACACGACAGGTGATGGTCGGTCCGGTCCCGGTCGGGGGCGGGACGGAGATCTCCGTCCAGTCGATGACCAAGACCGATACCCGGGATGTCGAGGCGACTGTAAAGCAGATCGAGGAATTGGCGGCGGCCGGCTGCGAGATTATCCGGACGGCGGTTCCTGACCCCGCGGCGGCGGTGGCCCTGAAAGAGATCTGTCGCCGTTCCCCGTTGCCCTTGATCGCCGATATCCACTTTGATCATCGCCTGGCCCTGCTCGCGGCTGAGGCCGGGGCGGCCGGCTTGCGGATCAATCCGGGAAATATCGGGGCCGCCGGGAAGGTGAAGGAGGTGGTCAGTGCCTGCCGGGAGAAAAATCTCCCGATCCGGGTCGGGGCCAACGAGGGGTCGCTGAGCCGGGAGATGGAAGAGAAGTACGGCGGACCCACCCCCCGGGCCCTGGTCGAGTCCGCGCTTCGGGAAGTGGCGATCATTGAGCGGGAGGGATACGGAGAGATCAAGATCTCGGTCAAGGCCTTTGATGTCTTCACCTCCCGGGAGGCTTACCGGCTGCTCTCCTCGAAGACCGATTACCCGCTTCACGTTGGGATCACCGAGGCCGGGCCTCCGCTTCCCGGGACTGTCCGTTCGGCGATCGGGATCTCAATGCTCCTTTTAGAGGGGATCGGGGATACACTTCGGGTCTCTCTCTCCGGCCCACCCGCCGCTGAGGTCCGGGTGGCCCGGGAGATACTTCAGACCCTGGGCTGCCGCGGCTTTGGACCGGTGATCGTCAGCTGTCCGACCTGCGGCCGGACCCGGATCGATCTTCTGGCTTTGCTTGAGGAGGTGGAGGAGAAACTGGACCGACTCCCGGACAAGGAACGTCTGGCCGGCTGCCGGGTGGCGGTGATGGGGTGCGAGGTCAACGGGCCCGGGGAAGCTAAACAGGCCGAGATCGGGATCGCCGGGGGGCGGCAGGACGCCCTGCTCTTCAAGCGGGGGAAGGTGATCGGGCGTTATCCTCTAAAGGAGGTGGTCGATGTCCTGATCTCCGAGCTGGGTACCGGGGGCGAGCGATGAGCGAGATCCGGCGGCTGACCGGGAATACTACCGCCCTGATTCTCAGCCGGGGTGTCCGACTTTTGCTCTCAATGGCCCTGGGAGTGGTCCTGGCCCGTTACCTGGGCGACCTCCATTACGGCAACTGGACCGTGGCCCGCTCCCTGGCCGCTCTTTTGACTATCCTCTGTTCCCTGGGGATGAGCCAGATCGCTATCCGGGAGTGCTCTCCCCGGCCGGGGGAGATCGGGCGCTATCTGGGCACGGTCCTCTCCCTCCAGGCCGTTCTCTCCGCCGGCAGCGTCCTGGCCGCCCTGGTCCTGGTGTACGGACTTGGTTACCGGGCCGAGATCGCCTGGCTGGTCTTCATCGCCCTGGGAATCTACCTGCTCTCCTCTTTCGGCTCCAACTTCATCATCCAATTTCGTTCCCGGGAGAAGATGGGGTACGAGGCCCTGGCCAATACCAGCAAAGACCTGGCTTTGATGTTCCTGGTCTTTCTTGCCGTCTATCTCGGTTGGGGCGTGGTCCGGATCGCCGGTCTCTACCTGCTGGCTACCGCCGGGTTCGTGATCTTTGCCTGGTTTCTGGCCGTAAAAAAATTTCCCGGTACCCGCCTCCGGTTCGACCGGAAGTTGGTCAAACGTCTGTTGCTCGGCGGTCTTCCGATCGGGCTGGCGGTCTTTTTTAACTCTTTTCACGATGTGACCCGGATTGTCCTCCAGAAGACGGTCGGTTCCTCGGGGGCGGGTCAGTACAGTGTGGCCACTCTGCCCTATCTGGCCCTGGAGAGCACCGTGATCATCGCGATAATGGGGGCGATCTTTCCGCTCCTTTCCCGGCTCTATCGGGACGATCGCGACCGGCTGGTCAAGATCACCCGGACCTTGAGCCGGTATTTCTATCTCCTTTCCGGGCTCCTGGTCGTTTACTGTTTGTTTCTCGGTGATGAACTGATCCTTCTGCTCTTTGGTGAACAGTACCTCGATGCCATCCCGGTCTTCAAGGTGCTGGGTCTGGTGATCATCCTGATGCCTCAGAACTACCTGCTCTTCAACGCGATGGTCGCCTCCCGCAAGGAATGGCTCTTTGCCCTGGCAGTCGGGGCGGCGGCTATTATCAACGGGGCGGGGGCCTTTCTTTTCAGCGCGCTTTTCTCCCGTCTCTCCCCGACCCCGGTCATCGGGGCTTCCGGCCCTGGCTCGGGGATCCGCCTGCTCGGGGTGACCGGGGGCCCGGTCGCTCTCTTTATCGCCCAGCTCTTGCTCCTGATTGTCCTGGCGAGGATTTTACGCCGGGAATATCGCCAGGGCCTGCTGGCCCATAACCTCTGGCGTCCGGTTCTGGCGGCGGTGGTGACCGGAGGGCTGGTCCGCTGGCAGGGGATTCTCGGTTTCCCCCCCGGTGTCATTCTGGCCACCAGCGCGGTAGTTTACGCGGTCGCCCTCTATGGGTTGGGGACGGTTACTGAGAGGGACCGGGCGGTGTTTCGACAGCTTCTGACAACCTGGCCGCGCTTCTCCCGGCCGTCGAGCGTTGAGGATGGAGAGGCCGACCGATGAAACCGAAAGTCGCGATGATCTTCTCCCAGTTCCCCTGTTATGACGAGGTCTTTATCCTCCGGGAAATGGTGGAACTGGAGAGCTCACTCGATCTCTTTATCTTCTCGATCAAGCGCCCCCGCCGTGACCCGGTCCGGCACACGATCGGTCGGGGACTGGCCGGGAAGACGATCTATTCCGGGCTCTTCGGGGACTGCCGGGTTCTTCGGGAGAATCTCCGGTTGCTGTTTTCGCAGACCGGGTTATATCTGAAGCTCATCGGTCTGGTTTTTCGGCTCAATCGCTCCGATCCGGAATTTCTGATCAAGTCATTGGCCATTCTGCCCCAGGCGGTATATTTTGCCCGGCTCTGCCGGGAAAGAGGGGTTGCCCGGGTTCACGGCCAGTGGGCCACTTACCCGGCTCTGACCGCCCTGATCATCTCCCGGATCAACCGGATCGCCTTCAGTTTCACCGGACACGCTCACGATATTTACCTCAAGACTGTCGGTCTGGTCGGCAAGATCCGGGAAGCGGATTTTATCATTACCTGTACCGGGGATAATCGGCGCTACCTCGCCGCCCTCGATCCGGAGATCCGGCCGGAGAAGATCCGGGTGATCTACCACGGCGTTGACCTTGCCCATTATCAGCCGAAGAGCGAAATTGGGGGTGAGGTTGCGCCGGAAGGAGCCGGTCCCTTCCGGATCCTCTCGGTGGGGAGTTTATTTGAGTGCAAGGGGTTTGAGTATCTGATCGAGGCTGGAGAAATCCTTCGGCGGGAAGACTTTGATTTTCGCTGCCGGATAGTCGGCGGTGGTTATCTCGAGGATCGTCTGAAGAAGATGGTGGAAGAGAAGGGTCTGAGCGGATATATTGAATTTTCCGGCTATCAGGCCCAGGATGAGATGCCCCGGCATTATCGCTGGGCCGATCTTTTTATCCTCCCGGCGGTCTTGAAAATTCACTGGGGGATCCCCAATGTGCTTTTAGAGTCGTTGGCCGTCGGAGTCCCGGTCGCCTGTACGCCGCTGCCCTCGCTGGGGGAGGTGATCGAAAATCCGCCCTGCGGGTTTGCCATCCCCGAGCGCGATCCGGCGGCGATCGCCGATCTGGTCCGGAAAGTCAGCCGGGACCGGGAACTATTAAGGAAGTACGGCCAAGCCGGGCGGGAAAAGATTGTCGAGAAGTGGGATATCATCAAAACCGCCGCCGCCATCGCCGGCCTCTGCACCGAGCCGTCTGACCGGGAATAAAATTCGACAGGATTTAGAAGATAGGGAGAATGGAGTGATGGAGTGATGGAGTGATGGCGGCTCAATCCGGTCCCTCACTCCGACGCGCCGAACCTCCATCTGTTCCCTGATTTTGGGCAATCAAACAAGGAGAATGTGATGATCAATCTGGGCATTATCGGGGTTGGTGGCTGGGGGAAGAACCTGTTGCGAAACTTCCAGGAACAGCCGGGGGCGCGGGTATTGATCGCCGCGGACAAGGTGGAAGAGCGCAGGAGTGTTGCCGGGGAGAAGTACCCGGAGATGATCTTGACCGATGACTACAACGATATCCTCTCCCATCCGGATATCCGGGCGGTGGTGGTGGCTACCCCGGGGGCCGGTCATTTTGCCGTCGCTCAAGATTGTCTCCTGGCGGGGAAGGATGTCTTTGTCGAGAAGCCGATGGCCCTGACCGCCGCCGACTGTCTCGAGCTCTGTCGGTTGGCCGAGGAGCGCGACCTGATCCTGATGGTCGGGCACCTCCTTCTCTACCACCCGGCGGTGCGGAAATTGAAGGAGGAGATCGAGGCGGGGACGATCGGAGACCTGTATTATCTCTACAGCCAGCGGCTCAACCTGGGGAAGATCCGCCGGAGCGAGAACGCGCTCTGGACTTTCGCTCCCCACGACATTTCGGTCGCCCTTTATCTGCTCGGCCGGCCACCGGTCGCGGTCTCCGCCCGGGGAGGGGCCTATATCCAGGCCGCGGTCGCCGATGTCGCCTTTATCACCGTCAGTTTCGCCGACGGGGTGATGGCCCACCTTCACGTCAGCTGGCTCGACCCCCGCAAGGAGCGGAAGGTGACCATTGTCGGTTCCCGGAAGATGCTGGTCTTCGACGATATGGACAGTCTGGAGCCGGTCCGGATTTATGACAAGGGGGTGCCGGAGAATTTGGCCTACGACACCTATGGGGAGTATCTCAACCTCCGCTACGGCGATGTCCATATCCCCTGGGTCAGAGCCGGAGAACCGTTGCGGGCGGAGACCGGCCATTTCCTCGACTGTGTCCGCGAGCGGAAACAGCCGCTGACTGACGGCCGCAACGGGCTGGCAGTGGTCTCGGTTCTGGAAGCCGCCCAGCGTTCGCTGGAAAACGGGGGGCGGTTAATCGAACTGTGAACCATAGCGAGCGGGGATTTAAAAAGGAGTGAGGGATCGGCTGTGGCTGCCGGTATTCCAGTACCCCAGCACCCCAGTCACCGTAATCCTATTAATTTCTAAATAGTCAACCGGCAAGGGAGAAAATGAAAAAAACCAAGACTGAGAGCGGTTACTTTGTCCACCGATCAAGCTATGTTGACTCGGGGGCCGAGATCGGGGAGGGGACTAAAATCTGGCACTTCAGCCATATCCAGTCCGGGGCCCGGATCGGCCGCGGCTGCTCGATCGGCCAGAACGTCAACATCGCCTCTAACGTGAAGATTGGCGATTATGTCAAGATCCAGAACAATGTCTCGGTATATGAGGGGGTGGAGCTGGAGGATTATGTCTTCTGCG
Source organism: uncultured bacterium (assembly GCA_964465735.1). Taxonomy (GTDB): domain Bacteria; phylum Auribacterota; class Erginobacteria; order Erginobacterales; family Erginobacteraceae; genus Erginobacter. The sequence goes on from CAYXKT010000010.1 coordinate 14,809, forward strand.
GACCCTCGATGGTCTTTACCAATATCCTCGACCCCCGGAGCGAATTTCCCCAGCGGGGAAGCGGATTTTACTTAAAGACCCTGGTCAAGCGTTCGGCCAGTATCGGGGCCAACGCCACTGTCGTCTGCGGCCGGTCTATTGGGCGCTCGGCTTTTATCGGCGCCGGAGCCGTGGTAACCCGGGATGTCCCTGATTTCGCCCTGGTTTACGGCAACCCGGCTACGCTGAAAGGCTGGATCTGCGCCTGCGGCGAGCAGTTGAATTTTTCGGAAGCATCGGCGCTCTGCCGGCGGTGTGGTCGGAGATATCTTCGGAGGGGCGGAGTGGTGAGCCTCTTACCGGAAATCCAGGAATGATCCCCCGGCCCCGGAGAGTCCTTTATGTGATCGACAAGATGGTCCGGGCGGGGGCTCAGCGCCATCTGCGGCAGCTGCTCGCCGGTTTTGACCGCCGGGAGGTCGAACCGATGCTTTGCTGTCTGCTCAGTTCCGGGCCCCTGGCGGAGGAACTGGCGGGGGAGGGGATCGTGGTCGAGACTCTGGGGCTGGAAAATATTATGGGTTTCCGGTTCTTTCGGGCCATTGCCGGCTTGCGGCAGATCATCCGCCGGCACCGGATCGACCTGGTCCATTCCTATCTCTTTGCCGCCAACCTGGTCTCCCCTCCAGCCGGCTTGCTTACCAATACGACGGTAATTACCAGCCGACGGGATACCGGGTTCTGGAAGACCCGCCGCCATATTCTGGCCCTTCGGGCGGTCAACCCCCTGACCGGGAAGATCACCGCCAACTCCCGGGCGGTGGTCGAATACCTTCACCGGCGAGAAAGGGCAAAAGCGGAAAAAATTGTTTTGATCTATAATGGGGTCGAGCTCCCGGCCGGGGCAGAGATGCCTGCTCGTCCGACCGGAGCGGGCAGTAAGATTGTGATTGGCGCGCTGGGGAATATCCGTCCGGTCAAGGGCTACCGGGAACTGCTCAAGGCGGTAGGGATGCTGGCACCGGATATTGATTGGGAACTCCGGGTGGCCGGGCGGACACTGGATTACGGCTACCGGGAAGAGCTGCGGGATCTGGCCGGTGAAGAAGGACTGGGCGGTCGGATAAGTTTTATCGGAGAGGCGGCCCAACCGGAAGAATTTCTCCAGGGTCTGGACATCTTTGTCCTGCCCTCCCGGACAGAAGGATTCTCCAACGCCCTGATTGAGGCGATGGCCTGTGGTCTGCCGGTTATTGCTACCACGGTCGGCGCTAACCCGGAGGTGATCGTCGAGGGGGAGAGCGGCTTGCTGGTCAAGCCCGGGGTCCCCCAACTTTTGGCGGAGAGGCTGGAAGAACTGGCCCGGGATCCCGGGCTCCGTTTCCGTCTGGGCCGCGCGGGCCGCCGGAGGGTCGGGGAAGTTTTCAGCCGGGAGGCGATGTGTCGGAATTATCGGGATTTATATTATGAGTGGGCTTGAATTCTTCTCCCGGCAGAGGCTCCGGAAGGTTCTTCCTCGCCTGGCGGCAACCTGTGCGCCTAAAGTCGGTGGGTTCAGGGTCCGGATCCTGATGTATCATCGGGTTACCGATATCCCCGGTGATCGGCTGTCGGTATCTCCGGACGAGTTTAGCCGACAGATGGATCTCCTCCGGGCCGGAGGCCGGACGGTGGCGGATCTCTCCGCCGCCTTCTTTCGGGATGGGGCAGATCGCGAACGGAGCCGGGAGGTCCTGGTCCTGACTTTTGATGACGGTTACCGGGACTTTTATGATAATGTCTTCCCAATTCTCCGGGCCCGGCGGCTGCCGGCCGTGGTTTTTGTCGTCCCGAAATTCATTGAGGGCGCGATCGAGCTGGACCGCTACCGGGGGAGGGGAGAGGACTCTCGCCCGCTCTCCTGGGAGATGTTGGCGGAGATGAGCAAGGAGGGAATAGAGATCGGTTCCCATTCCCTGACCCATCGGGAATTGACCGGGCTGAGTCGGCCGGAAGCCGAGACCGAGATCTTGAGGTCAGCGGCGGTGATCGCCGAGCAACTGGGCCGGCGGCCGCAATGGTTCGCCTACCCCCGGGGGAAGGCCGATCCTGGGCTGGCCGAGTTGGTCCGGGCGGCCGGCTATCGGGGGGCCGTTACCGTCCGGCCCGGGATCAATCGGTCGGGCCAGGACCGCTACCTGCTGCGCCGGACTGAGATCTCGGGAGATGACGACCGGGAAGATTTTTTGTTGAAGATTGCCGGAGGTTTTGATCTTCCTCACCGGGTCTGGCAGATAATGGCGGGGAGGAGATTATGAAGGATGGAGTGATGGACCGGATGGGGCTGCCGGTACTCCAGTACTTCAGCACAGCAATACTGCGTCGCTCCAATTGCCAGGTGAATCCGGATATTTCCCTGCTTGCCTCTTATCGATACCAATGAACGGCAGACGAAAAATTACGATCCTCCACCTGATTGACAGCCTTCCCCGGGAGGGGGCGGAGATGGTGGTCTATGACCTGATCCAGCAGGGAAACCGGGAGGAGTTTAATTTCCTGGTCGTTGCCCTGACTCGGGGCGGCGGGGTGGCGGAGATGCTAAAAGCGATCGATATCCCGGTCGATATCCTGAAGAGAAGATCGTTTCTTGACCTCCGGGCTTTTCGCCGGTTGCTGCGCTTGATCAGAAATCGGAGGGTGGACGTGATCCAGACTCATCTCTTTTCCAGTCATCTCTGGGGGTGGGCGGCGGCGCTTTTCTTCCCCCGGGTCCGGCTGCTGCGGGTCGAGCACAATATGTCGGAATGGAAGAATTATCTCCGCCGGGGTCTGGATTATCTGCTTTCTTTTCGGACCGACCGGTTTGTCGCGGTCTCCAAACCGGTCCGCGGATCCCTGGTCTCGCGCTGCCGTATCGACCCGGTTAGGGTTGAGGTGATTGTGAACGGATTGAATACCGACCGACTCCGGCCAGGTTCTGACCCGGCCGCCTGGCGGCGGAAACTGGAGATTCCGGCGGAGTCAAAGATTGTGGTCACCGCCGCCGCGCTTACTTCGAAGAAAGGTCACCGGTATCTTCTGTCGGCATCCGAACTGGTCTCTGCCCATCGGGATGATGTCTATTTTCTCTTACTTGGGGAGGGGGAACTGCGGGGCGAACTGGAAAGTTCAATCCGGGAGCGGGGGCTAACCGATCGGGTATTTCTCCTCGGCTCCCGTTCGGACGCGGTGGAGATTATCTCCCAATCCGATCTCTTTGTTCTCAGCTCGATCCGGGAGGGTCTGCCGATTTCCCTGCTGGAGGCGATGGCTCTGAACCGACCGGTGGTGGTAACCGCGGTGGGAGGATGTCCGGATCTGATTGTGGAAGGTGAAAACGGCCTCCTGGTTCAGCCCCGGGACGGGGCAGGTCTGGCGGCGGCGATCGTAAAGGTTCTCGACTCTCCGGGGCTGGGAGAACGGCTGGGAAAAGCGGCCGCCCAAACCGTGGTTACAGGATACGGGATGCGGGGAATGATCGAAGCTTACGAACAACTCTACCGGTTGAACCGGGAGCAGCTGAGAAGACGAGTGGGGAACCAATGAGCGATCTCAAGCCGATCCCGGAAAAACGGAAGATCCGGGTCAGAACCCGGGTGGACGAGAGACGGACCGAGAAGATTAGCGGTCGGCTGTCCCGGGTAAAGGTCGTGGCCGTATTATTTGCGGCGGCGGTCGTGGGGATTGCCCTGGGAATTGTCCTGGGCCGGGGGGCTAACCGGATGGTCAGTGTTCATCGCCAGCAGAAGCGGATTGCTCAGTCCCTGCCGAAGTTCAACCCCGATTCTTCGGACCTGGCGGAACTGGCTCCGGTGGCGGAACCCGGCAAGTCGCCCGCGCGTTGAATGATCTCAATCTCCACCCGGCGGTTCATCGCTCTCCCCTCGGGCGTGGCGTTGCTTGCTGCCGGCTGGTAGGGGCCATAACCGATCGCGCTGAGAATCCCCGGCCCGATCCCCTGTTCGTCGATCAGATACCGCATTACTGAACTTGCCCGGGCGCAGCTCAACTCCCAGTTGGAAGGATAACGGAGGGTATTGATCGGAAGGTTGTCGGTATGCCCACTGATCCGGACTTCAACGGTCGGGTTGTGGAGAAAGACCCGGGCCAGAAGGTTGAGAAACTCTTTCCCTTCCGGTCTCAGATCGGCCGAGGCGGGGCGGAAGAGAAAAGGGGCGAGGGGGACGATCTTCAGCTTCCACTTGCTGACGTCAACCCGGACGAAGCGGCTTAAATTGGCGTCGATGATATACTGCTGGATCTCCCGGGCCATCTGCCGCATCTCGTCAATCCGGGCCAGCTCCCGCATCTGCTGCTCTTTTAATTCCCGGATTTTATCCAGCAGTTCCTGCTCCTCCTGGGTCAGCTCAACATCGATCGCGTCTTCTATTCTTCGGTCGGAGAGCTGGATCAAACGTTCCCCGGCGATCCAGACCACCGGGATGTTCAGGGCCAGCATCGTGGAGAGGATGATGAAGAAAGTCATCATCAAGGTGGCCAGATCGGAGTAGGTGGTCATCCACTCCGGCGGCCAGCCGGCGCCCCCCTCGTCCGGATTGAAATTTTGCCTTCTTCGGGCCATTATCAGGGTTCGGTCGGATTTATCTCTCGGCCATCTCGGAGCCGAGATAGATATGGAACTCGACCCGGCGGTTGCGCCCCGTCAGTTCGGGGTCGTCTTCTTCATACTTGGGTCGGGAAGGGCCGTAAGCCGCGGCGGAGATCCTTTCCGGGGGGATCTCCCCCCGGTCAATGAGGTAATTGGCCGCGGCAATCGCTCGGGCGGCGGAGAGTTCCCAGTTGCTGGGGAACTGTTGCTGATGTCGGGGGTGGATCGGGGTGGAGTCGGTATGCCCCTCGATCCGGACCGAGGCTCCGGTCTCTTCAATCAGCCAGGCGATCTTGTCCAGAACCGGATAGAAAGACTGGAGAATTTCTGCCTTACCCTCCCGGAAAACCAGAGGCGCGGTAGGGATGATCACGATATCCTCCGCCGTTACCAAGAGCTCGACGTCGCCCTCCATCCTTCCCATCCGAACAAACTCCATCACCTCTTCCGCTTTCATCCGCAGGGTCCCCAGTTCGCTGAGGACGGTCTGCTGCTGTTTGCGGGGGAGCAGCTGGAATTGGGTCAGGATCCGGTACTCATCCTCGGTGACAAAATCCATCTGGCTGGTCTCGGCGGTTCCCCGGATGATATCGGCATCGTCCTCCTCCCGCATTTTGATGTATTTCTCGTCAATCCCGGCTACGGTCAGCGAATACCAGAGGACAAAGAAGGTCATCAGGATGGTTGTCATATCGGAGTAGGTGACCATCCAGTCCGGTGGCCAGTCCCCTTCGATCCCGCCGGCCCCGGACTCGGGGGCGATCCGTTCGTGCTCAATCTGGGGGGTGAGTTCAGTCTCGTCGGGCATAGTATGTCTCCTCCCGGGAAGAGCTTCCCGGGCCCGTCCATCGGTCCTACTGCCGGCCGGCCAGGTAGGCGCGGAGTTTTTCCCGGACAATCTGGGAATTGTCGCCGGCCTGGATCGAGGCGATTCCCTCGATGATGATCTCGCGGGAGAGGGCCATATTGGTATTGTAGACCCGAATCTTCCCCGCTACCGGCATACAGATCAACCCGGCGAAGAGGATCCCGTAAAAGGTGGTCATCAACGCGACCGACATATTCGGGGCGATGGTCGAAGGGTCGGTCAGAGTCCGCAGGAGCATAATCAACCCGATCAGGGTCCCGACCATCCCGTAAAGAGGAGCGTAAACCCCGACATCCCGCCAGAGTCGTTCGTCGGCGCCGATCTTCATCTGCAGATAGTCGGAGACGGTCTCCATAATTCCCCGGGTGATCCCGGGGTCAGTCCCGTCGGCCACCAGGTCAACCCCGATATCAAGCAGGGGGTAGCGGCCCTTGGTTGAGAGTTCCCGGATCGACATAAATCCTTCCTTCCGGGCCTTGACGGCCATCTCCACGATCAGGTTGATCACCGCTTCCGGGTCCATCACCGCCCCGACCAGAGTGAAGCGGAAGGCCTTTAAGCCGCTGATGATCTGGTAGAAGCTGAAGTTAATCATAATCGCGGCCGCCGTTCCCCCAAAGACGATGATCACCGACGGGAGGTTGAAAAAGTAGGGGAGCATCTCCGGTCCCCGGACGTAGATGGAGAGGAAGACGACGCTTACTCCGAGAATAAAACCGATTATGGTGCTGAGGCGCATAGTTCTTTAACCTGTAGTTGGTTCAGGTTTAGGGGAGTTGATCTCCTGCTTGTAGCGGGTGACCTTGGTGATAATATCGTCAACCAGATCCCGGACAATATATTGCTCCCCGGAGTTTAAGGTGATGATGGTGTCCGGCTTGGCTTCCAGCCGTTCGATCATCTCAGCGTTGATGATCAATTCCTGTCCGTTAAGCCTGGTCAGCTTGATCATTATTTCTTGGCGTTCTCCCCCGCCTCGTCCTGGAAGTGGGGGACGGTAACCAGTCCGTCGTGGGAAAGCTTGCGGATAACGGCGATAATTTCGTGTTGGGCGGACAGGGTCTTACTGGACAGCTTGCGCAGCACATCCATAATCTCTTCCTGGGCCTCGACCGCCCGGGAGTGGGGGATACCCCCCATCACCGTCAGGTCTTCTTTGAGCATCGCCCCCGCCCGTTCGGTCAGGCCGGTAAAGAACTTGGTCTGGACTTCTTCCGACGAACCCCGCAACGCCATCTTTAAAGTGGTCCGTTCCACGGTCCGAAAAATTTCGTCGATAATCGATTGATCGACGGCCAGCATTGCTTCATTGAAGGGGAGTTCCTTCCCCTCTTCCTCAATCTGGACCTTTTTGACCGATTCCATATCTTCTTTCAGGCGGGAGCGGCCCTTGTCGGTCATATTTTTCATAAACTTCGAGCGGACATCTTCGGGGGCGTCAACCAAAGCGGCACCCAGGACTTCGATATTCAAGTTGTGGATCAAGGTCTCCACATCCTTGTCCTGAAGAGTCTTGATGTCTTCGAAGAGGAACATCCGTTTTCTGACGTCGGTAGCCATCGCCGGATTATTGCTATCCATCTTCTCCAGCAGGACCTTGGCCATCGCGTAGCGGCTGGAGGAGAGCATATCCGCCAGGACCCGGACCCCGGTCACCGGCTGATAATCTTTCCTCAAGCGGACAATCTTCAGTTTTCTCTCGAGGAAGTCCTTGATCTCGTCGGCCATATCCTCTTCCTCGGTCAACTGAGTCATTGCTCGAGCCATCTCGAACTGCTTCTCCTCGTCGAGAGCCTCAAAGACCGAGGCCGACGTCTGGGCGTCGAGCTGGGAGAGGACCGCCGCCGCTAATTTCGGCTCCTCGTCCTTGATCAGAAGGATGATATCCTCCGGATCAGTGGTCTTGATGTATTTAAATGGCTGCTCAACCAGGCTGGGGGATCGTTCCAACTGCTGGCTCATCAGTTCCTCGAGGTTGCCCAGGACCTGGATCACCTGCCCTCCACCCCCCCCGAAACCTCCGTCTCCGGAGGGCGCGGCGGCCGCGGCCGCCGCCGGCGGTGCTCCGGGAGCGGCCGCCGGAGCACCGGGTACACCCGGCGCGCCGCCGCCGCCCAATCCGCGTCTCCGCTGTTCATCGAGCAGATCGGAAAGGGTGTCTCTCATTTCGGTCAGCAGGACGTCGGATTCCTGGGCGGGGCTGCTTAAAAGATCCCGGATCTCTTCGAGGATCCCGACATCGATCCTCCCTCCGCCGGACCCGCTCCCGACCTGCATTTCCATCAGTTCCTTGATCCCGGTCAGGGTGGCCTCCCGGGTATCGCTGGAGATCCCGGAGAGGGCCTTCTTCAGTTCTTCCAACTCCGCCTGCCGCTGCTTTCGCTCTTCTTCTGAGAGATGCATCCCGCCGGCGGCCGCGACACCGCTCTCGGGGCTGCCGGCCTTGACCTTCCGCATCGGAAAGTAGATGGCGGCGATCAGGATTAAAAGGGCAACCAGCGCGAGAATGGAGTAGAGCAGGTAGTTCTGCTGGGCGGCGGAGGGAGGAGAGAAATCTCCCCACTTCTTGGGGATGACCCGGACCGTATCCCCCCGGGCGGGATTGATCCGGGCCCAGCGGGTGATGGCTTCCTGGATCTGCCCCGGTTCATCCGGGGTCCCCAGATCCGAAGCCGAGAGTTTTTCATCAGCTTCGACCGTGATGTGGATGCTGGAGATTTGGGCGAACATCCCCCGACTGGCCGGCAGGGCCTGCTCTCTTTGTTCGGTCGTCGGGATCCGGACCCCCGGCAGTCGCTCCAGGACCCGGGCTGTGTCAGGATCCTGGAGGTCGAAACGATCGGAGAGGGTGACTTCCACACTGACAATACTCCGGTGGGGGCCAAGCATTGTGTTAAGATTATTCTGTAGAGAGGCTTCCAGGGCGGAGGCGATCTGGGTGGCGTCGCCCCGCTGGATGGTCTGGGCCCCGGTGGCCGGGATCAAAAGGAAAAAGCATAGGACCGGGAGAAAAATGTTCCCGGAGTTTCGGCTGAAGAAAGTTATCCTTGCCATTTATTCTGCCTCGTACTCAGGGGTGGCTTCCGGTTCCTCGACTTCTCCCCCGGTAAACTCATCTTCACTGACCGGAGAAGTATTCTCCGCCAGTTCCGGGTAACGGGGGACGAGGAGGACCATCCCCGGATAGATCAAGTCGGGGAGGAAGATCTGGTCCCGGTTGGCGTGATAGAGCAGAAGCCAGCGATAAGGGTCGTTATAGATCTCCTCACGGCCGGCGATCTTCCAGAGATTGTCATCTCTTCTGACCATATAAGTATATGTCGCGGCCCGCTCCACCGCCATCCCCGACGGGGCCGGTCCAGGGGCAACCGCTCCATCCCCGATCCAGGCGGTGGCGGGTGGAGGCGCCATCTCTAATTCCTCGATCTGGAATTCCAGGGCCTCGATCTTCAGCGCCCGGTCATCGGCGATTTTTCGCAGGGAGGCCGCCTCTTCAGTCAGTCGGTCCCTTTCCCGGCGGAGGTGTTCGTTGGCGGCCACTTCATTGAGGAGTTCCTCCCGGATCTCCCGGCAGTCCTCTGAGGCAATTAAAAACTCCTCCCGGTCGATCTTCCGAGCCGGTCGGCGGCGGGTGAATTCATCGGACCGCGGGTTGATGAAGATATAACCCCGGTTTCCCCAATCCCGGACCGTCTCTCCCCCGTAGATTCCCGGTTGGGGACTGTAGGGATAATCGATTACCCCGGTGGTCCGACCCGATTTCTTCCAGACACTCTCCAATCCCGTGCGGTCGATATTTATCGACGACTGTCCGTGCAGCTGGGGGGGGGATAAAAATCCGGAGAAAAGGAAGATGGAAATTATGATTTCGAAGGATGTCTTGAGCATTGCCTGAAGCCTCCCCGATACTCCAATAATTTAAGTAGTGGAGGGGGGCAGGATATCGCTCCCTGTTCCGCTACCTGATGCCATCTCTAATTGTGTAATCTACATAAATCGGAATGTATTGTAAAGAGAACTTTTTTGCTGTTCAGCCGGGGAGCGATTTGACAATCAAGAGAAAATTTGGTATTGTCGGCTTGTCTGATATTCCGGCTCAGAAGATCAAAACCGGCCTCCCCTTTCTTCACCAAAATAGCATAACACTACTGGACCGAAGATGGAAAGAAAAAGTTTCGTCCGGATTTCCCTTCATCTGCTCTGGGGGATCTTGATCATAGTAGTTCTCCTCCTGTTTTTTCGGGAACGGTTGGGCCACCTGCCCGGTTTTTTCCGGCGACTGAAAAGGGAGCCCCAGGCCCTGGTCTCGGTCTTCAAGCCTCGGGAGATGGCCGGGGTCAGTTTCTCCTTCGCTGATCCGGAGGACCGGGCCGTCTGGAAGACCTCGGGATCCCGGCTGGAGGCCGTCCCCGCTTTCTTCGGGGCGGATGAAACCTGGGGTCGGGTTACCTATCAGCCTTCCGGTTCCCCGGGTTTGCTTTTGACCGATGAGACAATGGGGGTGATGGACTGGCGGGGGGCGGAGAGTCTCTCCTTCTCCGTCTATAACCCCCAGACCTGGTCGATCAACCTCAAGATCAAGGTCAAGGATACCTCCGGCCACAGTTTCCAGAGTGAACAGGAGATCCCTCCTCGGGTCCGGACTGTGGTCACCATCCCGGTCCGGGATATCGCTTCCCGGCTTGATCTGAGCCGGGTCGGCTACCTGAATATCTTCCTCTGGGATCCGACTACCGCCACAGATCTGTATCTGATTGACTTCGCCTTCCCCGCCCCTGGCCGGCCCTCTGTCCCTTCCGGCCTGGTCAAATTTATGGGGCTACAGTTTCCCTCCGTGCTTCGGCCGGGAGAGGAGGTTGAAGCAGTCTTTTATTTTCTCCCCAGTCGTCCGCTTGCCGCCGACAGTGTTCTTCTGATCCGGCTCCGCCGGGGCGAGGAGCTCTTCTCCCTGGTCCGGGTTGATCCGCCCACCCCGACCAGCCGCTGGCGACCCGGACGGTTGGCCAAGGTCGGGCCGTTCCCGGTGGAGATCCCCGCCGATCTCCATCCCGGCCGCTACGATCTGGAGGCGATCCTGGCCCAGCCGCTTTCCAGCGCCCGGGGCGAGGAGCTGGTCTTTCAGCCCTACCAGAACCCGGAAATTCTTGGTTTCAAGGTCTCGGAAATAAATGTGACCGGTGAGGGAGGGATGTGATACATTTTACCCTGGCGGGGACAGAATGAATATCCGACAAGAAACATCCAATGAAGAAGGGGAGACGGTCCGCTCTGCGGGACCGTCTGGTTATCTCCGCCGTCTTGATTATTTGACAGAAATAGTGGGTGACAATCTGTCAGTGTGAGCTATAGATTTTAGCCGCGAGTTAAGTGTGGCGGGAAGTAGTCTCAATTTATTGACAGGCAGATAAGCTGTCAGAACACCGGAAAAACCGAGGATAAAGTTATGAAAAAAACCGTCTCTTCTGCCGCCCTTTTTGCCGCGTTTCTTTCTCTCTTCTCCCTCCCCGCGCTTTTTGGGCAGGGATATGGCTCTTATCGGACCGAGGTCCGGGAAGGTGATCCGAGACTGCAACTGGTCAGTTTCAGTCTCCCGACCGAGATCCCCCAGGGAGAACTGATCAGCGGCAGCCTCTTCTTCAAGGCGACCCGGCCCCTGGAAGAGAACCTGAAAGTATTTTTTCATCTGGTCCGCCCCGGCCAAACCAAGACCGTCCTCAACGGCGACTTCTCTCCTCCCAACTCCACCCGGCTCTGGGATGTCAACCAGGTGGTGGAGGCGGGTCCTTTCGAACTGTCGGTCCCCTTTAACCTGGAGCCGGGCGAATACGATATCCGGGCCGGACTGCTCCAGATTGTTCGGGAGGAGGATCTGGTCCGCTATATCCGGGAGCCATACCTCAACCCGGAGATTGAAAATTTTATTATCGGCCGGCTGACGGTCCAGGGGACGGAGAGGGCCGATCTCTCGGGTCCCTCTGAGCTTGATCTGATCGCCTTCGACAACGAGGAGGAGATCATCTTCTGGGAGGCCTCGGGGGCGAAGATGGAGTTTGCCGGCTACTCCGAGGAAGGGGAAGAGACGGTCTCCGCCGTCCGGGCTACCATCCTCCCCGGGATTGTTGAGTACCCGGGGGTGAGTCTGCAGAATTTTTTTAATCTCTTGCCCGCTCGGTCCGACTGGTCACTTTACGATACTCTCCGTCTCCACCTCTCTCTTCCGCCGGGAGACTCGGCCGGTCAGCTGCGGCTTTTGATTGAAGACCGGGCCGGGCGGCGTTATGAGTCCAACATAACCGTCTCCCCGGGCCGGACCAAGCGGCTCAATCTCTCCACGGTCGATCTCAGCGGTTCGATCAATGTCTCCGCGATCCGCCGAATGAAGCTTTACCGGGTCAACCCGACCTCAGCTTTCACCTTCTACATCTCCCACCTCCAGCTGATCTCCCGGGGCCAGCCGACCGGGAAACCGGCGTTGACTTTTGTTCGGATGGAGGCGCCCGATCAGGTCCGGCGGGGCCGCCCCTTCCAGATCCGGTTCTTCTTCAGCATCGACCAGCCGATCTTCCAGAGTCATAAGCTCTTTACTCACATCTACCGGGTCAACGATATGGCCGGGAAGGCCACCTCGGATATCTCTCTTCCCCAGCCGATCCGGAACTGGCGGCTGGGCGAGGAGATAGCGGTTGATTCCGGCCCCCTGATGATCTCCACTGATGGCCCCCCCGGAACCTATGTGGTTCGGGCCGGGCTTTATGTCGTCGCCGACAGCTCCGGCCGGGGCTATGTCAAGGTCGATGACTGGTTGGCCTATGACAGCAGCCAGGAGGTGATCAACATTATCCAGCCGGATGGACCGGTCGATTACATCAAGCAGCCCTATACCAACTCCGATATCCAGAACTGGGAGGTGGGGACGATCACGGTCGAATGAGCCGCCGGGGGCGAAAGGTCCTGTGGCTTGGGGTCATAATCGGCGGCTCGGTGACTGTTGTCGGTTGGTTTCTTCTCTTTGTCGCCCTGGTTCTGGAGCCGAACTGGGTCACCGTGGACCGGGTGGTGATCGAGGACGAGCGGCTCTCCGGCCCCCTGGCCGGGATGAAGATCGTCCAGATCTCCGATCTTCACCTGGAAGGCAGCCTGGGGTTCCGGGAAAAGGAATTGGTCCGGAAACTCAATCGACTTTCTCCTGATATTATCCTGATCACCGGCGATCTGGTAGAAGCCGCGGCGCCGGAGTTGGTGGAGCAGCTGGTGAAAGAGTTCCGTCCCCGGATCTGGACTTATGCCATCCTCGGCAACTCCGACCGGATTTATCTCCAGCGGGAGGGACTGGCGCGGCGGTGGAAGAAGTCCGGTCTTTCTCTGGTCGGGGGCAAATGCCTTCCGATGGCTGGAGAGAGAGCGGAGATATTCTGGCTGGCCGGGATTGATTTTCCCGGCTACGAGGTTCCCGGGGTGGAGGCGGAGATTGATCGCATCCTGAGCGAATTTCCCGCCGGCTCTCCCCTGGTCTTTCTCTCTTACGACCCCGATCTGGCCCCGCTCCTGATCGAGAAAGGCGCCGACCTGGTGCTTTCCGGGGATACTCACGGGGGTTTGATCGGTCTTCCCGGCTGGCCGGCGATCTTTCACCGGTATTTCGGCCGGTCGAAATATATCCGGGGACTTTATCCGGTAGCTGGTGGGATTCTTTATGTTAACCGGGGGATCGCCCCCAAGGGGCTTCCGGTCCGTTTTCTCTGTCCGCCGGAGATAACCCTCTTCGAGTTTCGGCCGGTCGGATGAGCGGGGCGGCAATCGGAAAGCTTTCCCGGTAATCACGGTCAGGCAGTCCCCAAACTCGGTCCGTCATTATAGTCTCTGAACGGAAAACCCGAAAACCAGGTCTGATTGCGAGGAGGGACGAGGAATTTATCTGTTTGGTTTGAGATGAGATTGCTTGGTCACTTCGTTGCTCGCACTGACAAATTCTCCGTGATAACAGGTTTCCGTTCAGACACTGTTTAAAGAGGATCGCGATGTGACAATGCCGGTTCCGGATCCCTTGGGGCGGAATCAAGGATAGAGATATGGTCAAGGAACCCAGGATTTTAATTCTGATGTACCACAGCGTCTCCGATTCCGGGGAGTACGGAAGACTGCCTGCGGACTGTCGCCCGCTTGGCTATCGGGTGGGGGTCCGCGATCTCCAAAATCATCTGGAAATTCTTCACCAAGAGGGTTGCTCTACCATCCTTCTTCAGGATCTGGCCGAGGCCCGGGCAGGGAGGGCTAAACTTCCTCCCCGTCCGGTTATCTTGACTTTTGACGATGGCTACGGGGATAATTTCTCCTCTGCCCTCCCTCTGCTCCGTTCCGCCGGCTGCCGGGCAGCCTTCTTTCTCAGCGTCTCTTACCTCGGCCGTCCGGGGATGTTGACCTGGGAGGAGGCCTCGCGCCTGGCCGCCGCCGGGATGGAGATTGGCTCTCACGGAATGAACCACGGACTTCTCTCTGGGAAAAGCCGGGCGGAACTTCGCCGGGAACTGGAAGAGTCCCGCCGGTGCCTGAAGGAAAGGCTGGGGTTGGCGGCGGAGTATTTCTCTCTCCCCCGGGGTTACCTGCCCCGGGCGCTCCCCCGGCTGGCTCTCCGGGCTGGTTACCGCGGCCTCTGTACTTCTCGGCCGGGTTTGAATACACTCCGGACCGATCCCTTCCGGCTTTGCCGTTTCCCGGTCCGGTCCGGGATTTCTCCCGAAGAGTTTCGGGCGCTCATATCCGGACGGGGCTGGAGGTATTCCCGGATTTATCTGTCCGAGACGGCTCGGGATCTGGCCCGGATCCGTCACTACCGGCCGGGGAGAGAGGGGCGATGACGACAGCTGCCACGGATTGTGAAGTCCAGGGGGGCGAGAGGAGATCTGTATTCGAACTGGTCTTGATGACGGCCGCGGTCCTCTTTCTGTTTTTCCCCACCCTGGTCTGGATGAACGCTCGATTTTTCGAGGAGCACTCCTATTACGGACACGGCTGGCTGATCCCGCCGGCGATCGCCTTTCTCATCTACCATCGTCGGGAATTCATCCTCTCCGTCCCGTCTCGCCCCAGCAGAGTCGGACTTTTCTGCCTGATTCTTTCTCTGGCTCTGCATCTGGGAGCCCGTTTATTCGGGGTCAATTTTCTCTCCGCGCTTGCCCTGCCGATGGTGTGTTTCAGTCTGGTCCTGGCCCGGTTCGGACCTGGCCGCAGTCGGTACCTGATCGGTCCCTTACTTCTAAGCGTGTTGATGATCCCTATTCCGGGGATCTGGATTATCGCTTTGACCTTCCGGTTGAAGATGGTCGCGGTTGATGCCGGGGTCGCCCTGGGGAGGTTGCTCGGATTGGAGATTGTTCGGGAGGGGATCGAGATCATCCTCCCCACCGCCCCCCCGGGGGAGACTCTGAAGATCGGCGATCCCTGCAGCGGTCTGCGATCGCTGTTCTCCTTTGGCGCCTTAGGCGGTTTTTTCGCCCTGCTCCTCCCGATTACTGCTCCCCGAAGGGCCATCGTCTTTTTTGCCGCGGTTCTTTTAGCCCCCTTGAGCAATCTCCTCCGGGTGGTGGCGTTGATCGTTCTGCGACAGACGGCGGGACCGGAAATCCTTGCCGGTCACTGGCATATCGCTCTTGGGGTGGGGGTCTTCTTCTTCTGTTTCTTAATCTTTCTCCAGGTGGCGCGATGGCTGCTCCGTTAACCGCTCAGCGGGCCTACTTAAGCGGGCTTCTGCTTGTCCTGCTGGCCGGGACCCTCGTCTGGCTGATCGATCGGGACCGGGAGGATATCCTCCCCGCCGGAGATCTTGGACGCCTGCCGTTGGAGATCGGGGATTGGGTTGGGGAGGATATCCCGGTTGGAGCCCGGGAGCGGGCGATTCTCGGGACCGATAATCTCCTGCTGCGCCTTTATCGGAAGGGAGACTGGTTCCTTTATCTATATCTTCTCGAGTGTTCCTCCAACCGGGCCAGCTTCCATCCCCCGGAGTACTGCTATGTCGGGGGCCGGACCGAGTTGGTGGAACGAGGTCGGAAGACTGTGTTCTGGGATGGGGGAGAGATTCCAGCGCATCGGATGGTCTTTCTCGGGCCGCGGGGGAAGAGTCTGGTCTATTACTGGTACACCTATGGGGAGCGGGTTCTGGGTGATTATTATCGCCAGCAGTTGCTGATCATAACCAATATCCTGCTCGGCCGGCCGCGGCCGGCACTGCTGGTCCGGGTTTCAGTTGAGGGGGCTTTTCCGCAGGAGGTCGGGGAGGAGATGATCGCCGATTTTTCCCGTACTGTTCTCCCCGCCATCGAGCGCGATCTGCTGAAGACTGCCCCCTGACCCTGATCCTGCCGATCTCCGGTCACCGAATCCCGACTCAAAAAATATAGAATCCAGAATTCAGGATTCAGAATTCACCTTGACTCCCGACTTTCTCAGACTGCCCCTTTCCCGCTCAGGATCACCCCCAGGGTCTTGAGCACGATCAGAAGGTCGAGGGCCAGGGACATATTCTCCAGGTAGAAGATGTCATAGAGAAGCTTCTCCCGATGCTCGATGGTCGAGGAGGAATAACCGTAAGTCACCTGAGCCCAGCCGCTGATCCCCGGCTTGACCTCCAGCCGCTCGGCATAAAACGGGATCTTCTCCACCAGTTCGCGGACAAAGCAGGGTCGCTCCGGCCGGGGTCCGATCAGGCTCATCTCGTTGATCAGGACGTTGTAGAGCTGGGGTAATTCATCGAGCCGGAATCTCCTTAAGAACCTCCCTGTCCTGGTGCAGCGGGGATCGTGAGGACAGGAGAATTCCGGTCCGTGAGTCTCACTGTCAGCGAACATCGTCCGGAATTTATAGAGGATAAAGGGCTGACCGTGAAGTCCCGCCCGCTCCTGTCGGTAGAGAACCGGGCCGGACGAGGTCAGTTTAATCACCAGGGCGATCAGGAAGAGGAGGGGGGAGAAGACAATCAGGCCGATCAGAGAGATCGCGGTATCGATCAGTCTCTTCAGGTCCTTGTAGCGGATTACCCGATTGGAGATCGGGCTGATCATCGGGACCAGTTCGGTCGGGGAACCGGCCATCGATCCGATGGTCGCCTCGTAGAGACTGGGGACGATCCGGAAGACGACATCGGTCTGGCTGAAGAGGGTGAAGATGGAGAGGATGGTCTCTTTCGGCATCTGGCTGGCGATCACCACCTCGTCAATTGGATAGAATTCAATCAACCGGGGAATATCGTCAATCCCCCCCAGGTGGAATGGATTCTCCGGCAAAAGGTCGGTGTCTTCCCTCAAGCTGATGAAGCCGACCAGTCGGCGGGAGATATGGGCCTCCCGGAGCAGACGGGTGGCAATTCTCTGGGCCCCGTGATCGGTGCCCACAATCAGAGTGTGGGAGACGAAATAGTCTTTCCCCAAAACCAGGTTGATCAGTTTTCGGGCCAGCAACCGCCAGGTGATGATCAGGATTATGGTGAGCAACCAGGAGAAAAAGATCACTGTCCGGGGATAGGCGAAAGCCCGGAAGAAGAAGGCCGCCACCATAATGATCAGGGTGCTGGCGGTAGTGGCCTTGATAATGTTGAGGACGGTATCGTAGGTGGTCTTGTACTTTGGCTTGTCGTAGAGGCCGTAAATAAAAAAGCTGAGCAGCCTCAAGACAATAATCGGCAGGAGAATCTTTAAGAAATCGGCGAAGTTGGCTCGGGGGAAAGGGCCTTCAGTCCGCCCGAAGCGGAAAAGGAATCCGGAGATTTCGGCGCCCAGAACCAGCAGAGAGTCAATGGTCAGTGAGGCGAGGATCAGGGTGAGCTTGGAAGTCCGACGCTTCCTATTCATTAATCAGGACGGTGAAGCCGGTCTTCAGTTGGCGGTGGGTCCGAGCCCTATTGATGTCGGCTATCGTCATATCCGGCAGGACCCGGGTCGCTGTGATCTCTCCGACTTCCCGGTCTCCATCGAGGACTCGAAACCCGACGCCGGGAACAACTCCGTCACCGCCGCCTCGGTTAATGATTACGAAGTCATAGTCAGTATTGACTTTGAGGATGGTTCCTCGCAGAGCAGGGACCTCGGTTCGCACGTTCCTGACCAGTAGTCCCGGCATCTCGACGGCCGGACTTTCGGCCAGACGATCTTGAAGTTTATTCTTCTCCTCCAGGAGTCTTTCGATCTGGTCCAGATAGCGTTTTTGCGATTCCCGGCTTTCTTGGAAGTCCTGGCGGAGTTCGGCCAGAGAACTTTGTTCGGCCCGCAGCCGTTGGTCGAGAATCCGGTTATCACTCTGGAGGGCCTCGACTCGGGATTGGAGCTGGGTCCGTCCGGCCCGCAGTTCGACCACTTCTTCCTGGAGCTGGCCCCGGCCGGCTTCGACGATCCGGAGTTGATCAGCGAGATCGTTAAGTTCCCGGAGCCGGTCAGTGAGGTCTCGCCCCAGGTCGGCGGCCTGTTCTTCGGCGATGGTCAGTCCCCGGGCTGCTTCTTCCAGCCGGGACGATTGAGCGCGCGACCGGGCAAAGAGGGCGATGGTTGCCATTAGCAGCAGCCCGATGATTACGGGAAAGACAATCCGGGTTAACATCGATCTCCCGGTCCGGGGAGAATTCCCTTTTTCCAGAGTAGATTTTGTCTCTTGATTTTCTGCGGGAGCCATAGTCATTTCTCCTGTTAGATTCCTGGTCAGAAAAAAGAATAGCTTGTTTGCCTAACTACAGTAATATACTAAACAGATCCCGTCCGCTGTCAAGACGTATATGGATTTAATTGATTGCTTTAGGCACCAGTTGTGGTGAGCGTTGAGGGGGATTGTTAAAATGGAAACGCTGTTTATAATTGCTTTATTGTTTATTCTATACACTTATATCGGGTATCCCCTGGTCCTGCTGGTGGTGACGAGAGGGAAGAAACGCCGACCGGATCTACAGTCTCGACACTTTCCCCGAATCAGTCTTCTGATCCCGGTTTACAACGAGCAGGAGGTGATCGTGGCCAAACTGAATAATTCTTTGGCCCTGGACTATCCGGAAGGAAAGCTGGAGATTGTCGTTGCCTCCGACGGTTCGGACGACCGGACTGTGGAACTGGTTCGGCCCTTGCTTTCGCGGTCAGTCCGGCTAAAAGCTTACTCCGAGCATCGGGGGAAGATGAGCACCCTCAACCGGGCGATTCCGGAACTTTCCGGGGAGATTATTGTTTTTACCGATGCCAGTGCCTTTTTTCCCCCGGAGACGCTGAAAATTCTTCTCCAGGGGTTCGCCAACCCGGAGGTGGGAGCGATCAGTGGGTCCCTGATTTTACAAGAAGAGGTGGCGGGGGGAGGTGAACTGTCGGTGGACTGGTACTGGCGGATGGAGAAATTCATCCGGGAACGGGAAAGCCTTCTATCTTCAACTGTGGGGGCTACCGGGGCGATCTGGGCGTTACGCCGGGAACTGTTCTCGCCTCTGCCTGATGACACCATTCTCGACGACTTTCTCCTTCCCCTGGCGCCGGTCCGCCGGGGCTACCGGGTACAGTTTGAGAGCCGGGCCCGGGCTTACGAGAGGAGCCGGACCAACCTGCGGGGGGAGTTTCGCCGCAAGGTGAGGACTCTGACCGGCAACTACCAGGCCTTCTTGCGGGCTCAGTGGCTCTTCAGGTCGAAGCTTGCCTTTCAGCTGATCTCCCACAAGCTCTGCCGGCTTTTTGTCCCCTTCGCCCTGATTGGGCTGCTCATCTCCTCCTGGTTTGGACCCTCGGCCTTGCGGCCGTTTTTCTATCTCCAGGTGATCTGTTACGCTTTAGCCGCCGCCGGCCTGCTGCTGATCAACCGTGGCCGGAAGCCGAGGAAGTTATTCTCCGTTCCCCTGACCTTCTGCCTTCTCAATGGGGCCGCCCTGAAAGCGTTTTTTGTCTATTTCCTCGCCCGGCGTCGTCCGGTCTGGTGAAAACGGCTTTTTACTGGACTAATCGAATGAATTGTAATATCAACTTAGCCTTTGGGCAAAATCAGTTGACTCCGGCTCAGGTGGGTCTGGCAGGATGAAAGATTCAGTAAAGAAAAAAGTATTTTTAGGTATCCGGATCGCGATCAGTCTCGTTTTGATCGGGTATATATTTTATCGGATCTCCGCCGACTGTGAACTTGGAGATCTGGTCAAGTACTGGACTGATATGAATTACGGGTGGCTGGCCGGGGCCTTCCTGATCCTTCTGGTGGTTCTGGCGCTCGGCTCTTTCCGCTGGGGTCTGCTCCTGGCCGCCGGCGGGGTTCGGCTGAGTCAGATCAGCGTTTTTATGTATTATCTGATGGGGATGTTCTTTAATAACTTCCTCCCCTCCACGGTGGGGGGAGATGTTATCAAGGCTTATTATCTCTCCCGAGCGACCGGGAAGGGCGCGGTGGCTTTTGTCTCCGTGCTCCTCGACCGGCTGATGGGGATGGGTGGCCTCTGTGTGGTGGCGGTCGTCGCCAGCCTCTTCGGGGGGAGAACTCTCTTGTCCCTTGAGGCTACTCGTCCCTACGCTCTCCCGGTTTTCCTTATCGTGGGTGGGGTGACGGTGGCTCTTGGCTTGTTTTTCCTCCTGGTCTTTAATGCGCGGATAATGCATTTCTTCCTTTCCCTCGCCCGTTGGGGAAAGATCGGGGAGAAGATCCGCCAGCTGCACGAGTCACTCTACCTCTACAAGGAGAAATCCGGGGTCCTGGTCCGTTCCCTGCTGCTTTCGACCGGGATCTGGGTGATGATCGTAATCGGTATCTGGATGCTTTCTCTCTCTTTCTCCTCCTCGGTCTTACCACTGCCCCCGGGGAAGTTCCCCCCGATCTCGATTTTGTATTTTTTCCTATTGTTCCCCCCGATCGCCGTTATTATGTCCGTCCCGGTCTCCTTTGCCGGGATCGGGACCCGGGAGATGGGGTTCATCATCTTTTTCGGGGCCCTAAATGGGGTCGGCGAACCGGGGGCCCTGGCCCTCTCTTTGACCTACTATTTTATCTATCTGGTCGCCTCGCTGATTGGAGGGGTAATTTATATCTTTAAGGATGCGCTGCATTTTCACCGCGAACTGCCGGATCTCGAGGCGGGAGAAGATTATCGATCACAGAAAACCGGTGCCGTTAAATAAACTATGCCGGAATAAAACCGGTAAAGGGGAACTCAATATCCAATGAAGAAGGCAAGACGGTAGGATTATCCGGATCATTGGGTTGACTATGCTGTCCAGATTATCCGGCTTTCTAAAAATCTGCAGGAAACTAAGTCCGGAAAATATGTTCCTCACGGAGATTAAAAGAGTCGAAATTGTTAAGGGGTGTCTGAACGAAAACCTCAAATCACATCGCGTTTGTCATTGCGAGGAACGGAGTGATGGGGCAATCTCATCATAAACCAAACAGATTGCTTGGTTGTCATTCCTCGCAATGAGCTGGTTTCTGGAGTATTTGTTCAGACACTCATTAGAGATATAACCAACAGAAATATTTAACAGAATCAAAAACTGAAAAAGGAATATTCACTATGAAAGGAGTTATTCTGGCTGGAGGTCTGGGCACTCGTCTGGCGCCGCTGACCAATATTACCAATAAACATCTCTTGCCGATTTACGACAAACCGATGATCTACTACCCGATTCAGACCCTGGTCAACGCCGGGATTGAGGATATTATGGTGGTGACCGGGGGGAATAACGCCGGGGATTTTCTCCGGCTGTTAGGCAACGGCCGGGCCTTTAATCTGAAGTGGCTCCGTTACTCCTACCAGGAAGGGGAGGGAGGGATTGCTGACGCGTTGAGCCTGGCCGAACATTTCTGTGATGGTGGGAAGACTCTGGTGATGCTGGGAGATAACGTGATTGAGAAGGATATCATCGCCTCGGTGAAAGCCTTCCGGGAGCAGAAGACCGGCGCCCGGATTCTTTTAAAAGAGGTGGCCAATCCTCAGGATTACGGGGTCGCGGTTCTAAAGGGAGACCGGGTCCGGAAGATCATTGAAAAACCAACCGTTCCTCCGACCAATTACGCGGTGGTGGGAATTTATATGTATGATGGTGGGGTCTTTGACCGGATCCGCAACCTCGCGCCCTCCGCCCGGGGTGAACTGGAGATCACCGATGTCAATAATCTGTATATTGAGGACGGGACTATGGCCTATGACTTCCTCGACGGCTGGTGGGCCGATGCCGGTTCCTCGATTGAGGGTTGGTTTCAGGTCAACCAAAAGGTGGCCGCGGGCGGTGCCAACCGGGTGAGTGTGGTTAGTTGATAAATTAGACCTAAATTGAGCGATTCTATGCGGCGAACTGCACCAATCTTTTGCGTC
>CAYXKT010000011.1:0-36345 GCA_964465735.1 uncultured bacterium
ATCTCCACCGTCAGTTCGCTGGCCGCGGCATTGGTCTCCATCACGATCGCCCCGGCATCCCGCAGTTCTTTCTCCACCTGCTTGCGGCCCTGCGGATCATTGTGGGTCCCGGTGATCGAGCAGATCACCGCCAGGTGCCGTCCACCGTCGGCAGCGAGTTTCTTCGCCTCCCGGATCGGGCCGGACAGCTCCTCGCCGGGGGTCGGATTCGACCCGTAGCCCAGGACGACGTCTAAGAGGATCACCGCCACCTCGGGGTCCCGGGCTTCTTCAACGATCCGCTTCTTCCGCAACAGAAAGTCAATCATCGGATGGGGCCGACCGACGGTGAATTCGTCCTCGCCGAGGTCAACCACCGTATTCTCCCGGCTCTTCCAGATATTGTCGAGCTTGAAGGCGGGTTCGATCGGGGCTGGACTGTAAACCGGGCCCAGGGTATCTTTGAACATCAGCTGGGTCTCATCGCAGAGTGTCCCCCCGCTGAAGAGACCGCGGAGATACTTCTGTCCCGCTTCCATCCTGGCGGCCTCGGCGGCCGCCCGCTGTTTGATTGTCGCGCTGCGGGCAGCCAAGTCCTGCTCGATCCCGGCCGGATCCTCGCCCCGAGCCAGAGCTACCGCGATCAGACCGGCCCGTTCCAGGTCCCGGGCGGCGAAAGCCCCCCCCCGCTCCATCACCCCGGGATCGCCGCCGATCAAAATCGCCACCACCGGTTTAGAGATCTGTTTGAGCGTCTCCCCTACCCGAGCCAACACCTCGTCCGCGGGGGGTTTGGAGACGAGAACAATCACCTCGGTCTCCGAGTCGGCGGCCAGGGCCTTGATCCCCTCAAGAAACATTATCCCTCCGATCTCCCGCTTCACGTCTCTGCCCCCGGTCCCGATCGCCTGGGAGATCCCCTCCCCCCGGTTGGCAATGACGCAGCTGACCTCCTGCAGCCCGGTCCCGGAGGCGGCCACGATCCCGATCCGGCCCCGCTTGACCACATTGGCGAAGCAGAGCGGCGCCCCGTTGATAATTGCCGTCCCGCAGTCGGGCCCCATCATCAGCAGTCCTTTCTCGCGTCCCAACTCCTTAAGTTCCCGCTCCTTCTCGATCGGGACATTGTCGGAGAAAAGCATCACGTGCAGCCCCTTCCGGAGCGCTTCCATCGCCAACTCACCGGCGTAGCGGCCGGCCACCGAGATCAAAACCATATTCGCTTCAGGCAGTTCTCCGATCGCCCCTTCAATCGACCGCGGGAGGTATTCCCCGCTGGAGGCTTTCTTCTGCCTGCTCTCGATCAGCAGCTCTTCGGCCCGGGCAATCACGGAACCGGCGACGGTTTCGTCATCGGCCCGGCCGACGATCAGAAGATCGGTGTCGCCGGCGTCCTTGAACTCATCGATCAGCAACCCCGAAGCGGCCAGGATCTGCTTGTTCTCTTCGGTCCCCATCACCACCGTGGCGTCATCCACCCCCTCGATCTCGGTCAGGGTACGGGCTACCAGCATCAGGGTCACCGAATCGAAATATTCCCCGGATTTCTTCAAGCCTTTGACGGGCATACTCACCCTCCTATTAATTGATTTGGTCGCCCGGAGAAGATCCGCCACTCCTCCAGCAGATGAAATAGAAGTATAATCTTATCCAACCGGAGGGGTAAAGTCATCATTTTTTCCGCCTGTTTTTATCAGAGCCCGGGGCCAGGTTCCGGGGACTGCGCCAAGCAGGCTAATCAGACCCGCGAACAGAGCCTCCTTGACCTGAGCAGTCAAAGGCTCCAGCGGCAGCAAGCGGCGCCGGGTCTGCAGCGGGGAAAGGTTCAGCACGGAGATTTTCCAAGGTCAGCAAAAGCCCGGCCGCGAGGTCACTCCCCGAGGATGCCCCAAAGGAGATCAACTCCCTGGCCCGGCGGCGGACTTCATCAGGATCACTACCCCCCAGTCCATCGAGGAGGTTCTTCAGCCGTTCAAAGAACCACCCTCCGGCAGTCAGGGAGATAAAGGAATTGACGATCAGATTGGTGCCACGGACGACCGCCGCAATCTTTCCCTTCAGTCCGGACCGGTCAATCCCGTCCAACCGCTCCAGCACACCGAGCGCCGCCAGGACCCCGGCCACGAAGTCATCCCCGGCCGGGGTGAGTCCGGCTCCCAACCCCTTGAACCCCCGGCAACCCGCAACCAGATCCGCCTCCGAGCGGAAAATATTCTCGGCCAGAACCACCGCTCGCGCCTGCAGACGCCCCTGAAAAGAAGCCGGGGGGGCCGCTTCCCGGGCGGGATCAAGCAGGAAGCCCAAGCTTTCCGGGGGAGATTGCTCGCGCAAAAAAGACTGGAGGACCGTCAGGTTGACGGGAAAATCCTGGAGAGAGAACGCCGACGGCATCCAGCGCGAATCGTAAATCTCCACCCCGGAACGGGAAAAGGCGGTCCCGCCGATCCGGAGAAGATCCTCTTCGACTTTCAGTTCATCCGCCGCCGGATCGAACCCCTCGGCCAAAATATTCACCGGCCCCCGCCCCACCTCCCGGGCCGCCACCGCGATTAGTTCCTCCCCCCGGACAAAATTGACCACTCGCCGAAACCGGGAATGAACCCGATACACCCCCGGAAGGACTCGGTCGCCAATAGAAAATATTTTGATTCCAGGGGACCCGATGGCAGAAGCCAGACTAAGGTAAGTCCGCCCCCGAAGTGACTTCTTCGCAGGGAAGAAGGAAGGCTTTTACGCCTTCCCGGCCCATCTGTTCCCGCAGTTTCCGGATACCGGCCAGAAGTAGGCGGAGTGGATCGCCTTCGGTAAAGATCCACATCATATAGTTGACCTTAGGCCAGACGTGAGTTCCCAGATGGGGTCCGCTGGAGCGGCCCCGGCCGAAGACCTTAAGCAATTTGGTATAGCCTTCGATCCCGGCATCATCAAGAATCGCATCCACTTCCCGGTCCAGGGCCCCGCTGTAAATCAATAACACCATTTGCATCATCATCCCCTTTATTGCTTATTGAATTCTGTCAAAATAATGGTCACTTAGTGCCTGATCAAAACCCTCAAATCACATAGCGCTTGTCAACTAAACAGATTATTTCGTCATCCCCTTTCACAATGAAGCGGTTTTTTTTGGGGGGTTTATTCAGACGTTACTTACCGTTCCCTCTCAGGCTGGCAAAGACACTGTAAACCGTCGGCACCAGAACCAGGGTCACCAGGGTAGAGACCAGAAGACCGCCGAGGATAGTCATACCCAAGGGGTTCCAGACCTCCGCCCCCTGACCCCGCTTGAAGGCCATCGGCATCAAAGCCACGATAGTGGTGATCGCGGTCATCAGCACCGGGCGCAGCCGCGTCTTCCCCGCTTCCCTGACGGCTTCTCCCATCTTATAACCACGAGCCAGGAGGATGTTGATGTAGTCAACAAGAACAATAGCGTTATTGACCACGATCCCGATCAGGAGCAGCATCCCCAGAAAGACTATGATATTGAGCGTATGTCCTCCCAGGGCGAGAAACCAGATCACCCCGACGAAGGCCACCGGGACCGAAAACATCACCACGAAGGGATCAAGGAAAGACTCGAACTGGGAGGCCATCACCATATAGACCAGGATAACCCCGATCAACAGGGAGACGGAGAGCCAGAGGAAAGCCTCACGCATATCCTCGGTCTGGCCTCCCATATCCACGATCACGCCGGCCGGGACCCCGATCTCTTGAACCGCTTTCTCCACATCCGCGATTACGTCACCCAGCGACCGGCCAAAGACATCTCCTTCCACCCGGACCACTCGCTGCTGATCCTTGCGTTCAATCTCCAGGGGGCCAAATTCCCGGGTAACCTCGGCCACACTCTCCGCCCGGATCAGTTCCCCGCCGGGCAAACGGACGGGGATAGCCCGGAGAGAATCGAGATCCGAACGATCTTCCAACCGGAACCGGACCATAATATCATACTCATTCCTCCCCGTGCGGAACTTCCCGGCATCATAGCCGTAAATACCGGCCCGGAAGCTCGAGGCAATATCGGAGACATTAATACCCAGCGCCGAAGCTTTCCGGCGGTCAACGTTGATCCAGACCTCGGGCGCCCCTTTCTTGAGCGACTTGGAGATATCCACCGTCCCCGGGATATTTTTGACCCGGGCCAGGACCTGGTCGGCGAAACGATCAGCCTCATCCAGATCCTTGCTCAGGATGTTGACGGTCAAGGGAAGCTCGCCTCCGGTCATCATACTCGACATCGCATCCTGGATATCGACCCGGAAGTTCTCGATATCAAACTGTCCGGCGATCTCCGCGATCCGCCGCCGCATCCGGTCGGCAAGTTCGGTGACGTGGTACTTCCGTTCATTCTGAGGGACCAACTTGAAGCCGAACTCCCCGATATGGCTCCCCTCGCTGCCGCCAAACCCGGATTCACTGGTCCCGCAGCGGCTATAGAAAGAGTCGAGGTCTTGAGGCGGGATTTCTCCGGCCATCATCGACAGCACCTCGTACACCACCTCCGCCGTCCTCTCCACCCGGGTGCCGATCGGCAACTCGATCGTCCCGCTGACCATCGCCCGGTCCTGAACGGGCATAAACTCCGTACCGATATGAGGGATCCAGAGCAGGCTGAGCAGGGAAAAGAGGGCGACCGATCCCAGTACCAGCTTCCGGTGGCCAAGACACCATCCGAGGAGCCGGGAGTAATGCAGGGCCAGTTTGTCAAACCAGGATTCCGTCAGCTGGAAGAAACGTCCGCCGCTTTGAGTACCGCCGTAACTTTTGGCCATCAGGCGGGAAGCCAGCATCGGAGTCATCGTCAGAGCGGTAAAGAGCGAGGCCAGCATAATCGCGGCCGCCACCAGGGCAAAGGGGGTAAAAAGGATCCGGGCAACACCCTGGATAAAAAAGAGGGGGAAGAAGATACAGAGGGTGGTCATAGTGGAGGCGACCACGGCCATCCCCACCTCGGAAGCCCCGAAGACCGCGCCCTGAAAGGGCCCCTCTCCATCCTCGCGGTGACGGGCGATGTTCTCCAGCACCACCACCGCGTTGTCCACCACCATTCCGATAGCCACAATCAAGGCAAAGAGGGTGATCATATTTATTGAGTAGCCAAGGAAGTACATCAAGATCCCGGCCGCGACCAGAGAAAAGGGGATGGCCAGACCGATCACCACGGTTCCCCTCCACTGCCGCAGAAAGAAGAGGACCGCGACCATCGCCAGCACCCCGCCGATGATCAGGGTCTGAAAGAGGTCGTCAACCATCCGCTCGATATCTTCGGCCGAGTCCATCACGTTGATAACCCGGACATCTTCCGGCAGACGCGCGGTCAGGCTGGGCAGCATAGCAGCCACCTTTTTGCTGACCTCGACCGTATTGGCATCGGACTGTTTCTGGATCATAAGAATGCCGCCGGGGCTCCCGGAAATCTTGACGTCGAGCTTGAGGTCCTTAAACCCGTCACTGGCTTGGCCCAGATCCTTGAGCCGGACAATCGTCCCCTCCCGGGAAAGAACGACAATCTCATTCATCGGTTCCACGTTCTCGAACTGCGCCGAGATCCGGGGGAGATAGTCGATCTCGCCCATCTTGATGCTCCCGGCGGAGACTTCCTGGTTCTCCGCCAGCACCTTCCGGGCCACCTCCTGCGGGGTCAGGCCGTAGGCGGCCATCCGCTCTCGGTCAAGGTCGATATTTACCTGGCGCCGAAGCGGGACAATAACCCGCACCGATCCCACCCCCGGGATACTCTCCAGCTGATCGGCCACCTCGTCTTTCAACAGATCCTCCAGGCCCGAGTACGACGCGCCGGCCAGCACCCCATAAACCATTACCGGAAACTGGCTGACATCGAGCTTGAAGATCCGGGATCGATCGGCCTGATCCGGGATATCCCGCTGGGCCATATCGATAGCGTCGCGGACATCGTTGGACCGGCTCTCCAGGTTGGTACTCCAGTCAAACATCAGCCGGATGGTCGAGATCCCCTCGCGGGAGGTGGAGTAGATGTGCTTCAAGTCCTCCACCGTGGCCAGGCGTTCTTCCAGGACCTGGGTCACTTTCTCCTCAATCTCTTCAGGTCCGGCCCCCTCATAGGTGGTCAGGACAGTGATTGAGGGGATGTCCATCTCCGGGTAGAGGTCGATCGGCATCTGGACAATACAGAAAAGCCCGACCATAATCACCCCGAGAAAAACCATCAGGGTAGTAATCGGTTTTCTGACAGAAGTCTGTGACAGTTTCATCTCTCTACCTCCTCCCCGGCTTCCACGGCCGCCCCGTCTCGAAGCAGCCGATGACCACGCACCACCACCTGCTCGCCGACAGCCAGCCCCTCCAACACCTCGTTAAGGTTACCTTCCCCCAGACCAATCTTGATCTCCCGGGCCCGAGCCACCCCGTCCTCGACCACAAAGGCCTTCCGGCCGCCATCGGCCGAGACGATCAGCGCCTCGTCAGCCACCAGGGGAACACCATTGCGCTCCTGGAGAATCAGACGGAGCCGGGCGTACATCCCCGGTTTCAGGTGGCGGTTGACATTATCCGACTGAATGGTCACGGCGACCGTCCGGGTCACCTTGTCGAGTTCCGGCCGAAGCCGGCTGATTTTTCCCAGAAATGTTTCCCCGGGATAGGCATCAACCTCAATCTCCGCCCGGGTCTGGCCGATATGCAGTTGCGGATAATACCGGTCGGCCACACCCCCGGTAATCTCCACCCGGCTGATATCAGCCAGCCGGAAGAGCGGGGTGGAGGGGCCGACAAAGGCGCCCTCATCCACGTACTTCCGGGCGACCACCCCGGAAAAAGGGGCTTGAATAACGGTCTCCGCCAGATCAACTCGAGCCTGCTCGAGCGCGGCGCGGGATTGGACAATCCGGGCCTCGGCCGCTGCCAGTTCCGCCTCGGCCCGCTGCACGTCGGTTACCGCCTGGTCCAGCTGCTGCTCGGACCCCGAACCGCCGGCCCGCAGTTTGACCCAGCGCTCGCTCTCCCGGTTCGCCTCCGCCAGGTTAACCTGGGCCAGCCCCCTCCCGGATTCGGCCACGGCCAGTGCCGCTTCAGCGGATCTGACCGTCGCCTGGTACTGGTTATCATCGATTATGGCAACCACCTCGCCCGCCTCTAATTCCACCCCTTCGTCAATCTTCAGGCCGTCTTCCCGCCGCATCCGATTCAACCGGCCGCTGAGCTTGGAAGTAACGTCCACCTCCTGAAACGAGCGAACCTCGCCGGTCACCCAGACACTCTGGCGGAGCGATCCCTCCCTAATCGGGGCCACGACCACTTTAAGCCCGGAGCGGGATTCCTCCCCGGCATCGGTCTCATCTGCCACCCCGCCGGAATTGATCGCGGCGCGGATCACCAGAAAACCGCCTAAAACAACCAGAAGCAGGATCCCGAACCTGAGATATTTCTTGGTCTTCAGTTTCATTATTTTTCTCCTTTGTCGGTAACTCGTTCCGTCAATAATAATAACCACAGAGAACACAGAGAGCATTGAAATGAAAGGGGTTAAATAAAATGACTCTTTCTTCCCCTCAATGTTCTCTTAAAATACCATCCTTTTAGTCCCGTCTTTAAACAGATAAACATTGTCCGACTTTCTTGCCGGCAGCATTTAAATCCGTTAATTATTGCGCTGCGAATATCCTGGGCCTACTTTCAACCGCCTATATCTGCACTCCCGCTTCACTTTCTGCTAAAAATTCTTAGCGGTGAGGCCCGACTTCTCTCCCCTTCTATTTCCACCTAAATTGATAATCTTTTGCCGGGCAAAACAATCTTTCTCCAGTCAAATTCATCGGCTGATACTGGTTCATACCAACTTTCGAATAACCCCGGTCCTAAACGCTCAGGCGCTTCGAGGGCGCCAAATATGATTTTTTAGTTATTCTCTGAATGCGGATATATAATCCGCTTATGAGAACTTTAGTTTTTAGAGTGCACGGAGCAAGTTAAAAAAATTGATCCTGAATTTTCTCAGTGGTCTCTGTGGTTTCAGTCTTTTTTATAAGATTTATGCCAGTACCGGGTATCTCGTTCCGTTAAATTTTCTCCCTTGGTTTAATTCCAGAATAGTGTCTGAACGAAAACCTCAAAATCACATAGAAATTGTCATTACGGGGAAGGAAGTGGCAAAGCTATCTCATCAAAAAACAAGCAGATCGCTCCGTCTTCCTCCTCACAATAACCCGGTTTTCGGGGTTTTTGTTCCGACAATAAATATATCCTTTGTAGCTGGTCAGGCCCCTTTCTCACTTCTTTTTGCGTTTTTCCGCTTGTCTGTGCCGTTCATAAAGTTTTCGCTGCCGCCGGATATCTTAATCCTGGGGAGGATCCCCGGGCAACTTCACCTTCTGGGCGACAAACTGCTCGATCACACCCGGTCGGACAACTAAAGGGGGGGTTGAATCGGAATCGCCGACCACCGGTGCGAGAGTCCCCATAGCTCTCTGTAATCCCAATCGGGCCAGGGTGTGGGCATAGACGGCATCGTAATAAAGACCTTCCGCCTGGGTCAGGGCCGAACGGGATTCCGTCACCGCCACCGACTCGATAATACCCTGGCGATACTCAATCTGAGCCAGGCGCACGGCCTCCCGGGCCCTTTCCAGGTTGAGCGACTGCGACTGGACAAATTCTTCAGCGTCGCGCAGGTTAAAGATCGACTGGCGCACCTCAAGAAGAGCCTGCTCCTCAACGCCGACCAGTTCGATCTCCTGTTGCTTCAACCGTTCCTTTTCCTGAGAGACCCGCCCCTCCCGTCGGAGGCCGTCAAAGATATTCCAGTCGGCCGCCACCCCGGCCGTCCAGGCGTCACCCCAATCAATATCGGATGAGGAATGGGGGTCGGGCTTGGACCAGGCCTGCTCAAAGAAGGCACTGATCGCCGGCCAGTAACCGCTCCGGGCGATTCGCAGCGCTTCCCCCTGCAGCTTGATGTTTAATTCCGCGCGATAGATATCGGGGCGGTTCTGATAGGCCAGACGCACCGCCTCCTTCAAAACCGGCTTCAAGGGAATGAACTCCAGATGGTCGGAGAGGATAATATTACTCTCCTGGGAAGCGCCCAGGACGAGCAAAAGCCGGGTTCGAGAAGTATTGATCCGGTTCTGCTGCTGGATCATCTGGGCCTCGAAGAGAGAGACGTCAACCTGAGCCCGCAGGATATCGAACTTGGAGGCGACCCCCTGCCCGTGCTTGACCTGAACGTCTTGCAGGTAAGCCCGGGCGGACTCGACCGCCGCCCGGTTGACCTCATAGAGATGTCGCGCCAGGAGGGTATCGTAATAGGCTTGCGCCGTCTCGTAGATAGTCTCCTGGACGGCTTCCCGGACCAGATCATCGGCCAGCAGAGAACGCCAGCGGGCGGCGCGGAGAGAAGCGGAGATCTGCCCCCCGCGGAAGAAAGGTTGAGTCACCTGAAGCCGGGCCGAATAATTGTCCTCGTCTCCCATCGCCACTGTTGTCCCACCGATATCTATTTGCGAGACCTGGTCCAGACGGGCGTACTCCG
Organism: uncultured bacterium; assembly: GCA_964465735.1. Classification (GTDB taxonomy): domain Bacteria; phylum Auribacterota; class Erginobacteria; order Erginobacterales; family Erginobacteraceae; genus Erginobacter. The sequence continues at coordinate 9,491 of CAYXKT010000011.1, forward strand.
CCCGCCCGGTCACTGAAGGAAGGATATTGCCGTAAGATTCCATCACCACGCCCCGGGCAATCTCCTGTTCCCTGGTTACCGCCTGCAGAGACTTGTTATAACTGAGTGCCAGTTTCAGGGCGTCGGCCATCGAGAGTTCACCCTCGACGCAAGGACGGGTGACCTCTTCTTGGGCACACGCTTCTTTCCAGACTTCATAGGCCCGGCTCCGATCGTCCCCTACCCCTCGGTACATCGACCGCTCGGTGGCACAGCCGGTGACAACCCCGGCCATCAGCCAAAGACCGAGGATCGCCCGGGGATATCTCCAGGAGAAACTTTTTTTCTCGGCAATCCTTCTCATATAATTCATCTCCTCTTTACTTAACGGGATTTGCTCTCAAAACCGGACCAACCCAGAATAAATCCGAAGACAGCTTGCTTGATCTTTTCCACCACTACCGCCAGAGTTTTTTCTTCTTCATTTTTCGCCCAGTAGGCGGTGCAGGCATTGATGATCCCTTCCAGACAAAAGGTGAGAAAGAGAGGATCGGCTTGCCCTTCCCGGCTGCTCCGACCGGCGATCATCCGCTCCACCAGACCACTGACCTGCTCCAGGTAGCGGTCATAAAGACCCGTGCAACTCTGCGGAAGCGCCGAGGCGGGATCCAGACGACTGCTCCGGGAGGTGGCCATAAAGACCCGGAAGAAACCACGGTGGAGGACGTAATGCTCCAACCGCAGCTCAATCAGAGCCGAGATCGCACCCCGGGGGTCCGCGAGGGAGAGCACCTCCTTCTCCAGCCGATCCAGGAAGTCCAGGGCGATCCTCTCCAGAACCCGGACGTAGAGGTCTTCCTTGCCCTGGAAAAAATTGTAGATGGTCCCCACCGAAAACTCGGCCTGGCGGGCAATCTGCTCCACAGTGGCGTTATGGTACCCCTCGCGGACAAAGACCGATTCGGCGGCGATTAGTATCTCAGCGCGGTGCCTGCGGTACTCTCTCTCCTTGCGAGATAATCTCTCCTGAACATTTAACATCTCAAAATCTGATTCCCAAAACTCAGCCCGCAATTTCTTCGAGCAACTTTTCCCCTCAGCAAAAACAGGAAGTCAGGAGAATGAAAATACTCACGCTCCCATCTCCCTGCCTTCCGGAAGAATTATTAAAATTCTAAAACGGCAACTCGGTGAATATTATTTAATTTATGAATGATGGTTCAAATATAGCCCGACTCCGGGCCCCGGTCAAGGACATTTTACAATTATTTTTTCGGATACGGTTAGGCGGAAGTCATTTTCGCCTCAATTTCATCCACAGAGGATAGACGGCAAAAAAGAGAGCGGAGCTGATGAACCAGGCGTAGATAGTGTCTGAACGGAAACCTCCAATTATATCGCATTTGTCATTACGGGGGACGAAGCGATAAAGCAAGAAATATTCCGGGGGGAAAGTTTCTCCCGGGAGAGGTTTTCCGCGTTGACAATCCCGGCGCTGATCGGGTAGTCTGAATCTCTTGTTTAATATCCTTTTTTTCAACTTTAGATGGAGGTGTTTGATGGCAGATATAGCCCAGGCGAATCAACAGGCACTGAAGAAATTACTGGAAGCCCGTCCCTTCTGGATCGACATCCAGCCGGCGATTGAATGCGTCCCCGGGATGAAGAAAAATCTGATCCTCCATTCCGGTCCCCCGGTAACCTGGGAGCGGATGTGCAACCCCCAGCGGGGAGCGGTAATCGGAGCCCTGATCTACGAGGGGATGGCCCAAAACCCCGAGGAGGCCGAGGAACTGGCCGCCTCCGGCGAGATTGAGTTCGACCCCTGCCACCACCACGACACAGTCGGCCCGATGGCCGGGATCGTCTGCGCCTCGATGCCGATGATCATAACCGAAAACGAGGTCACCGGTCAGAAAGCCTACCAGAGCCTCAACGAGGGCATCGGCAAGGTCCTGCGGATGGGAGCCTATGATAACGAAGTCATTGAAAGATTAAAGTGGATGGAAAGAGTGCTGGGACCGGTTTACCAGAAAGCCATCCGCAAGGCCGGCCGGATGGACCTCAAAAACATTATCGCCCAGGCCATTCAGATGGGTGATGAACTCCACAACCGGAGCCGGGCGGCGTCCTACATACTCTTCACCAAGACCGCCCCCTATATCCTGGAGACCTTAGACCAGAGCAAGCTGTCGGAGACCATCGATGCTCTGAAGTTTATGGAAGCCAACATTCACACCTTCCTGGGTTTCGCGATGACCAGCGCCAAGGTCAGTCTGATGGCGGCCGAGAACATCGAGGGCAGCTCAATGGTCACGGTTATGGCCCGCAACGGCACCGACTGGGGGATCCAGGTCAGCGGTCTGGGCAAGGAGTGGTTCACCAGCCAGTCCCCCATCCCCGAGGTCCTCCTCTTCCCCGGCTTCAACAAAGAAGACGTGGGCCGAGATATCGGCGACTCGGCGATTATGGAGACTTACGGGATCGGCGGTTGCGCCCTGGCGGCCTCCCCGGCCATCGTCCAGTTCGTCGGCGGCACTTACGACCTGGCGGTCCGGAAGACTAATGATATGTACGAGATCACCCTGGGCGAGAACAACGTCTACCAGATCCCCTCGTTTAATTTCCGGGGAACTCCCACCGGGATCGACATTGTCAAGGTCGTGAAGAAAAACCTGCCGCCTTTCATCGATACCGGGGTCACCCACAAGGACGCCGGTGTCGGTCAGGTCGGAGCCGGACTCTGTGACGCCCCGATGGAAGTCTTCAAGAAAGCCGTAGTGGCATTTTCGAAAAAATACGGAAAGAAGGAGGGGGAATAAATTTCACAGTGGTGGAGACAAAACGGCCAGCCGTTGATTACTCCATCACTCCAACATTTCAGCCGGCATTACCGGAAGCTCAGGAGCAACTAAATTCTCCGGGCTAAAACAGCTCGGGAAACAGAAACAGGAGGAAGCGATGAGCAAGGGTACGATCGATTTCTTAAGCAAGGCCAAATGGTACGACCTGACCCAACCGCTGAGCATCTTCACCCCGCCCTGGCCGGGGGAGATGCCGCTGCAGATCCAGTTCTTCAAAAGACTGACCGGCTCCTTTATCGGCGGCGCCGGGGCCAACGGCCAGCTGATTGAGTGGTCGAACAACACCGGGACCCACCTGGTCGGACCGACCGCCTTCCACTCCGGGGAGAGATCGATCAACGACATCCCCCTGGAAGATATCTGCGGCGAAGGCGTGATTGTTGATATCTCCGATGAAGTCTCCGATTACAGCCTCTACACCCCGGAGATGATCGAGAAGCGGGTCAAGGTCAAGGCAGGCGACATCCTGCTCATCAACACCGGCTACCACAAGTTCGTTTACAGCGCGCCGGACGTCAAAAATACCAAAGCCCAGGGCGGGATCGAGAACAAGGAATTCGGCTATCTGGTCCGCCACCCGGGGCCGGGACCGGGCTTTTTCGAATGGGCTTTGAAGAAGAAGATCAAACTGATCGGTGTTGATTGCGGCTGCGCCGAACACCCGATGAACACCAACATCCGCTATATGCACGAGCGGGAGTTTGCCAAGGCGGAAGCAAAACTACAAGAAACCCACGGCAAGAGCTGGGACGAAGCCTTCCCGGCGGAGAAGTACTACAAACTGACCCACCAGACGATGCCGAAAAAGGGACTGCTCCTGGCTGAGTCACTGGGTGGAGAGATCGACAAGTTAAGCAACCAGCGGGCCTGGATTATGGTCCAGCCGATCCCCTATGTGGAAGTTGAGTCGGCCTGGTCGCGGGTGGTAGCCCTGAAACCTCCCAAGGGGATAGGCGAGCAGGCTTTCTTCAACCGGATGAAGCGGGAGAAGATGCTCGATATGTCAGTCCCCTTCTCCGTCCGGTCCCCGCAATGGGCCAACTACGTCCCGCTGATCGTCCAATACACCAAGCGGGTCGGCGGGCAGTACTTCGGCCTGGGCCGAAACAACGCCCACTGCAAGGCCAGCTTCCACTTAAGCAGCCATATGGATGGCGAGAAACACTTCCATATGGGCGGAACGACGATCGGGGAGACCCCGATGAAGACCTGGATCGGCCCCGGAGCGGTAGCCGATATCTCCAGTATGGTCAGCGATACCTCGGTCTATACCCCGGAGATGGTGGAGGAAGTGGTCGATGTCCAGAAGGGCGACATCCTGATCATCAAGACCGGCTACTACAAGTACGGTTGGAACAGCCCCGACTCCGACGAGTTCCGCTATATGATCCGTCATCCCGGACCCTCGCCGGACTTCGCCGCCTGGTGCGTGAAGAAGAAGATCAAGTGGCTGGGTGTTGACTGTGTGGCGATGGAACATCCGATGAATACCATCCAGCGGAACTGGCACCCCAAGACCTTCGCCGAGGCCGACGGGAAGTTGCAGAAAAAGTTCGGCAAGAACTGGGACGAGATGTATCCCCTGGACACGTTCTACCAGGATATGCACCTGAACCTCTTCCCCAAGGGGATCATCCACGCGGAGAACCTGGGGAGAGACATCGAAAAGATGGAGAGCGGACGCTACTTCATCGGCTGTTTTATTCAGAAAGGGATGGAACTGGCCTCCTGCTGGGCCCGTTTCATCGCCTGGAAAGAATAGGAGTATCGATTCCCATCCAGATTTCACGGGACCGGACTGGGATATCACTACCAGTCCTGATGAAGATGGAGTGGTGGAGTGGTGGAGTGGTGGAGTGGTGGAGTGGCGCCTTTCGAGGCCGGCCGTCACTTCATTACTCCACCATTGCATTACTCTTTACTGCCGGGGACCGGGTATCCGTACTCTCCTGACATACAATGTTCATTTACAGATAGGAGGTCCTTATGGCCATAGCGCTGGAGTATGAGTATTTCAAGCCGGGATCCCTGGCCGAGGCCCTGGAACTGAAGGCCCGGTTCGGCACCGGGGGGGTCTTTCTGGCCGGGGGAACCGACCTGGTCAACAACCTCGACAGCGAGGCGGTACAGCCGGAGGCGGTAATCGATCTCAAGGGGATTAGAGAGCTCAAACGACTGGAGATGACCGATCGGGGCCTTGATCTCGGCCCGCTGGTCACCTTCTCCGAATTGATCGACTCCCCAACGGTCAAGAAAAACTATCCCCTGCTCTGGGAAGCGGCCGGGGAGGTAGCCTCAACCGCGATCCGCCACCGGGCCACGGTGGCGGGGAATATCTGCTCCTGTGTCCCCTGTATGGATAGCGCCCCGCCCCTGGTTGCCTACCGGGCCGAATTGACGATCCGCGGACCTCAAGGAGAAAAGACTGTCTCCACCTCTGAGTTTTTTCTCGGCCCCCGCCGGACCATAATCGGTAAGGACGAGATGCTCTCCGGAATCTTTCTTCCCACTCCTGGGAGACACGGCGCCGCCTATCTCAAGCAGAAACGCTACCGGGGCGAGGATCTGGCTCAGTCCGACCTCGGGGTGCTGGCCCTGGAGGACAACGAGTACCGGGTGGTCTTCGGCTCGGTCGGCCCGACCCCGGTCGAGGCGAAAAAGATCGAACAGTTACTGGCAGGGAAGATCATTAGCGATGAACTGCTGACCGAAGCAACCGCCCTGGTCCGGGAAGCGATCACCCCCATCGACGACATCCGCTCCAGCCGGGAATACCGGTTTATAATGGCCGAAGTGATGCTGCAAAGAGGCCTGAAAGCGGCCGCCGACCGTCTGCGGGGAGAGGGATCGGCCTACGGAACCGCCCTGGTATAGAGGAGATAATAATGAAAAAGACGATCACCCTGACTTTAAACGGCGAGGTCCGCGCGGTTGACGTGGAGCCCAACGATATCCTCCTCGACGTCATCCGGGATAAACTGGGCGTGAAGAGTCCTAAGTACGGCTGCGGACGAGGAGACTGTGGGAGCTGTACCGTACTGCTAAACGGCAAGACCGTCCGGAGCTGTCTGATCCTGGCCATTGAGGCCGACGGGTCGGAGATAGTCACCGTCGAGGGGATCAGCGCCAATGGACTGACCCCCCTCCAGAAAGCCTTCCTGAAAAACAATTCCTTTCAATGCGGCTACTGCGCCCCGGGGATGACGCTTTCAGCTACAGAACTGCTCCAGCAGACCCCTCATCCCTCCCGAGAAGAAGTCCAGGAGGCGATCGCCGGCAACCTCTGTCGCTGCACCGGCTATACCGCAATCATCGACGCGATTTTAGAGGCAGCGGAGGAATAATCAAAGTCGGAACTCTCGATAGCGGTTAAAACCATCTTTTAGATCCGGCCGGCCCGGCGCTGTTTTTCTCGTGGCGGATTATCCGGCTGAAAAATATACCCTGTTCATCCCGTCAATTATTGGAGGGAATTATGGAAACCACCAGAGTAATCGGGCATTCTTATCCCCGGGTCGACGGCAAGGAGAAAATCACCGGGGCCGCCCAGTACGTCGATGATATCGAGTTCGGCCCCAACCTGCTTTACGCCGAGATTGTCGAGAGCCCCCACGCCTCGGCCTGGATTGAGGGGATCGAGACCGCGGCGGCGGAAAAAGTCCCGGGGGTAGTGGCGGTGGTGACCGGGAAGGACTTCCCCTACAAATTCGGACTCTATCTGCAGGACCGCTATATTTTAGCCCAGGACCGGGTCCGCTTCTTTGGCGAGCAGGTGGCGGCAGTGATCGCCCGCGACCCCAAGACCGCCCGCAGAGCGGCCAAACTGGTCAAGGTGGATTACCGTCCGACCGAGCCGATCTTTGACCAGGTTCAATCTATGCGTAACCAGGATACCCTGATTCATCCCGATCTGGGCACCTATGAACACGTCCCCTGGTTCTTCCCCAAGGCCGGCACCAATATCGCTCACCACCGGAAGATCCGCCGGGGGGAACTGGAAAAATCTTTCCAGGAATCGGATATCGTCCTCGAGGACACCTACTACGTCCCCCGTTACGCCCACTGCTGCCTGGAGCCGCATATCGCTGTCGGTCTCTGCGACCACTCGGGACGGTTGACCGTCTGGTCGTCCTCCCAGTCCCCGCACACCCAGCGCCACCTCTTCGTCGCCGCCCTCTCCGAACTCGGCTTCACCCACAAGGATGTCAGGGTGATCACCCCCTTTATCGGCGGCGGTTTCGGCGGCAAGGCCGGGGTGACGATGGAGATTTTAGCCGCGGCCTTCGCCACCAAGACCAAGGGAATGCCGGTCAAGGTCCGCTGGCGGCGGGACCAGGAGTTCTACAACACCTATATGCGCCAGGCGGTCCAGACCAAAATCAAGATCGGCGCCAACAAGGATGGGAAGCTGACCGCCTTCGAGATGGAGAACATCTGGGACGCCGGCCCCTACGTCGAGTACGGGGCCAACGTGGTCAACGCCTCCGCCATCTCCGCCACCGGGCCCTATTACTTCCCGGCCCTGAAGATCGACTCCTACTGTATCTATACCAACCTTCCGGCAGCCGGCCCCTACCGGGGGTTCGGCTACTCGGAGATGCTCTTCTCCGTCGAATCCCACCTCGACCGTCTGGCCGGGAAACTCGGCCTCTCCCCGCTGGAATTCCGGCAAAAAAACCTGTTACATCGCGGGATGCCGCTCTCCTATGGGGCCGGGATGACCGAGAACAACCTCTCGGAATGTCTGAACCGGGTCGCAAAAGCCATTGACTTCGAGAAGAAGGAGGAATCAAAGGACCCGAACAAGGTGATCGGCAAAGGAATTGCCGGCGCCTGGAAGGGACCGGCGATGCCCCCCAACGCCTCCTCCTCAGCTTTCCTCAAATTCAGTGAGGATGGCAGTATCAACATCCTGGTCTCCGGGATCGATATGGGCCAGGGGCTGTTAACCGTAATGGCCCAGATCGCCTCTGAGGTTTTGACCGTCCCGATGGAGAAGATCCGGACCGAGTGCCCCGACACCGACCGCAACCCCTACGAGTGGCAGACGGTAGCCAGCCACGTCACCTGGTCCTGCGGGAACGCGGTCAAACGGGCGGCCATCGATGCCCGCGACCAGATCTTCCAGACTGTCGGCCGGGCCCTGAAATATAATCCGGAGTCGCTTTACCTCGAAGACGAACAGGTCAAGTGCCAGACCGACCCCGAATTCGCCCTCCCCTTCCACAAATTCATCATTGATGGCATTATGCTGGAAGACGGCACCTTCCGGGGCGGACCGATCACCGGGCGGGGGATGTTTATGCCCGAGTTTATGTCCACCGTCTGCGACCCGGAGACCAGTCAGGGCGGACACCCCAACCCCCATTATACCGTGGGCGCGGGGGCGATCGTGCTCGAGATTGACAAGCAGACCGGTAAGGTGAGGGTCCTCAAGGCCGCCGAAGGGTTTGACTGCGGCAAAGCCCTCAACCCCTCTCTGGTCGAGGGACAGGTAATCGGAGGTTTTATGCAGGGGCTGGCCACCGCCCTTTACGAGGATATGCGCTTCGGTGAAGACGGGTCTATCCTCACCTCCAACTTCACCGACTATAAGATACCGACCGCTCTCGACATCCCTGACGAGATCATTGCGATCACCGATATCCAGACCCTCCAGCACGATGGGCCTTACGGGGCCCGGGGAATCGGTGAGCACACAATGATCCCGGTCGCCCCGATGGTGGCCAATGCGGTTTACGACGCTCTGGGCATCCGGATCAAGCGCCTCCCGATCACCGCCGAGAAGATCGCGATGGCCATCCGGGAAGGCTTGACCGAAGTGGACTAAATAACCACTAAAACACTAGGCACCAAAAATCCCCGGGGGACAATTGTCCCCCGGGGATTTTTATGGCGATATCCGGATTTCTCAAAAGCGATTTGTTGTCGTAATCAATACTGAAGGGTTGTTGAAAGAAGTTTGCCCAGCACAAAATTCAGTGAAAATATGATCAGCTCCAATTCAACGATATCGATTATAGGAACCGGGATCCTATCGAGTGGTAGAACATAATTACGGCGGAATTTCTCGGCTTGTTCCCTGATTTCGTTCCATCTCAAGAATCTATGCCGCAACTCGACCATCTTATCCCTCCCGAAGCAATTGGATCAGCTCCTCCAATTCCTGGCGAGAGGGTTTTTCGCCCCTAAGGGTTCTGAAAAATACAGGTAATTTATCAACAATCGATTGATCATCTATCAGCTCTGATGGGAGTTGGGCTATAACGGCCAAATCGAATAATGTTTGCCAAGCCTCAGAATCTTTGCGAATATCAAGTATTCGTGCGACTTCGGCAAGAACCGTTTTGCTCTTTGGTGCCGGGAGCTTTCCTCTTTCGATTTTGCTCCAGTTGCTCGGATCAATCCGCATTTCCCGGCAGAATTCCCTTAGTGTGATTTTAGCTTCAACTCTTTTATCTTTTATGAACTCTCCAAACGTCTTCATATCGGGTATCTCCACTGGGTTTTATTTAACCCTGTGGTACATATATACCACAACGAGGATTTGGGTAAGCTTTTTCTACAAAATGGTTTGGACTTCAACCCTGAATGGAGAATATCATTGGCTATATCCGGATTTCTCAAAGCAGGTTGCCCCTGGTTGTTCAATGGTAGAGGATCGTTACAACGATTTCATTAGGTACAGCAACAGATGCGGAATTTGCCCAGAAATATCGCAACTCCGCCAGTAATTGACCGGGGAAATTCCGTTGAGAGATTTTTATTGCACAATTCAAGTCATACCGCTTTTGTGCCATAAGCGGTGGTTGGTCCCTTGGGTGGCTGTCCGACAATAGCTGATTTTGTCAACTTTTGGTCATTGCGAATTTCCGGAGCGGAGCGGAGAGGACGAAGCAATCTCAACCTGTTGGGAAGTACGCTATACCGTTCGCCAGATGAGGTCGCGTCGTCGCTCCGCTCCTCGCGATGACAACTTGGGATTTGCCGGACAGCCTCGTAAGCCCTTGGTTGATAATAGAATACAAAACAATACAATCCGCAAAGCCAACACATAATTTGTCTTTGAGAAATCCGGATTGAGCCATTAATATTGACCAGGGGAACGAGGAATACCAATAAGACAAGTTAATGCCGTTATAATTTTCCCATACCGGTACGTTTCATACTCCAACCGATAAACCCTGTTTGGCGCAAAGCGATTGACAAGCCCAAAGATCAGGCCTGGGTCTGGAGCAGGTAGGCGACCTGAACGTCCTTGTTCAGGGGGATGATCCAGTTCCGGTAGATCTCGACCACCAACTCGGGGTCGATCTTGGGGTCGCCCCCCGCCACCGAAAGCTCGCGGCAGTAGGTTTGAGCTTTCAGTCTCACCCGGTCCAGAACCGCCCGCTCCACCGCCGGATCGGTAATCGCCGTCCTGAGCCCCTCCTCGTCCCCCAACCGACAGAGTGCCAAGATTCTCTCCGGGTCGGAGCGAGACTTACTCTCGGCAACAAATTTCCCATAATGGATCCGTCGGGAGAGCGCCTGGAGGGAGGTCACATCGCAGAGCGAACTCGACCCGTACTGGCGATCGTCCCCGGGTCGGCAGATGGTGGGGACGATCTGCTCTTCGTAGATAGTTCTCAGTCGGGGGTTGATATTGACCGTATTGGGCTGGAGCGGAGACTCGGAGTAAGCCGGCGGGGGCAGGATCGACTCCGAAAGACCGGGGAAGAAGGGATACTCGTCGGGGCTGGTATAGCGTCCGATCCGAGCGTGGACCTTCTCGATCTCTTTTAAGTGAAATCCGAGCAGACTCTCACCAGCCGGAAGGTCACCAAAGACCCCCGCCCGGTAGATGACCGGGTTCTGGAGAAACTGGGCCCGCTCGATCAACTGAAAGATAATCGTCTCCTCCAGTCGGGCCAGGACGTTGCGGATGTCGCTCAATAAAAGCTGCTCGCTCATTGCTGGACAGGTCTCACCGAAATAATTGCACCGCGGAGGCGCGGAGGACGCTGAGGTAGAGGAAGATGGTGTTTTTATTATTGCCACCAAGGTTAGTATCTGAATTTTTCATCTCGAACTGACTTCAGTCCAGGCAATAAGAAGGCAGCAGACATTTCTGTCTGTGAAATCTTGGCCACAGGCAAGAATGCCTGTGCTACTATAAACAACACTCAAAAGAAGACTGCGGAACCAGATTTTCTGCAGAAACTTCATTCGTTCTTGGGGTCATTTGCGCCTTTGCGGTGAACAGTAGTTTTTTGTGAGTTGGCCCATTGGTGGAAAGCCTGATGGAAAAAAGCGGCCAGTTCACCGGCGGTATCCGAATCGAGGTCCCCTTCCAGAAGTCGAGTGACGTAATCCTCCATACTCATCACCACCGCTGCCTGCTGGTGATGCTCGATAAAAAGCTGGCGGACCCGTTCCCGCCAGATCCGCATCAGGTGGTGATCGTATCCGCTCACCCACTCCTCTCCGCGATCGGGATACTTCTCCCGCCAGAGTTTTTCCCAGATATCCCAGGAGCGGACCGCCAGAGCGGTTTGGATCGCCCCAAAGCTATAGTACTTCTCCGCCTCCCCGGAATGGGCCAGGTAGAGGATCTGCTCCACCCGAGAGCGGAAGCCGGGTTCACCTCTGCGGCGTCCGTTAGTATCCTTGATCTCGGCAAAGAGCATCCCCACCCGCCCCGACCGGCTGGTCTGATCTACCTGATCCCGGACCCGGCGGGAGAGACTCTCCATAATCTTGACCACTGACTGAGAGCTATCCATATGATATCTATTGGGTGATACACTGACAGGTATCCCAGGCGATCACCAGTTCTTCGTCGGTGGGAATGACATAAATCTCCACCCGGGAATTCTGACCGGATATCCGCCCCTCCTTCCCACTCATTTCCCGGTTCAATCCCTCCTCGAGGGTCAGACCGAGAGAATCAAGTCGGGAGAGAGCCATCTCCCTGACCCTGGTCGCGTGCTCCCCGACCCCACCGGTAAGGATGACCGCATCGGTACCGTTGAGGGCGGCCAGATAGGAACCGATATATTTCTTCAGCCGATAGGCGTAAATCTCAAGGGCCAGTTCGCAGTCACGGTCCCCCCCTTTAGCCGCGGCCATAATCCGGCGCATATCGTTGGATTTTCCCGAGAGGCCGAGCATCCCTGACTCCCGATTCAGGGTCCGGGTGAAACGGTCGATATCACTGCCTTCCTTGGCGATCAGGTACTGATGAATGGCCGGATCGAGATCCCCGGATCGGGTGCCCATCACCATTCCTTCCAGGGGAGTGAACCCCATCGAGGTATCAAGACTTTTCCCGTTTTTAATCGCGGCGATCGAGGCTCCATTACCGAGATGGCAGGTAATGGCACTGGTATGGGCGGGATCTTTTCCGGCCAACCGGCAGTACTGGAAAAAGACATAACGATGACTGATCCCGTGAAAGCCGAACCGGCGGACGCGATACTCCCGGTAATACTTCAGCGGGATCGCGTAGAGATAGGAGGAGGGGGGCATCGTCTGATGAAAGCCGGTATCAAAGACGGCAACCTGGGGGACAGCGGGGAGGGCCTCCCGGGCGGCCTGATAGCCCTTGAGATTGGCCGGGTTGTGGAGCGGGGCCAGTTCCGAACACTCCCGAATCCGGGCCAGGATCTTCTCGTCGATCAATACCGAATCGGAAAACTCCTCTCCGCCGTGGACTATCCGATGGCCCACCGCCTCGATATCCTCGACCTGTTTAAGAACTCCGTGCTGATGGTCGAGGAGCAGGCCGATAATCCGCTCGATCGCTGCCCGATGCCCTAAGATCGGCTCCACCACCTCGAACACCGCCTTCCCCCGGGGCTGATAATTGATGATCGCGTCCTCCTCCCCCACCCGTTCGACCACCCCCCGGGCGTGGACCACGTTGGACCGACTCTCGAAGAGTTCCTTCGAGGTCTCGATCACCTGGAACTTGACCGATGAACTGCCGCAATTCAAAACCAGTATCTTCATCCCACCTCTCCGGGTTAATCAGCTCATTTTATGAAATAATTTATCACAGTTGGCACCAGGCGAAACCATTATCAATATTCTCCGCGGTTTGAGAACTTATTCGTCACACTTTTCCCGATAGCGATCAACTCCAACCCGTCTCTGGGGCACTATTGCCTTGCCGCCTTCGTCCTCAATAAAGGCATCGATAATCGGGATCACTGCTCAAACTCAATACTATAATTTTATGCCTCAAGGGTAGGAGTTTAACAAGATTCGCTTCCCAGGGCAATCGGAACTAATAAGGGCCGGGATACCTCGTTTAAAAGAATCAAACCCGATAAGTCTTCTCACGCAGACCCTGGAATCACTCAGTAAATCAATGCGACTAATCCGATAATCGGCTCAAATACTCTAACCTAAGTTGTATATGAACGCCTGAAATCCGTCCGTAAAGTTCTTCCAGCTTCAGCCTGCCTGCCTGGGCAATGACGGGCAGCCGTCCAAATGCCTCCGGCAACAGGGAAGAGATTTAATTTTCTGGTGCCGGCACAGATTATCCTGATATAATCCAGTTTATGTTGGATAGTCCAGACATTCTGCAGCTTCCCGCCGGATCCGGAGCAGCGGACCTCTTTGGGCCCCCATTTCTCCGGCGGCTGGAGGAACTGCTTCCGGACTTTCTCCGCCGGGCGCGCTGGTTCGGGGGAAAAGCCCGATCGATCCGTTCGGCCCGCTTCAGCCATACCCTTTCTCCGCCGGGAGATCCCCGACGGGGACGGTTTGGGGTCGTCGCCGTCACCTACCGGGACGGAGACGAGGAGGAATATCTGGTCCCGCTGACCTTGGCTCGCGGCCAAAAGTCGGAAGAGATCCAAGTTTTCCCCCCGGCTATTCTGGCGGAATTGCAGATCGGCGGGGAGCCGGGATGGGTTTACGACAGTGGTTATGACCCGGACTTCCGAAAGAGCCTTGTCCACCTAATCTCCCAGGGGATAACAATGGCAAATAAAGAAGGAGAATTCCGCGGGGTTCCGGGTCAGACTCTTTCACCCGGGGCCGAGCCGGGCAAGTCACGGGTCCTGGCCAAGGAACAATCCAACACCTCGTTTCTCTATGGGAACCGTTACATTCTCAAGCTCTATCGGCGACCGGAGGAAGGCGTCAACCCGGAGATCGAAATAACCCGTTTCCTCACCGAGGAAGCCGGTTTTAATAGAACCCCGCCTTTCGCCGGGACGCTGGAGCTGATCCTCCCCGGCCGGCAGACAATCTCGGCCGCGGTCCTCCAGGGGATTGTCCCCCACCAGGACGACGGCTGGAATTATACCCGGAACGAAGTCACCCGCTGCCTTGACGATCCTTCCCCGGAAACGAGGACAAACGCCCGGGAGAGTTATTCCAGCTTCGCTCGGCTGCTGGGGAAAAGGACGGCCCAACTCCATCAAGCTCTGTCCTCAACCCGGGAGAACCCCGCCTTCGTCCCCGAACCGGAGAGCATAGCCGACCATCAAGACCGCCGGCGTTCGATCAGAGATCTTCTCGACCACAGCCTGGCGACCCTGAACAATTTAATCGATAATCTCCCCGCGAGAACCGCCGAGGCCGGAAGAGAGATCCTCGCTCACCGTCAGGATCTCCGGACCCGGATCACCGAAGGAGAGCTTTCCCGGGGAAGCGGGTGGAAGATCCGAATTCACGGCGACTACCACCTCGGCCAGTTGCTCTGGGACGGAGAAGACGTTACCATCATCGACTTCGAGGGCGAACCGGCCCGGCCGCTGTCCTTTCGGCGGCGGAAACGCTCCCCCCTGGTCGATGTCGCCGGAATGATCCGCTCCTTTCACTACGCCTCCCGGGCCGGGATACTTCTCAACCCTCCATCCGGAAGAGAGAACCCCGAAGATTTCTCCTCCCGGGCCAATGTCTGGTACCGGTCGGCGTCCGCCGCTTTCCTCGAGTCCTACCGGGAGACGATGGCCACGGGCCCCCCGCTGCTCCCCGCGAGCCGGGATGAAGAGAGCCGCCTGCTCGACCTTTTCCTGATCGAGAAAGCGGCTTACGAACTGGACTACGAGCTGAACAACCGCCCCGATTGGGCGATCATCCCCCTGTGTGGGCTGGGGGAACTGGGGCGGATAACCACTACGATTAGCTGATCCGCCGCCGGGGGGAAAGGTCATTCATTCCCGGGAAAAGTAAATATTACGGAAGAAGACCTCGGTCCCGGTTCCGGTATGCTGGGAGTTGGTGTAAAGCCGCAGGGCGCTGGCGGCGGGGGGGACAGCATCACCAAAAAGTCGCCGATAATCCTCGGCCAGGTTACGCTTCTCCCGCTTCCATTGCCCCAGTCCTTGCGAACCGCTTCGGAGCACGATCACCCGGCTCTTCCCCCAGGTCGGGCACTCGCCTTCAATCCCCACCGGAACCGTACTTGACCAGTAGTAGCCGACCGCCTTGACAAACGGCTTATTGAAAAAGGAGAGCGAACCGAAAGAAACATAGATCTGGGCGGCCTGGTCGTCAGTAGCCTTATCCAGAAATGACCCCCCCTCAGGCAGCTCGGTAACTTTCCATTCCCAGTTCAGAAAAGGGTACTCCCCGATCTTGATCTCTTGCTTTTTGTAAACCCCGAAGGCGCTGCCCTGGCTCCGCAACCGCAGAATCGATTCTTCTCCCCGTCCGGACAGAGAAATCTCGATCGGCTGTTTCTTGTTATCCAGGTCCCAGCCGTCCGGAACCGGACTTTTCCCCTCCCGAAACCAATCGGAAAACCAGACGATCGCTCCGGTTTCGGCCCGGTCGGCCAGAGAGATTTTCTCCTCTGCGTCCCCGAAAAAGGCGGACGGGACCGGGACTGCTCCCGGTATCGCTTTCTCCGCGGCCAACCCGGAAACTTCGATTTCTTTACCCGCAAGAAACAGGGGCAGCAGATGCAGAGTCAGTCCACCGGCCGCAACAATCAAGCTCAACTGCTTTATCATCGGTATCTTCTCCCGGTTATTCAAACCCCCAAACAAATCACATATAACAACAGTAATCGGAATAACAGTTATGGAGTAATCCCCGAAAGCCGGCGCGAAACGCGAGCGGCTGAGCAACGGCGATAACCCACAAGAGAGGAAGAAACAGTAGCCGGCGGAGAGCTTCTCCTCCGTTCAAGAACGCATAAAAACCTTGCCCGGCAACCGGTGGATCAGCCGTTTGAGTTCCAAAGAGAGCAGAGCGGCGGAGAGAGGCGGCGAGGGAAGACCGGTTTTGGCCAGGAGATCTTCCATATTCAGTTCTTCCTCTTTCAGGGCTTCGTAAACCCGAAACTCTTCCGGGGATAAGTTCTCCAGGGCCGGTCCAGCCGGAGCTTGCTCGGAGGAGGACGCCCCCAACCTCGGGAAGAGGTACTCGAACTCTTCGAGGATATCGTCGATCCCGGAGACCATCTTCGCCCCGTCCCGGATCAGGGAATTGGTCCCCCGGGCGGAGAAACTATCGATCCGGCCCGGGACCGCCATCACCACTCTCCCCTGCTCCATCGCCATCCGGGCGGTAATCAGGGCCCCACTGCGCTCGGCCGCCTCGACCACCAAGGTCCCCAGGGAGAGACCACTGACCACCCGGTTGCGCAAGGGGAAATTCTGCCGGTCGGGGACTGCCCGGACCGGGAACTCGGAGATCACCGCTCCCGAACGGGAGATCTCTTCCGCCAATCTTTGATTCTCCGACGGGTAGATATTCCCCAGGCCGCTGCCTAATACCGCCAGAGTTCTCCCGCCCCCGTCCAGCGCGCCGCGGTGGGCCTGGGTATCGATCCCCCGAGCCAGACCGCTGACCACGGTAAATCCCCGCTCGGAGAGCTGGGCCGCGAGAGTATGGGCCGCCTGGAGGCCGTAACGGGAGGCCCGCCGGGATCCAACCACGGCCAGGGCCGGCTTGTCCTCCGGTATCAGGGAACCGCGGGTATAGAGAACAGTCGGGGGGTCGTAGATCTCCTTCAGATTGGCCGGATACTCCTGATCGAAGATGGTCAGGATCTTTAAACCAAGTTTTTTGATCAGCCGAAACTCTTCGGCGTATTCCACTTGCTCCCACTGCCGGATCGCTCGGGAGAGGTGTCCACCGATCCCCGGCACCTGGCTCAGGGCCGAGGCCGGTTGCCGGAAGATTTCAGCGGCCGTACCGAAATGGGCCATCAGGTTCCGGATCCGTGCCGGGCCCAACCCCCGGACCAGATTGAGAATCACCAGATACTCCCGTTCCTCCATTGTCACATCCCTTTCACTCAATCCCGTGATCTCAAAACATTCATTGGGTCTTATTTCTGATTACAGTCTTTGGTAGTGGTTAGACGCCATTATTGTCCCTTCTCACGTTTTAATATCCAATGTCCAGGTGCTTTGGCTGGTACCGTGCTTGTGCTTGTATCCCGGTTTCCCCGCTTCATTGGATATCCAGTCGGTCCTCATCGGTTTCCTGCCTTCATCCAACTCCTGCCTTCTCCTTCCGGGCGGCTTCCCGCCGGGCCCGCCAGAAGATGCGGACCAGGACCACGGCCTCCCCGATCAGCCAGAGAGTGAGGGCCAGAATAATGAACCCGGTGACGATCAGCGGCCAGTTGCCGGCCTGCCAGAACTCGATCAGCTTGATCACCATCGCCACAAAGGAAACTATCAGCATAAACGCCATCGGGACCACGGTATAAACAGTGGGGCGGCGGATCTGGAAGAGATAAACCGAGACCGTCAAGAGCCCAAGCGCGGCCAGCAGTTGATTGGTGGTCCCGAAAAGCTGCCAGAGGGTGAGTCCGGCGGCAACGCCATCGATCTTCATCAAGGCGAAGTAACCGATGGCGGCGGTCCCGATCAGGGAGGAGAGATAACGGTTTTTCAAGGGGCGGATCTTGAAGGTGGTCCCGATCGCCTCCACGTTATAGCGCATCAGCCGGGTCCCGGAGTCCAGGGTGGTCAGCGCGAAAGACACCACCATCACCGAGACAAAACTGACCGCGTACTGGTGGGGGATTCCCAGCCGGGAGATAAAACTCCCCGCCCCCTCGATGAAGACGGTGAGCTTGGGCCCCAGAAGGTCCATCTGGCCGTAATCGGCGTAGCGGGCCAGCCACTGAGCACGACCGGAAAAAGTGGCGGTACAGGCCAAAATCACCAGCACCGCCAGAAAGCCTTCCAGCAGCATCGCCCCGTAACCGATAAACCGGGCATCAGATATCCGGCCCAGCTGACGGGCGGTGGTCCCGGAAGAGACCAGGTTATGAAACCCGGAGATCGCTCCACAGGCGATGGTGATGAAGAGGAAGGGGAAGAGGGAGGGTAGTCCCGCCACCCCGGTATGAACCGGGGGGGCGACCACCCGCGAACCGCTGAGCGCCAGACCGGCCAGCATCAATACCAGGGCCAGATATAACTGGTAGGAGTTGAGGTAATCCCGGGGTTGGAGGAGAAACCAGACCGGAAGGACCGAAGCGACAAAGGCGTAAATCAGCAAAATATAGACCCAGATCGACACCGCCCGTCCCCGGGCTATCGCCAGGGCGGAGGTCCAATCCGGCCGACCAATCTCCTGGAAATACTTCTCGGCCTGAGCCGGGAGGGGATATGAACCGGCCGTCTGGATAGACTGCCGGGCGGCCACCGGGAGAAAGGCCGGATAAACCGAGACCTGGCAGCGGATCCCGACCTCGATCATCGCGAACATCAAGACCGCCCCGATCATTGTCGGCCACCAGGGAGGGCTCTTCCTTCGATACATCAGGTACCCCACGCCCATCGCGATCGGCATCAGCGCAAACACCGGCACCACCGCCTGGGGATAAAATTCAGTAAAGAGCAACGCCACCAGATAGGCAAAGACCCCCATCGCCAGGGCCAGAAGGAAGAAGATGATCAACATCATCAAAGTGCCCGCCCGGTAGCCGATCAGGTCCCTGACCACCTCCCCGATCGAACGCCCCTCGTTCCGCAGCGAGATGACCAGGGTCCCGAAGTCGTGGACCGCGCCGAGAAAGATCGTCCCGAAAAAAACCCAGAGCATCGCGGGCAACCACCCCCAGATCACCCCGATCGCCGGGCCGAGGATGGGACCAAGTCCGGCGATGGAGACAAAGTGATGGCTGAAGAGGATCTCCCGCCGGGTAGGGACAAAGTCCATCCCATCCTCCTGTTCCCGGGAGGGGACCTTTTCCCCGGGGAGGAGCCGGAAGATCTTCTGCTGGAGAAAGCGACCATAAAGAAAATAGGCCAGGAGAAAACCAACAAGTGAAAGCAGAGCAAGAATGAATGCGTTCATACGCTCGGGGGAGTGAAATTAACTTTTGATTTTTCCATTTCTCTCTTCTCCTGCCTATTGTCTGAATAATAACCTCGGAAACCAGGTCATTGCTGCCTATCCTCTCATACTGCCGATAGATTAACCACAGAAGACACGGATTAATTTATTCTTTGTGTCCTAAACTGTCCGGCGGTTTATTGTTTTCGTAAAGGGGAACGATCCGGAAATTGTCGGAGTCGACCAGACCCCGGTCGGAGATCTTGAGGGAAGGGATCGGGGGAAGGGTCAAAAAGGAGAGGGTCATAAACGGGTCCTTCAAGGTACAGCCAAGCTCACGGGCGGCCCGGTTGAGCAGGATAATTGCCCGGCGGACCTCTTCTAAGGGTCGGGGGGAGATAATCCCGGCGATCGGCAGCGGCAGGGCCGCCGTCACCTGACCACTGTCAACCACCGCCTGGCCGCCGTCCATCCGAGCCACCTCAATGGCCGCGGTCATCATATCTTGATCATCGGCCCCCACCACAATGATGTTGTGGGAGTCGTGGGAGACCGAAGAGGCCAGCGCCCCGGTCTGCAGGCCAAAGCCGCGGACAAAGCCGAGCCCCATCCTCCCCGAGGCGGTGTGCCGCTCGATGACGGCGATCTTCAGGATATCCCGCTTCGGATCGGAGACCGCCGCCCCGTCTCTGATCTTCAGAGTCAGCCGGAGTTTCCTGGTGAGGATCTGGTCCGGGACCACCCCGATCACCAGGGCCGTCCCCTCCCCGGCCGGGATGATGATCTCCTCGAGACCCGCCCAGTTGACATTGATCGAACCGCGCAGCTCCGGCAGCTGCGGTTCCCAGCCCTGAAGGATCAATCTCCCCTCCCGGGCCACCAGTCTCCCATCCTTGAAAACCCGGTCAACAATTAGATTCCGGAAGCTATCAAAGGTCACCAGATCAGCCCGGTAACCGGGGGCGACCGCTCCCTGGTTCGAGAGATTGAAGTAACGAGCCGGGTTGAGAGTAGCCATCCGGATCGCGTCCACGGGGTCAATCCCCTCGGCGATCGCGGTCCGGATCAGGTAATCGATATGCCCCTCGGCCAGGAGATCCTCCGGATGGCGGTCGTCGGTAGCCAGCAGACAGCGGCGACAGGAACCGGGGGTACAGATCGGGAGCAGGGTCTTCAGGTTCTTGGCCGCCGTCCCTTCCCGAAGGAGAATAAACATCCCCCGGGCCAGCTTTTCCCGGGCCTCGGTTAGAGTCGAACATTCGTGGTCGGAGCCAACCCCGGCGGCGATATAGGCGTTGAGATCTTTCCCGGAGAGACCGGGGGCGTGACCGTCAATCGGATGTCCGACAGCCGCCTTCAGCTTGGCCATTACTTCCGGGTCCCGGGAGAGGACCCCGGGATAGTTCATCATCTCGGCCAGACCAAGAACCCGTTCCTCGCCCCAGAAAGAGGCGAGATCAAAACTGGTCAGCTCGGCCCCCGAAGTGGAGAGGCCGCAATCCGGAACGCAGGAAGAGAGCATCACATAGACGGTAAGGGGACAGCTCTCGCTGACGTTAAGCATATAGCGGATTCCGCTCAAACCAAAGACATTGGCGATCTCGTGAGGGTCGATCACCACCGTGGTCGTTCCCCGAGGCACCACCGCCCGGGCGTACTCGGGGACGGTCACCAGACTGCTCTCAATATGGACGTGGGAGTCAGTAAAGCCGGGGGCACAGTATGCCCCTCGACAATCGATAGTCTTTTTCGCCGGATAATCACCCAGCCCGAGAATAATCCCGCCGGCGACAGCGATCGAGGTCTTCTCCACCTCACCGGAAAAAACATTCACCACCCGACAGTTCTTGAGCAACAGATCAACCTTCCCCTCCCCCCGGGCCAGAGCAATCCGTTTTTCCAGTTCCATACCTATTCCTTCCCGATTACCCGCGTTCTGTCAATTTTTGTCACACGTTAGCTCTATAAAAGTCTCTATTGTTTTATAAGTCTGCAATTTTCATTGCGCGGAGATCCGAAAGCCTTCGGACCGACGAAACAATCTCCAGGTTGAGATTTCCCGCAATGGCAATCAATGGTGCTGTTGATAGCAGCGTTTTTCGCCGGCTAAAGTGTTACCAGTTTTTTAGTTTGTCGGTGTTATCCCGGATGATACTCTTTCGCAATTGGTTGGATATTGGGTATTCAGCTTGCCTTTTTCGGTTTCATCCTTTCAGAGAATTTTTCTCAGTACCATTGGCCATCAGCTCCTCAAAGGCTCGTCGGATATTTCTTCTCCCGGCGCCGACACCAGCGAGAGCTCCGGACCACTGATCTCCAGCCGAACCACCCTCCGGTCGGTGGCCTGGGTCACCTTGAAGCGATAATCCCCCCAGGTCACTAATTCGCCCGGAGCCGGAATCCGCCCCATCAGGTCAAGCACAAACCCGGCAATCGTCTCCTCCTCCCGATCCTCGGGTAACCCGATATCCAAAGCATCGTTCAGTTCGTCCAATCTCATCCGGCCGAATACTTCGGCGACCCCATCCTTGATCCGAAGGGGAGAAGCCTCATCCTGGTCATACTCGTCGCGGATCTCCCCGACAATCTCCTCGATGATATTCTCCAGGGTAACAATCCCGGCCACCCCCCCGTACTCGTCAACCACGATCGCCATATTGACATCGCTATGACGGAGTTCTTCCAGAAGTTCGTCGAGAGGCTTGGACTCCGGCACAATATATGGCTCCCGGATCAGTCCGGCAATCGTCTCCTCCCCCCGGACCAGGACCAGGTCGGAAGCCTGAACAGTGCCGATGATCTTATCTACCCGATCCCGATAAATCGGGATCCGGGTATGACCCGACTCACTGATCAGCCGGCAGACATCGGAGACGGGGGCATTCTCCGGGGCCAGGTCAACATCGATCAACGGGACCATCACGTCGGAAGCCTCGTACTCTCCAAACTCGAAGACCCGGGAGATCATCCGTTCCTCGTCCTGAGAGAGAGTCCCCTGCCGCATCCCTTCCTCCATCAAGATCCGGATATCATCGACTGAAGAAAAGAGCCGGTTGACTTCCGGGTTTATTCCCAGTAGCCGAAGAAGTCGGGAAGTTATCCAGGAGACAATTCGGACCAGAGGATAGAGAAGGTAATAAGATCCTCGGAGCGGATAGATCAAAAACAAGCTCATCCGGGTGGCCCGTCCCCGGCTCAGACTTTTGGGGATAATCTCGGCGAAGATCAGGATCAGCGGCAGCATAATCACGGTAGCCAACAGAACACCGCGATCTCCGAAACCAAGCCGGTCGGAGAAAAAGTTCGAGGCCAGGGTAGCACCAAGCACCAGGAAGAGATTGATCCCCACCATCGTGGTCGAGAGGAAAGTCTCCGGGTTTTCCAGCATTTTTTCCACCAACCGGGCCCGACGGCTCCCGGAGTCGGCCAGATGGCGGATCCGAAGCCGGTTGACCGAGATCAGGGCCATCTCCGACGCCGAAAAAAAAGCGTTGATGAACAGGCAACAAAATATTACCAGAATCGTCAATTCCCCATTCATCATCTCACTGCATCCCTTTGCCGATCATCGCACTCAACCCCGGCCGGTAAAGCCGGACCTGATCCACCCGACGTTTCTTCACACTGACCACGGTAAACCGGAGATCGTCCAGCAGACAGCAATCCCCCGGCTGGGGGAGCCGACCCAACCGTTCGGAGAGAAACCCCCCTAAAGTAACATTGTTCTCTCCACTCAACTCGAGCCCGAATTCCTTATTGAGATAATTCAGCTCCAACCGGCCCGGAAGCTGGACGGTATCCTCTTCCACCACCTGGTAACCGGGAGGGATTTCTCCCCGCTCCCGAATCTCACCGATAATCTCTTCCACTAAATCATCCATAGTGATCAACCCGGCCAGACCACCGTATTCGTCAACCGCCAGGGCGATATGAATCTTCCGGTCGAGAAATTCCTTGAGCAGCAGAGAGGCTTTCATCGTCTCCGGGATAAAGAACGGCCGACGGAGAAGATCGTCCAGAACCGGACGCTCGATACCCCGAACCCGGGCGATCAGCAGGTCCTTGGGATAGAGGATGCCAACCACATTCTCCAGCTTCCCGGAATAAATCGGGATCCGGGAATACTCCTTCTCCCGAATCACGGCATCAATCTTCTCTAAAGGGGTATCGATCTCAAACGAAACAATCTCGTTGCGGGGAGTCATCAACTGCCGGACACTCTTGCCTCCCAGCTTGAAGATCTCACTGATCATCTTTTTTTCTTCCCCGCCAAGAGTTCCTTCTCGGGAACCGTGATCAAGCGCCGTCTCCAATTCCTCCCGACTCAAAGGAAATTCCCGATGAGGGTTTCTTCTCTCCCAGAAAGAGATGATAAAATCGCTGACCGTCTGGACCACCACCCGCAGGGGAAGCACCAGCCGTTCGAAAAGGAATATCGCCGGAGCCACCTTCAGGGATACTTGCTCCGACCGGTTGATCGCCAGAACCTTAGGCCCGACCTCGCAGAAGATCAGTATGATGAAGGTCATCACCACGGTGGAGAAGATCCAGGCCACGCTCTTAAGCGGACTGGAAAAAAAGAGGACAAAAGAGAACCGCTCAGCCAGGGCGGAAGAAAGAATATTAACCAGCATATTCCCGGTGACAATCGAGATCAGCAGATGTCGGGGCCGGGAGAGGAGCCGGAAGATGATCTCGCCCCGGGCCGGCTTCCGCTGTCTGAGCTTCTCTACCGTAAATCGGGGAAGAGAAAAGAGGGCGGTCTCCACGCCGGAAAAGAACGCGGAGAAACCAAGCAAGACAACGAGGAATAATAATAAGATTACGATCATCTTCAGCTGAGATAATGTAGCATATTGCCGTCAAAGAGCAAAAGCCAAATTTAGCCGTCCCGCCGTCACCTCAGAGCACGGGGAGAGGCTCGGACGGTGAGAGGAGAATAGTGGAAATTTCCGCCGGGAAATGGTAAGTTATTCTTGCCCTGTCGGACCATTGAAAACTCGCACCGATAGGGTCTCCTCACATCCATCAATAACCAATTCCAATCTTCCAATTAACTGCCAATGAAGACTTTTATCGACTACTATCGCGTCTTGAAAGTCGCTCCCGCCGCTTCAGCCGAATCAATCCGAGCTTCTTTCCGGAGATTGGCGATAAAATATCACCCGGATACCAGCAAACTCGATCCGGCACTGGCGACCAAACGGATGCGCCTGCTGATCGAGGCCTATCGGATCCTGATCGATACCGCCGGCCGGGCGGCCTATGATCAGCGCCATAAGGCCGATCTACCCCCGACTGAACTCTCCTATCTCAACTCGCTCCGTCAGCGTCCTAAAGACCCCTATGCCCGGGCCCTCTTAATCTTTTATGATCTCCTCAACGGGAAGATCGACCGGGCCCTGGACAATTACGACAAACTGGTCGCCGCCGGTGGCGGGAAGATCAATTTCCTCGAACTTTTAGGCTTTGCCGATTTCCTCGACTGCACCTTCCTGCTTGGAGAAGGCTACCAGCGGAAGGGAAAATACTGCGAGGCGCTCGAGCACTACGAGACAGCCTTCCGGGAGGACCGGGAGTGGAACTACTTCAGGCATTTCCGGCCCGAACTGAAACAGAGGATCCGCGATCTCTGCTGCCGGAATCTGGCGAAAGCAGCCGGACCGGAGGAGGCGATCAGGTACTATAATAAACTGCTTTTCGAGTACAACTTCCCAAAAGTTGAACGGGCCTTCTTTCACAAAAAAATCGCCGAACGCTACGGGGAATCCGGTCGAGTCAGGGAAGCTCGCGAACATTTTGAGACCGCGCTCCGCTTAAAACCCAACCTGACCGGGACAAAAAAGATCCGCTCCCTTCTCAGCCTCGACTAAGTAGTATCGGAACGAAAACCCCGAAAACCAGGTCATTGTGAGGAGGGACGACGAAACGATCTGTTTGGCTTGTGAGGAGATTGCTTTGTCACTTCGTTTTGCGCAATGATAGGTTCCATATAATTTGAGATTTCCGTTCAGACACTAAGTAACAAGATGATCTGGGACAAAATAACCGGAGCTTTAGACTTTGATGGGAGATGGTATGGCGCCGGGAAGATATGACCTGGTTGCGCGATGGCAGATCAGCAAAGAACTGACATCCCACTAATCCGGTTACCCGTTCAAAAAGAGAGGGATGAGGCGGGGATAATTAATTACAATCATAATCTTGTTGACGATGGGGAGGTTGGAGTGGAAAAACTGGTAAGAGATCGGATACCGGAGATCATTAAAGCCGACCGGGGAGAGATGCCGCCTTTCCGGATCGCCCCCCAAACTGAGTACCGGGACCTGCTCACGGAAAAACTGCGGGAAGAGACGGATGAGTACCTGGAAAGCCGGGAACCGGAAGAGCTGGCGGATATCCTGGAAGTCGTCCTGACCCTGGCACGGGGAGTTGGCCTGAGCCCTGAGGCGCTCGAAGAGCTCCGGCGGGAAAAAGCCCGGGTCCGGGGCGGTTTCGAGAACCGGATAGTAATGGATTTCCCTGGAACCGGCCGGATTTAGTAATTGGGTTGAAGTCTGAAGGTTAAAGACTGAAGGAGCTGACTGCCTAATTGGTGTCTGAGCAGTTAATATAATCGTCAGATATACTTCCCGATAATTAACGACAGCCGTTGACAATCCTCCGGGTCGATCATCTTTAAATCAGTCATAATCGCGTTCTTCAGGGCGGAGGAAGCCACCGGGTCGGGCTGGAAGGGGATCCGGGGGACAACTATCCGGATGATATCCTGAGCCAGGGTGACGTTCTTCAGTTGATTTTCCACCACCGCCTCCACCGAGACATCGTCAAAACCTTCCTGGTCCCGCCAGCAGTCGTAATCAGTAACCATCGCTATTGTCTGGTAGGCGATCTCGGCTTCTCGGGCCAGCTTGGCCTCCGCCAGGTTGGTCATCCCGATGATATCCATCCCCCACTGCCGGTAGACATTCGACTCCGCCCGAGTGGAGAAGGCCGGTCCCTCCATATTCAGGTAGGTCCCGCCGAGATGAGCCCGGGCCCCGGCTTCCACCGCGGCTTGATAAACAATCTCCCGCAGTACCTTTGACATCGGCTCGGCAAAGGCGATATGAGCCACCACCCCCTGGCCAAAGAAAGTACTCTTCCGGGATTGCTTGGTCCGGTCAAAAAACTGGTCGGGGAGGACAATATCCAGTGGCCGAAGTTCTTCTTTCAGACTCCCCACCGCGCTGACGGCGATAATCCACTCCACCCCCAGTTTCTTCAACCCCCAGATATTGGCCCGATGGTTGATCTCGCCGGGAATATGGCGGTGTCCCTGACCGTGTCGGGAAAGGAAGGCAATCTTCCGGCCGCCGATTGATCCCAGGTGATAGTCGTCGGACGGTTCGCCGAAAGGGGTGATAAGTTTCTCCACCCGATTCTGGTCGATCCCGGCCATCTCGTAGAGGCCGCTACCACCGATTATTCCAATCTCCGCTTCTAACATTTTATCTCTCCTTCAAACCCTTCCCAGTTGCTTCCCGATCAGGCCAAGTCCTGATCAGATCACCGGGCCGAGATAACTGTATAGACCCCTGCCGGTTTATCCGGCCGGAGAATCAGTTCATCGCCAACAGATCAGAGCCGCTCAAGACTTTCCCCCCTGCCGGAACCGCCGGCGCCGGAGCTACGGTAAACAGCCAAACCAGCAGCGGCCGTTGAAGCTTTTTCCTTTAACCTAAGTTGAGCGATTATTGCGGATGAAATGTGCTGAGATTTTGC
>CAYXKT010000012.1:0-35973 GCA_964465735.1 uncultured bacterium
TGCGCCGCGCGGTTTTTTGTGCGGCGCGGCGGCGCATTGAAGCGGGGGGCGGAGGCTTTCAGTCGGCTGCGGGGGGTGAGATCGGGGGAGCCGACTGAAGGCCGGGGGGGGCTAGGGTCGCCTCTTCATTAGTGGGTGAACACATTTACTCCAGTCATAGCTGAAACCTGATCTATTCTTGGTTCCTACACCGCAAATATCTTTTCCATCGCAATCCGTTCCTACTATATCCTTCTTAACAGTTATTCCCTGCAGAATTATGCTGTTAATAATTTTTGTGATTGTGACTTGTCTACCGCACTTAGAACATTGGTATGTCTCTCGGATGACCTTTTTCTTCGACATATATCTTCCTCCGCCGATCCATATAAATTCATATTGGTTTTAAAGTCATTGCTTGCTCCAAGAAATATTGCCGGTACTTGCATCAATTTGACCCTGCAAATTAATAACTACTTGTTGGTTATCGAGCTCCCCAACTAATTTTAACAATCCGCCTCCTGAACTAGATAAATTTGCGTCGTCAGTTTTTACCAAATGCTGAACCGAGTTATGGAAATCAGCGGTCTGCTCAGGTGTAGGATGCATAAACCAACAAGTCCCACCATAGAGAATAGCAGTGATATAACACCATGTTTTTTGGGAACCGCTGATCGGATAATCCTTCTCAAGAATAGCAACCTTATCATCTTCAAAAGGATTGAAGTCCAACGTATGCCTTATAAAAAGAGATAATGATGTAGTAGATTGTGAGGCGATGGGCATTGGTGGCTGTGGACGGGAAACGTCAATCACTTTGGATTCACCGCTTACTAAAGGATACGACTGTTCGTTGAAAACATACATTGATTTCGAAGGATCCAAGAAGAAGTCAAACTGGGAGTTATTGCGGATTGTAAGAAGGACACCTTGGTATTTTCGAGTTTGATATGCTATTTCAAATTCGTTAGTTACAGGCAAATAGGTTAGAATCTCAATGCCCTCCGCAGATTTGACATTCCAATTTTGTTTAGCTGTATACTGATATTTTATAGTGCTACATGCTGAAAGCAATGGAAGAGCAATAAGAACCACCCATAATTGGCGTTGCAATAAGTTCATAGCTACCTCCTTTCAAATTGATAAGAAATTGCTTTCCGCTGGTTGCCTTTGGGCACCCCCGTTACGAGGTGGGGATGAGATTATCGCTGAAACCAGCCCGGAAGGCAAATAAAAATGGGCTGCGGGCTCGGAAATATATGAAAACCCCGCAGAACGCGAGGCAGCACTCAAGCCGGGCTTCATCCGGCAATACTGATCGAATCGGATATCGAATCCCTGCCCTTGAAATCTCCTTCTTATGGAGGGGCGGGGAGGAAGATATCCGATGGGGATTTACAAGGAAAAAGAGATTGTCCGGGCGTATTCCGGGTTTCGCCGGCTGAGAATCCGGGATCTTCTGTTCGGGGACATCATCAACTGGACGCCCGGGCGGATCGTCTGGTGGCCGGCGGCGAACTGGGCCGAGGCGGCGGCGCAGAGGGGAATCATCGCCTTCCAGCGCTGGAAATATCCCAATTCTCCCCTGATTTACAGCACCCATTCCATCATCCACCTGATGGATGGCGTCTGCTGGAACGTCACCGCGCCCCGGGCGGATTACCTGAAGCTTGAGGAAGGGAAGCTGAACCATAATAAGGTCTATATCGTCTGCCGCTACCGGGATTTCCGGGTCGAGACGGCGGCCGACCGGCAGGTCGTCTATTCCGGGATCGAGCTGCTTCAGGGGACCGCCTACGACGCCATCCAGCTGATGGCGATCCTCATTCAGGAATACCTGGAGTTCCCCGAAGAGGATTATCTTAACGTCCTCGATCCCCGGAGAAAGACCGTCTGCAGCCCGGCGGTCCGGGGGCTCTGGGTCAAGCTCTGGCTGGAGAAAGGCGGGGAGGAGAGCAGATTCCGCCGGCCGGGAGGGGAGTTACACGTCGAGAGGACGCCGCCGGCGATGATGGAGAATCACGGGACCTTCGAGATTGTGGGGATATTGGAGGGAGGATTGATTAAATAATATGCTATGCGCGACTCAGAATAGTGGGCTTCATCACATCAATATTGATAAAATAAGCAATATTAATAAGCCGAAGTCATCTTACAATGCATCCTATTTCGTACTGAAGGCACAAGAGCATGTTTAGAAATAATAAGCGGTATCTCCCCGCAAGCTCACCTTTCTGATAAGGTTACATTATAATGCCTCGTCAGATTGCTGAGATAACTCTTTTTCGCATAGATCATAGTTAGTAAAGTAATATTCAATTGAAATATACCCAATATTTTGGCTTTTAGCACTTGCTATCAAGCCAACCTTAACAAGGTTATACTTCAGAGGGGAACTTTCAGTCCCTTCCCATATTGCCATTAAGTGCCTTTCTTGTTTTATCAAACCGATCATATAATCCTTTGGTTCATTCCAAATGCTGTCAGGCATTAATAAATCAGTAGTTTTAGATTTTCCATATACTCTTTCAAGTTTTTCCTTCATCTCGCTGAAAGCAGATTTTAATTCAAGTCCATATACACTTGTGCGAATATCATTTCCTATTGCTTTGATCCAGCACAGTCCATTCTTGGGACATACTTGAACAGCATAAAATTCAAAAGCGGGATGGGGATTAGGAATATTTCCTAACTTATACTTTCCATTCGAAATTTCTTCCGGCATTCCTCCAATTTCATCTAAAGACATTCCCATTTCTAATCCGAATGGGCCATCACGCTTTGGTATAGGTTGCTCATTGCTTTGTGCTTGCTCTTTGATGATTGGTTTTGATATAGGTTCGGTATCTGCTACTATTTTTGGAGTTGCAGTAGTTGATTCAGAAGATATGGCTGGTATTGCTAGTCCATACTTTGCGATAATGTATTGCTGTTCAAGCATCGCAAGGGTATTGCGAATAGTCGCAACTTCGGATTCAGCCATAGCCTTAACAAGGCCCCCAGAATAGCGGTCAGCATTTTTTCGAGATTCTGCTAGCTTGTTCTGTTGAATTCCAATCTCTTTGGCAAGTTCAGTTGCTTTATCGATATCCACATCAGTTGCGTTAACTACGAATTTAATCCGCGAACCAGCCTCCAGAGCATTTATGCGTTGCTCTATAAGAGCCTCGTTTGTTTTTAGCACTTCTAGTCTGACTGCGATGAGATTCTTTATGAGGCCAGCTCGATACATCGCATCTTCCTCGATGGCCTTCGCGATTTCTTGTCGGATTCCATTTAATTCTTGCCTCAACTCTAACACCATTTGTTTCTGCTCTGGTGTCAGTTCCACTGCACAACCCTGACTTGTTATAATAGTCGCTGCAAATATAATCGCTATACAAGTTCTTAAATATCGCATATCACCCTCTTCTTGAATATGTTGGCTAGTTATAACACCTGATGCGAGCTAGGGATGATTAATCGCAAACAACTAGATTGTTATAAATAACTATCAGCATCCTCAACTAAGATCGGAGTAGATTTCGGCTTCAAGGGTGTAATTGTTATGGATGGAGCATGAGATGGAATAGGAGTAGGTGTTGGAGCTTTTACGGAGGGAGCTTTTTCAGATTTTGCTGATAGCTCATCCTCCAATCTTTTTATCTCTAGCTTCATCTTAAGCAATTCGTGTTCGGCTTTTAATCTTTCAATATCTTTATCGGACGATGTTTGGCTTGAAGGTGTTTCGTCCCTGCTTAATTGTTCTTCAACACTTGATTCTTCCGCTTCTTCTACTTTGCTCAAATGGACATTTACAGCTTCTGTTGGGTACTTACCCTGATTAGATGAGGCAAGATCTACAATTACAGCAACGGGAAGGCCTGGCCAAAGCAGAAGCCAAAGTAGATTGCCTGGGAAAAACCAACCGGCAAGTTTTTTATCCTTATCAATAGTTATTGTCTTATAGCCATCCTTTTTAATTTCTAAATAACATTCAGCCGAGCGATCAACAGATACAGTCATAGGTGTCCGCCCTACAATCAAACCATCAAGATAGACTTCAGCATCGTCAGGTCTAGAGTTTATAGGAATCTTATCTGGCCCGGGTTGACAGATCGTGGCACAGCCTTGAATCAGGATTAAATGCACTACAAGAACTATCGAAAGCGCGCTATTGATTACCTTTTTCATTTACTTCCTCCATTCTTATTCGTTGCTTTCTACAATAAAATAGCCCGCCCGGACACTGGATCCGAAGGCGGGCAATCAAATTGGGCAAAATATTTTTATGCACCAGAACTTCTCCAGTTAAGGCGCTTAGCTTTTCAGCCTATGCCAGTGTATTTAATCTGCTTTGTACGGTCAAGATTTTTTGAAGTTTTTACATGGATTGTAGAACGATTACCTTAAAACAATCATTTCACAAGCAGTGCCCTTAAGCGCATATACGGCAAAGTTTATTGAGAGCATACCGGATATGCTGGGAGATGGTAGTTTGGTGGAGGTGGAGGCGGTCGGCTATCTCCTTTTGGCTGTATCCCTTGAGGTAATGCAGGGTCAGGCATTCCTTCTGCCGGGGAGTGAGATGGCGCATTGCCCGGCGGACCTCGCGCATCTTCTCCTCGACGTAGCTATCCCTCTCGATCCTGTGGCGTCTCTCCCGGGCCGCCTCGTCCCAGGCGGGGACGGAGAAGAGCTGGTCGATGACGGCGGGGTAGAGGGGGACCTCCTTGAATCTGTAGTCAAGCTGGGACATCGCGTCTCACCTCCACCAATCTCCCATTGAACGCTTCGGCGGCCAGGGCAAGCTGCCGCATCTCTTCAGGGAGGATCTCGAACCGGAGGGCGCCGGTCCGCTCGGGGACCAGCCAGATATCCCCGTGCTTCTTCGAGCTGATATGGACCTGGGCTTTGAGCGCCCGGAAATCCTCTACGTCGGCCTCGGTGAGGGGCAGGCGGGGTTTGGGGGCGGGAGGGGCTATTTTGACCTCCTGGGAGGGCTCAGCAGCGAGATTGGCGGGGGCGGGACGGGATAGCTCCTCTTCCAGCCGGCGGATCAGGTTGGTCTCTCCCCGGGGCTGTAGACGGGTTATCTTGGACCGGATGATCTTTTCCTTTAGGTTCATTGGGGCGGGTTATTGGTGGTTATGGTTGAGATTGCTTCGTCGGGCTGGCGCCCTCCTCGCAATGACGGGGTGCGCGGGGACCGGGGACGGGGGCAATTTCGACAGCGTGGGTAGTGGTTAGGATTTTTTCGGCGTGGAGAAAAATGCTAACCAAAAATGCTAACCACCACATCTCCAGCATCCGCAAGGCGTTAGGGCTCAAATTGAGGCGGTGGTTAAGATTATTTCGATAAATCCGCAATAATCCCCGGGCGGACTTCCCCACACCATATTTCCGGGATATATGGTGTGGAGAGGGTCTCTGGGCTTTCTGGCGAAAAAACGATAAAAAGCTAACCAGGAGGGGGTAAATCCGACGCAACAGGCTGATATTCAGTGTGTTGTGGTGGTTATCTTTTTGGTTAGGATTCCTGGTTATCATTTTCGGGCTCCAAAATGCTAACCACGCCGGGGACGGCGTAGCGTTCGGCGACGTCGTTGACGCGCTCGCGGGGGAGGCGGTAGCAGAGGGCCTGCTTGGCGGAGCGGTCGAGGCGGTTGTCCGAGCCGACGCGGAGGTTGGGCTTGTCCTTGGACTTGTCGCGGATGATCTGGAGGCGGGAGAGGACCTTGCCGAGATAGTGCTTGGTGACCCAGGCGAGGCCGTCGCGGTCGTTGATGTAGGCGAGGAGCTGGTCGGAGGTGTAGAAGTCGGTCTCGGCGCCGTTCTGGTCTATTACGGGGCGGTATTCGGCCAGGAAGGCCAGGACGGCGGCGAGGATCCTCTGTTCGGGGTTCTCTTCCATCTCGTCGGCCTGCTTGCGGTCCCGGCAGGAGAAGGCGAGGCGGATCATCTTCGAGGTGAGGAGGTCGGCCTCGGCGATCGAGGCGTCCTTCTCCAGGCGGTAGCCGTCAATGAACTCGGCCAGGGCGAAGATCGGGGACCAGATCTCGTCCTCGCGGTCTTTCAGCCCCTTGATCATCTCCAGGCCGGAATAGACCTGGGCGATCTCCCGGTGGAAGGTGAGGGCGAGGACGTAGAGGGAGTTTCTAAGCTGCTGGAAGGTCGGCTCCAGCCGGCGGTAGGAGAACTTGGGGACCTCCCCTTTCGCCCGCAGGAGGTGAAGGATGATGGTCCGGTCGGCGGAGGTCTCCTCCAGGCCCTCGATGGAGGCCAGGAGCTTAGGGCTGTAGGTGGAGAAGTCGGTGGGGACGTTGTCGTCGCCGACGCAGCGGCGGACGGAGCCGCTTCTCTTGTAGCCGGAGTTGAAGATCTCCAGGCGCTCGGAGAGGTCGGCCTTGTTCTTCCGGGAGTACTTGGCGGCCTCGTCGTGAAAGATGGTGCAGCGGTCGTTCTCGGTGGAGCGGTACATCGCGGCGTCGGTCATCGAGGCGGAGATGACGGAGTTGAAGCACAAAGGCACGGCAACCTCGATCGTGCGGGTCTTGCCGGTCCGCTTGGTCCCGGAGAGGTAGACGTAGGGGTAGGACTCGAAGAGCATAAAAAGGTAGGTGCCGAGGACCCAGAGGGGCATAAAGTCGTAGTAGAGGGGGTCGGGGTAGTCGAGGTAGGTGGCGAAGAGGGCGTGGATCTTGCAGTAGAGTTCGACGGGGTCCGCGGCGGCCTCGCCGTTTAAGAAGGCGTGGACGCTGTTGGCGGTCCGGCGGGCGGTGGACCAGCGGGCCACATCGCCGGGGCTCTGCCCCTCCCGGAGGAGGCGCAGGCCCCGGCGGTCGAGTTCGTCCTTGTCCAGGGGGAAGATCTCGCGGGCGGAGGTGATGACGTGGGGGCGGCGCTCGACGGGCGCGCCCTCCTTCTCCCGCTTCTGGATATGGACGGTGAAGTAGGCCTTCTCGCCCCGGAAGTCTTGGGCGGGGTTGAAGGGGTCGAAGTCCTCCCAAACGAACTCATCGGAGGGCCCCTCGCCCGCCTGGGCAGCCTCCTCTTTCTCCAGTTCGTCCCGGATCTTCTTGATGGCGGCACGGTAGGCATCGGTATCCTCCTTTTTCAGGTTGAAACGGGGTTTGATCTCGTAACGCAGGTAGGCCTCGACGTCGGGAGGGTCGAGGCGGGCCAGGCGGCTCAGGACGGGCTTGAGCAGGCGGGGGAGCTCGGTCTTGGGGGCGCTTTCCGGGATGCGGTTCAGCTCGTACTTGATCAGGGTGACGGAGGAGGAAAGCAGCTCTTCCAGGTCCTCGCGGGTGTGGTCCCGCAGATAGTCGCCGAGGTCGGTATCCTCGGGCAGCTCGACGATCCGGGCCCGCTCCCCGATCAGGCCGGCGATCTTCGCGGCGGCTTCACGCCCGGGAGGGTCGCCGTCGAGGCAGAGATAGACCGTTTCGGCCCGGGAGAGTTTTGCCAGGTGGCTTTCGTTGAAGGTGGAGGTGCCGTAGATGGCGGCGCAGTCGAAGCCCGCCTGGACGGCGGGGAGGCAGTCGAGGATCCCCTCGGTGAGCATCGCTTCGGGGGAGCGGAGCGCCTCCTCGTGGTAGAAGAAGGCGATTTCGCCGGGGAGGTGGAGGTACTTCGGCTGGCGGTCGTCCATTACCCGGCCGGAGAAGTGGACGACGCGGCCGCGGACGATGTTGGGGAAGACGACGCGGTTGTAGAAGAAGTCGCGGGCCCGTCCGCCGTTGGACTTTTTGACCAGGCCGGAGCGGAGGCAGGTCTCGATGAGAAAGTCTTTCTCTTTGGTCAGGTGCTCGAGGAGGCCGCCTCCGGCGTGGCCGATTTTGAACCGTTCGATCGTCTCGTCGGTTATCCCCCGGGAGTGGAGGTATCCGCGAGCCTCAGGCGTGAGGGCGCTGTGGTAGTAGTCGGCGGCGGCGGCGAGGACCTCGGTGACCTGGCGGGACTCGCGGATGATCAGGAGGTCGTTGGGGGTGAGGTCTTTCGTCTCGATCCCCGCCCGGGCGGCCAGGGCGCGGAGGGCCTCGGTGAAGGGGATACGGTCGTAGAGTTCGAGGAACTTGAAGACGTCGCCGCCGGCCCCGCAGCCGAAGCACTTGAAGAACTGCCCTTCGGGGTGGACGTGGAAGCTGGGGGTCTTCTCCTGGTGGAAGGGGCAGAGCGCCTTGTGGCCCCGGTCGAGGGGGACGCGCTCGTTGACGATCTCGATGATGTCGGTGGCTTGTCGGACTTGTTCGATCAGGCTCCGGAAGTCGTGGGTATCGGGCATAGCTTCTCCTTTTACAGTTTCCACTGGTCAACTTTGGTGACGTCGAAGGACCGCTCGCC
The DNA here is from genome assembly GCA_964465735.1 of uncultured bacterium. GTDB lineage: Bacteria > Auribacterota > Erginobacteria > Erginobacterales > Erginobacteraceae > Erginobacter. The sequence continues at coordinate 8,305 of CAYXKT010000012.1, forward strand.
CTTGAGCTTCATCATCGTCTCGGCCAGCTCCTCGGCGATGAAGCGGCCGACGTCGGAAGAGGTGTCGATCAGGCAGCGGGGAGGGCCGTCGGCGGTGGCGTAGGCGGTGTCGATCCTGACCTTCGCCTTGCCGAAGGCGTACTCGGCGAAGAAGACGGCGCAGGCGATGGCATCGTCGAGGAAGGGCTTGCTGATCTCTTCGGTGAAGGTGAATTTGCAGATATTCGCAGGCATCGGGTTTCTCCTGGTTTTGGGTTGTGACGGTACTTACGCAAACGGCACAGAAACTGTCGGGTCCGGGGAGGGATTATTTTTCCAGGCCGTCCCGGCGGAAGAGCTCGCGGATGCGGTTGAGCTCCTGGTGGATGGTGTCGCGGCTCACGCCGATCTCGGCGGCGATATCCGTTTTAGTATCCTTCGCCATCAGCAGCAGACATATCTCCCGCTGACGGGGGGAAAGACGGTCGAGAGAGGCTTTGACATCGAGCCGAAGGCGGGGGTCGAGCTGGGGTCTTTCGGCGGAGACCTTGTCCATCAGGGTTAATTCTTGGTCCTCGGGGTCGAGGGGACGGTCGAGGGAGTCGGGGTCGAGGTTGGTCCGACGCTTTTCTGCCAATACCATTCTCAGGTAGCTGATCAGGTAGTTCTTGAGGACCTTCCCCATATAGGTCCTCAGACTCGCTTCCCCCTCCTCCCGGTGGGTGCGGCGGCGGCGGTGCCAATGGTACAGGCATCCGTTGAGGAGGAAATCCTCGTCCTCCTTTGCCAGGCTGGGCCACATCATCCGGTGGTTGTTCACGATTGTTCTGGCGACGGCTATCTCCCAATCGGCAAAGATCCCTTCATATCTGGTATGCACAGAATCCTCCTTTGTTTTCAAAAGAGGTTCAGCGCATAACCAATCTGAGATTAGGGCCCCATAGGGGGCTCCACCATCACGGAGGGGTCACGGATGTTGGGGGGGTAAAAAGTCCGGACCCGACACTTTTGGGAGTTTTCGCGTAAGTATGGCCGGGAGAAAAACCGGCTATGAAACGCGTTGAGATAGAAGTCATCCGGGGGACGGAAGACGACGGGACGAGACTCAAGCGGGTGCTTGAGATACTCGCGGAGGGGACATTCGCCTATCTGGAGGAGAACGGATATTTCCGGGAAGAGAAAGAGGGGGAAGGGATTGATTGAGGGCGATCGGCGTGGTATGTTTATTGTCGGCAAGCAACAGAGTGGGGATTGGATACAATCGAAAAGTCATTGAGGGAGCTGGGGCATCCCTCGCTCTGTTGCTTGCCGCGATAGACGAGGCCCAGCTCCCTCTTTTTGTCTGAATATCCGGGAGGCCTGAAGATGAAGAAGTGCGGTCTTTATATCAGGGTGAGCACGCTGCGGCAGGCCGATGTCAAGGAAGGCTCGCTGGCAAACCAGGAGCACCTGCTGCGGCACCACGTAGAATACAAAAACAACCTCCATGGGGATTCCTGGGAGGCTGTCGAGCTTTACCGGGAAGAAGGGCGTTCGGGGAAGAATATGACCGAGCGCCCTGAATTTTTGCGGATGATGGAGGACGTCAAGGCCGGGATCATCAACACGGTGATGGTGTCCGCCCTCTCCCGGGTCAGCCGCTCGACGCGGGACCTGCTGGAGATGATCGAGACCTTCAAGCTTTACCGGGTGGACTTCATCTCCCTCAAAGAGGATTTCGACACCACCACCGCCCAGGGGAAGTGCTTTATGACCATCGTGGGGGCACTAAACGAGTTCGAGCGGGAGCAGACCAGCGAACGGAACCGGGCCAGCGCCCTGGCCCGGGCGGAACGTGGGTTGTGGAACGGGGGGCAGATCCTGGGATTCGAGCTGCCGGAGGAGAAAGAGAAGAAGGGGACGCTGATTCCTAATAAGAAGGAGACGGCGCTGGTCAATTTCTGCTTTGATACCTACCTGAAGTGCGGCTCCATCCTCAAGACCTGCCGGATCGTCAACGGCAAGGGCTATCGGACCAAGGAGTATATGACCCAGACGGGGAAGCTGCGGCCGGGGAGGGAGTTCGTCTTCACCTCGATGCAGCACCTTCTAACCTGTCACGCCTATATCGGAAAGGTGGAGTTCAACAAGCGGAGGAAGCACAAGGATCAGTCGCAACTGGCGGAGGATGAGCGTTACCGGATCTTTGACGGCGCCTGGGAAGGGATCGTGGACGAAAAGAAGTTCTACCAGGTCCAGGAGCTGTTAAGGAAGAACTGCCAACATCGGCATAACGGGACCACGAAGCTCCGGCACAATTATCTTCTCAACGGCGGCTTGCTCTACTGCCGGAAGTGCGGGACCGTGATGGAGGGGCGGAGCGGCAATGGGAAGATGAAGAAGAAGTATTATTACTACGTCTGCACCAATCGGGCGTGCCGCTTCAAGGTTTCGGCGGGAGAGATCGAGGGGCTGATCCGGGAAAGGTTCCGGGAGATCGCCTTCGACGACAAGGCGACGCGCGAATTGGTCCGGCTGAACAACGAGAGGCTGATGGAGACGCTGCCGGCCCTCCACCGGAGGAGGCGGATTCAGGTCCGGGAGCTGGAGGAAGTGAAGAAAAAGGCGAAGACGATCCTGGAGGAACTGGCGACGGAAGGGGGCGGACCGGGGGCGATATTCGTCAGGGAGGAACTGGACGAGCTGGGGAAGAAGCGGGCGGAGATCGAGGCGTCGATCCGGGAGTTAGACCGGCAGATCGAGCGGATCGAGAAGAAGCATATCGACGAGGACCGCTTCCAGGGGGGGATGCGGCAGTTTGACGGGTGTTTCGACAAGCTCAAGCCCTACCGGCAGCGGGAGCTGATGCATTTGGTCGTGGGAAGGGTGGAACTGGGAGAAAACAGCGTGAAGCTGGGTCTTCACTATCTCAGCGACGATTTGACCAGGCTTTTTGAGCAGAAAAAAAGCGTCCCAGAGCGCTTGAGCCTCCGCGCTCTGGGACACCGGTCATACGGGGACGACGGGACTCGAACCCGCAACACCCGGATCGACAGTCCGGTACTCTAACCAATTGAGCTACGCCCCCCAAAATTAGAGTTCGCCAACAATTTATCCGAGCCGGGGAGGAAAATCAACCTAATTTTTATTCCGGAAGACTCTGTTGACTCCCCAGGGAATTGGTCGTCTTTCTAATTTAGTCGAAAAAAATCCGAACCGATGAGTGAGAAGAGAAACTTTGCCTTGCTTCTGAACGGGTCTCGGATTATCGTTTTCTCCTGAGATCACTAACCGCAGGACAAATACAGAACAATGAAAATTGCCGTCGCACAGCTAAACCCTACCGTGGGTGATATCGCCGGAAACCTGGAAAAACTGGAAACGACCCTGGCCGGGCCGGCTGGCGGGGCCGACCTGGTGGTCTTCCCGGAACTCTTCCTGACGGGGTACCCCCCCCGAGACCTGCTGGAGAAACCCTGGTTCCTCCGCCGGGTGGAAGAGGGGCTGGACCAGGTCGCCAAACTCTCCCGCCGTTACCCCGAAACCGGGATCCTCCTCGGAGCCCCGGCCACTTCCAACGAGTCGGTGGGAAAGGGACTCTACAATGCCGCCCTCCTCTTCTCCGGGGGGGAGATCGTCCACCGACAGGCCAAGACACTTCTCCCCAGCTACGACGTCTTCGACGAGACCCGCTACTTCGATCCCGCCCCCGTCCAGAAACCGTTCCCTTTCCAGGGAGAGATGCTGGGAATCTCGATCTGCGAGGATATCTGGAACGACCCTGAATTCTGGCCCCGGCACTACTATCGTGAAGACCCGATCCGAACCCTGGCGGATAGAGGTGCCACATTGCTGATCAACATCGCCGCCTCGCCCTTTATCGACGGCAATGACCAACTCCGGTTCCAGCTGTTGAGCGGTCAGGCGGCCCGCTACCAAATTCCGCTGCTTTACGTCAACCAGGTCGGGGGAAACGACGAACTGATCCTGGAGGGGGCGAGCTTATTGCTTGACCGGCAGGGGGCACCGGCCGAGATTTTTAAGGATTTCGCCGAGGAAGTCCGGATCATTGAGACCTCGACACCGGGAAAACCGGGACTCTTCCCGGTCCGGGGACGGATCGAGGCCATCCGGCGGGCCCTGGTACTGGGGATCTCGGATTACGGGCGAAAATGTGCTTTCTCTTCCGCCCTGGTCGGGATCTCCGGAGGACTCGACTCCGCCGTCACCGCTGCTCTGGCCGTAGAGGCACTGGGAAAGGAGAACGTGGCCGGAATAACGATGCCCTCCCCCTTCACAGCGGAGATCTCGAATCAGCAGGCGGCCCAGTTAGCTGATAACTTGAAGATATCTCTCCGCACTATCGGGATCACCAGGTTATTTGAAAGTTACCTCGCGGAGCTCGGAGAAGAACTGCCGCCCGACGAACCGGCCGCCGAACAGGCGCGGGAGAATATTCAGGCCCGGATCCGGGGGAATATCCTGATGGCCTTCTCCAACCGTTACGGCTCTCTGGTCCTCTCTACCGGGAATAAAAGCGAGATGGCTACCGGCTACTGCACCCTTTACGGAGATATGTCGGGGGGGTTGGCGGTCCTCTCCGACCTCCCCAAGACCGGAGTTTACGAACTGGCCGAATTGCTTAACCGGGAGCGGGAGGTCATCCCCTACAAAACGATCGAGCGCCCACCATCGGCCGAGCTGAAACCGAACCAGACCGACCAGGACACCCTCCCCCCTTACCCCATCCTCGACCAAATCCTCGGTTATTACATCGAGGAGAACCTCTCCGCGGAGGAGATCATCGCCCGAGGGTTGGACCCGGCGGCAGTGAACTGGACGGTGCGGGCGGTCAACCGCAACGAATACAAACGGCGCCAGGCCCCCCCGGGCCTGAAGGTGACCGGGAAGGCCTTCGGCAGCGGACGACGGATGCCGATCTGTGCCCGGTATTAATCTTGAGACCGTTCAGGGCAACTTGACGATATTGCTCAGCACGACCGGGTCGGCATAGGGGTCGTTGGTCCCTTCCACCAGATAGAGCGGCCAACCGGCCGGGACAATCAGAGAGAGCTTAAATTCTCCGGTTTCGGCGGTAAAGAGCCCGGGGTTGCCCCCGTCAACTAAAATTCGGTTATCTGAGGTCTTCTGGGTATGGACGGCAATCCAGACTTCCCCGGGATGGGGCTGCAGCCGCTGGTAGGAGAAGGTGAGGGCTTCTCGATCGGAGCCGGAAACGGTAATCCGATAGGCAGTCCCCGCTGTCGGCTGGAATTCCCGATCAGGAAGTAGAGACTTCCAAAAACAGCGCACCGGCCCTTCCTCCTGCTCGGCCATCGCCAAAACCTCTTCAGTTGCCACTTTCTCCTCACCGACAGAGGATAACACCTCCTCAACCGCCCCCTCCTCCTCCCCAACCGGGGATTGCGCTTCTTCAGTCTCCACCAACGTGACCATCTCCGAACCAGCCGGGGACGTCGGACAACCTCTTTCCCCGTCAGCATAAAGATGGGGAAGAGCGAGAACTAACAGAACCAGGGTCAACATCAACCTCAACATTTCGACCTCCTTAGTCCCGGATCTGGTCAGCCGGGTGTGATTTATTCAGTTCGGCCCCGATCAACCGGGAAAGCTCCTCCATCGCCGGAGGCTTGGTAAACACAACGTTAATCCCCAGGGCGGCAGCCTCTTCTCGGGCTCGCTGATCGAGTTTCCCGCTGATCAGAACACAGCGGATCCGAGGGAGAACCTCCCGGATCCGCCGATAGAGATCAAGTCCGTTCTCCTGATCGAGCATCAAATCCATCACCAGAAGATCCGGGGAATGACGCTGCAGATAGCTCATCGCCTCCTCTCCATCAGAGACCTGAGCGACTCTGTAACCGCAGGAGGAGAGCCGGCGAGCCAGTTCCCCCCGATCGGTCTCATCGTCATCGACCACCAGTATCCTTGCCCCCAACCGCGAGGTCCGGACATCCCGATCCCCTTCTTCCCCGATCGCCCGAAGATAGATCATCACTGCCGTTCCCCGTCCCGGCTCTGATCTGACGTCGATATAGCCGTGATGGTCCTCGATCACCCCGGCCACCACCACCATCCCCAGCCCGGTTCCCGAACCCCCCATCTCCTTGCCGGAAGTGAACGGGGTGAAGAGCCGTTTAATCTCTTCTTTCTCCATCCCTTTTCCAGTATCCTCTACCTTTAAAATCGCGTAGTCGCCGCGGGGCACCTGCTGCAAACCGCGGTAAGGTTGGTCAAGGGTTTCGGCGCGCGTGGAGACACAGATCTTGCCGCCCTCTTTCATCGCTTCACAGGAGTTTTTGACCAGGTTCATCAGCACGCTGTTCAGCTGAGGGGCAAGTCCCTCCACCATCGGCAACTGACTCGCCAGATCAAGCGTTATCCGGGCGGCGGGAAACCGGTCGTCCAGGGACTTGCAGCCCATTGATTTGATGTACGTCCTGACCAGGCTGTTCAAATCCAGCGGCCGCAGTTCCAGGCGGCCCCGACGGGCCAGAGCCAGAAAGTTCTGGACCAGCTCGGAGGCCTGAGCGGCGGCGTTCTTGATCCGTCTCAGAGGCTCCCGCAGATCGCTCTGCAAAGGGAGCTTATCGGCGATATAATCGGGGTAGGATAGCACCGGGTTAAAGAGGTTCTTCAGATCGTGGGCAATGCCCCCGGCCATTATCCCCAGCGATTCCATCCGGGCGGAGAGGGCGAGCTTCCTTTTCAACTCTTCCTCGCCGGCTTCCATCCGACGCCGGGCCGTGATATCAATCCCGGAAAGCAGGATCCCTGCCGGAATGCCCCCTTCCACTACCGTCAGGTGTTTCTCCCCGAATAGAAGCCGACGCTTTCCCCCGGGGCCGGAGAAGACGACTTCCTGCTCCGGGGTATAATTATCCTTCCGATGCTTCTGGAAGTATTGAGTAAATTCAGATTGATCCGTCTCATCGACCAGGTCGAGGAGCAACCCCCCTTCCAACTCGGCTTTCTCTCGGTCGAAGAGGTTGAGGAAGGCCCGGTTCATATCTTTTATCCGACCTTCCCGGTCGAGGAGAATGTTATAGGTCTGCGCCTCCTCGAAGAAAAAGCGATAACCGGATTCCAACCGATTGACACGCTCCCGCAGTTCCTCGATCTTCAGGCTGCGGCTGCCCTGAGCTTTTTCAATCTCTTGCGCGGCCCGGGAATGAAGACGGGATCGGATCTTTTTCAGCCGGATCAGAAGCAGAATCAGCCAGAAAAGCAGAACCAGGGCCAGCCCCGATAAGACCAGAGGGATCGTCTCCCACATTGACCGTTCTCCTGTTATTTCGTATCTGGAAGAAAACCTGAAAAAAACAGGTCATTGCGAAATAAGACGATCGAGCAACCTGTTAAGTTGACAGATGCTATGTGACTTGAGGTTTTCCTGCAAACACTGGTTAGCAATCATCACTCCGCCTGAATAGGGGCGGCAAAGAACAAAGAGGCGAAACACTACTGCCTGAGCTGCACCCGGCTCCGCCAATAATCAAGGATTGTCTCCAGGGTCTGGTCGAGAGTATACCGAGGACGCCAGCCGGTGACGGCGGCAAATCGGGAATAATCCCCCCGGAATACCGGAACATCGGTCCCACGCATCCTCTCCGTGGAGGGACGGACCTCGATTTTTCGATCGCTCAAGGCCAGCAACCGGTCAAGAATTTCCCCGATCGAAGAGGCCTGTCCGGAACAGATATTGCAGACGCTGCCGGATGGGAGTTGCTCGACCGCCATCCGGTAACCCCGAACCATATCCCGCACATCGGTAAAGTCCCGGGCCGGCTCCAGGTTCCCCACCTCCAGAACCGGCGGCTGCAGACCTTTCTCGATCCGGGCGATCTGGAGGGCAAAAGAAGCAGTGACAAAATTAGGCCGCTGACCGGGCCCGATATGATTGAAGGGCCTCAAGATAACCGTGTCCAGCCCCCGGACCCGAAAATAGTAAGAGGCGGTCTCTTCAGCGCCGAGCTTGGTTAAACCATAGATCGTAGCCGGCTGGAGGGGATGATCCTCAGTGAGCGGCATCTCCTCGGGGAGGGATTTTCCATAAACCTCGGCTGAGCTGACCAGGACCACTCGGGAGCGGGGAGCGTACTCGGCGGCCGCGTCGAGGATGTTCAGGCTCCCCTTGATATTGGTCTCAATGGCCAGCTGGGGGTTGCTCTGAGCCATCGAGATATGAGTGGTCCCGGCCAGATGAAAGATCGCTGACGGCTGAAATCTTTGGACCACCCTCCCCAGTTCACGGACGGCCAGAATATCGCACTCCTCGACCTTCACTCGCTTCTCAAGGAAGACCGGATGGTCAGGGGTCGCCCCGTGGCGTTCTATCCCCGACACCTCCCAATCGGCTTCGAGGAGCGTCTCGGCCAAGTGCCCGCCGGCAAAGCCGGCAATCCCGGTTATCAGGGCCTTTTTCATCTCGATCCACTAATTGCTGTTTTAAATTACCCTCGCCTCGCCCGCTTTATTTAACCCTAATCTTCGCAAATCTTCACCAATCTCCCCCCTCACTCCCATTTGTTAGCCTTTGGCCGATCATTGCTGACCGCTTACCGATCACCGATTACCGTTTTTCATCCCCACCGGGAGGGGGAGAGAAAAGAGGCCAAGGCCTTTCTGGTTTTTCATTCACTGCGCCACCGACCCAGGGTCGGTGGCGCCGTATTTTGAAAGCGCCGATAAAGTGCGACAAAACCTCGAACTTTAAACTTCAGCCACTTTGAACTTTCCCTCTAAATCTTCCCCCACTTGACCAGTTCGTTGACCCGCTCCATATCGGCATCGACCATCATCTCGATCAAACTGGAAAAATCGACCTCCGGTTGCCAGCCGAGGATTCGTCGAGCCTTGGAGCTGTCGCCCTGGAGAAGCTGGACCTCAGCCGGCCGGTAGAATTCGGGATCGACCACCACATATTTCTCCCAATCGAGACCGGCTCGGGTGAAGGCGATCTCCACCATCCGCCGGACGGTATTGGTCTCTCCGGTGGAGATCACGAAATCTTCCGGGGTCTCCTGCTGGAGCATCAGCCACATCGCCCGGACATAATCCCCGGCGAAACCCCAGTCCCGCTTGGCGTCCAGATTACCCAGACGGAGTTCCCGCTGGCGGCCGGCCTTGATCATCGCCGCGGCTCGAGTGACCTTCCGGGTAACGAACTCCAGTCCCCGGCGGGGAGACTCGTGGTTGAAGAGGATCCCGGAAACGGCGAAGAGATCGTAGCTCTCCCGATAGTTGATAGTAATCCAGTGGCCGTAGACCTTGGCCACCCCATAAGGACTGCGGGGGTAAAAGGGGGTGGTCTCGCTCTGGGGAGTTTCCGCCACTTTTCCGAACATCTCACTCGAGGAGGCCTGGTAAAATCTGATCTTCGGATTGACCTGCCGGATGGCTTCGAGCATCTTGGTCACCCCGAGACCGGTCACCTCACCGGTCAGGACCGGCTGGTCCCAGGAAGCAGGGACGAAAGACTGTGCACCCAGGTTATAGACCTCGTCAGGGGCGGAGGTTTCCAGAGCATTGATCAGAGAGTTCTGATCAATTAAATCGCCGGAAATCAGTTCCAGCCCCTCCTGGAGCAGGTGGTCGAGGCGTTCGGTGGTGATAGTACTCGAGCGGCGCTGGAGCCCATAAACCCGGTAACCCTTTGCCAGCAGAAATTCAGCCAGATAGGAACCGTCCTGTCCGGTGATCCCGGTAATCAAAGCTTGCCTGGTCATTTATTCTCCTTATCCAGATTAGCGTTCTGTTAAACGGCAAAACTTTCTCCCTTTCAAGATCCAACATACCCGACCCCTCTCCACGTTGAGGGGAAGACAGAGGGGACGAGGCCTCTGTGGGTTTTCAGGCATCGCCCCATCCCGATGGCGATCGCGGTGGGGGCAGATCTTGAAAGTGCTGACGTGTTACATCAAATATAATTCCAGAGATGCTGATTGCCGCCCCGGAAGAATTCTTGCTTCAATTTTTGTTGAAGGGTAAACTGCAACCGGCTATTTTTACTACCGATCAATATTACTGAAAGAATCGAAGAAATCAAAGAGGAAAGATATCGTGTGTGTTCATTTTCGCCAGATACTTCGTCTGCAAAATTCGGTGATGGAATACGCCTGGGGATCGAAGTCATTCATCCCCGAATTGCTGAGACTCCCCTCCCCCGCCCACTCTCCGGCGGCGGAACTCTGGATGGGCGACCATCCCCGGGCCCCCTCCCGGGCGGAGATAGCCGGACGCCTGGTTCCCCTCGACCGACTGATCCAAGAAAACCCCGAAGGAATTTTGGGCCCCCGGGCGACCCGGCGGTTCGGCCCCCGGCTCCCTTTTCTTTTGAAAGTTCTCTCCGTCGAACAGCCACTCTCGATCCAGGCTCACCCTGACCGTGAGCAGGCCCGCCGGGGATACCGCAAAGAAAATTCAGCTGAGATCCCGATCGAATGCCCTTCCCGCAACTACCGAGACCCCGAACACAAACCGGAACTGCTCACCGCCCTGACTCCTTTCGAGGCCCTCTGCGGCTTCCGGGAACCAAACCAGATCGCCCAGGCCCTCTCTGATCTCAACCTGAGTTCGTTTCTCTCCGAAGCTGCCCGCTTCTTGAAGTTCCCGGACGAAGATCATCTCCGCGAGCTCTTCCGGGCCCTGCTCACCATCTCCACTACGGGGAAAAAGGTCCTGCTGGAACAAATCGGCAGACTGACCGACGGGGAGGCAGAGGCACCATCGATCCCGGACGAGATCCGAAAATTGATCGCCAGGCTCCGAGGCCTCTACCCTGATGATCTCGGGGTTTTGGGCCCGCTCTTTCTCAATTTCCTTCAGCTGAAACCGGAAGAGGCCATCTATCTCGCCCCCGGGGTTCTTCACGCCTATCTGCGAGGGGCGGGGGTGGAAATAATGGCCGGATCCGACAACGTCCTCAGGGGAGGCTTGACCGTCAAGCATATCGACGGCGGTGAGCTGGCGAATATCCTCAACTGCCGCTGCGGACCGATCGCGGTCAATCAAGCCAAGATGGGAGGCGGGGTCGAGTTCATCTACCAATCACCGGCCGAAGAGTACCAGCTTTCCCGACTCAATCCGACGGACACCAAACCCTTCCGCTCCGGCGACCGGAACGGACCGGAGATTATCCTCTGCTACCAGGGTCAGGTCCAGGCACAAGGGAAGTTCGGACCGACCCTCAACCTGACCCGGGGGGATTCAGTCTTTATCCCTTTCGAAGTCGGGAAATACTCGCTGGAAGGCCACGCCGTTCTCTATCGGGCCGGCCTTCCGAAAAGCAGAAACTAACAGCGGAAAACAATTTTTCGCCTTGACTTGACAGGCGAATCTGTTAATTTCCCTTTTAATATGCTCTAACCTGGGGTAAGAATATTATATTCAAACTAATTCAGCGCCCGGCGCCGAATTAACAATCGCAATCTTTCCAGAACAAGGAGGAAAGGCAATGGCAAAGAAGACCAAGAAAGACATCATCGATCAGATCGCCAAGGACGCCGATATCAGCAAGAAGGCGGCCGAAGCGGCCTACAGTTCCCTGGTTGCCCAGGTTTACAAGGGAGCCAAGAGCAAGGAAGGGATCACCCTCCCGGGTCTGGGAAAGTTCATCAAGGTCCGCCGGAAAGCCCGCGACGGCCACAACCCGGCCACCGGAGAGAAGATCAGGATCGCCGCCAAGACCGTGGTCAAGTTCAAGGTCTCCAAAACCGCCCAGGACGCCATCGTTTAATCCTGGATCGATTGGCAAAAGGCCGCGGCAGCAATGCCGCGGCCTTTTTTTATCTCCCGGATCCGGTGGCCAGTCGCCGGAGCCGACCCGCCAATCCGGCGGTAAGACGTTGCGCCTGAAACCGCCACTCCCACTGACCGGTTGGCCGCCCGGGGATGTTCATCCTGCTTTCGGTCCCTTCTCCCAGCGGTTCCTGGAAAGGAACTATCGCCGTATCGGCCAGCGAACGGAAGACAACGTCTATCATCCCCCAGTGTATTTCCCGCGCGCTGACCCCGAGAAACTCCCGAACCTGGGTTTTTGACTTCGGTTTCAGGGACCGGTACCAGCCCCGGCAGGTGTCGTTATCGTGAAGTCCCGTATAATAGGCGCAGTTTTTCGGGACCATCCCCGGGTGGTGGTAACTCCCCTCCCCTCCCTCCAGGCCGAACTGCAGTTCCCGGATCCCCGGGAGAGAAAACTTGGCTAACAGGCGATCAACCGGCTCTTCAATCTGGGGTTCCAGGGCTTCGGCAATGATCGGCAAACCCTGTCCCAGTCTTTTCTCCAGAACTCGGAAGAGATCCGCCCCCGGCCCTTTCACCCAAATGCCATTCCGAGACGAGGGGCGCCGGGGAGGGATATGCCAGCAGGCGTAAAACCCCGAGAAATGATCTACCCGAACAATATCGACCAGGTCGAAAACCCGCCGGAAACGGCGATACCACCAATCGTATCCGTCCCGCCGCATATTCTTCCAATCGTAAAGGGGGTTTCCCCAGACCTGTCCCGTCCGCCTACCTTTTGGGGGGGGGACGCCGGAGAGGGCGGAACTGCGCCCCAGGGAATCAACCAGGAATAACTCCCGATTGGCCCAGGTATCGGCGCTGTCGCGATTGACGAAGAAAGGAAGATCTCCGATTAGGACCACCCCCCGAGAGTTGACCTGTTGACGGAAACAATCCCACTGCCGGGAAAATACATATTGTTGGAATTTGACCTCCTCGATCCTTTCCGCCAGTTCCTGTCCCGCCTGCTTCAGTGCTGCCGGCTCCCGCCGGACCAGGGGGACGGGCCATTGGTACCAGGGCAGGCAGGAAAGCTTTCCCTGAAGAGCGACAAAGAGGGCGTAATCTTCCAGCCAGGAAGAATTCTCTTCCCGGAATAGTTCGTACTCCCTTCTCTCGGCTGCCGAGCTATCGGAGAAAAAGTTGTGGAAGGCTTTTTCCAGGCGGGAGCGCTTGAACCGGATCACACTGGCGAAGTCAACCCGATCGGCGGGGAAGTTCGGGGAAGACTCCAGATCACCGGGGGTAAGAAGACCTTCCTCAGCCAGGGTCTCGAGGCTGATCAGCAGAGGATTGCCCGCAAAGGCCGAGGCCGAACAATACGGACAGTTGCCGGGGCCGATCGGGTTTAAGGGGAGGATCTGCCAGAGTTTCATCCCCGCCTGGGCGAGAAAGTCGGCGAAGCGGAGGGAATCGGGTCCGAGATCGCCGATCCCGAATGGGCCGGGAAGCGAAGTCAGATGGGCCAGGATGCCGGCTCGGCGGGAAAAACTCATCTCGTTCACCTCCCGCAATCCGCGGTCACCCGGGCCAGTTTTCCGGCAACTTCATCGGTCAACATCCCCTTCTGAAACCGCCACTTCCATTGACCGCTCCTCGTCCCGGGAATATTCATCCGAGCTTCACTCCCCAGACCAAGGACATCCGGAAGGGGGATGATCGCGGTGGCGGCCGGGGACTGCTCGACGGCGTCGATAAACCACCAGTTGACCTCCCGGCCGTCTCGCGGGCCGAGGGCGGAATTGACCCGGGCACGCACTTCCTCCGAACGGGAGGCAAACCACCCCCGGACAGTATCATCGTCGTGGGTTCCCGGGTAGGCCACGCACCTCCGCGGATAATTGGCCGGCAGATGAGGATTGGCAGCCCGGCCGGAGAACCCGTGCTGGAGGATCCGGATCCCCGGATAGCCGAGCTCTTTGAGCATCAGATCGGTCTGAGCCATTATCTTCGGCTCCAGGGCCTCGGCGATGATCGGCAGCGGCCCCCAATCTGATTCCAGGGATTTAAGGAGCGAGGCGCCCGGGCCTCTCACCCACCGCCCTTCCGCCGAGGTGGCCGCTCCCGGGCGAATGTGCCAGCAGGCGTAAAAACCGGAGAAATGATCGACCCGGATAATATCGAATGCTCCCAGCATTTCGGAAAATCTCAATCGCCACCAGGGGTAACCGGCCTCCGCCATCGCCGACCAGTCATAGAGCGGCATATCCCAGATCTGGCTTACCCCGGACCGGCTGGGAGGAACCCCGGAGAGTTCCCGGGGCCGGCCCCGGCCGTCGAGAAGAAAAAATTCCCGATGCGTCCAGACATCGACACTGTCGCGGTTGACAAAGAACGAAAGGTCGCCGATCACCCGAACCCCCCGATCACCGGCATATCTGCGCAACCGCTGCCACTGCCGGCTGAAGAGATACTGCTGGAACTGGGAAACCTCGATCGCCGGGGCCAGTTCCGCCCGCGCCTTTCGCAGCGCGGCCGGTTGCCGAGAAGCGATCTCCGGAGGCCATCGGTACCAGGGCCGGCCCTGGTAATGCCCCTTGAGCGCGGAGAAGAGCGATGAATCTTCCAGCCAACCCGATTTCTTCTCCCGAAATGCTGCCAACTCCCCCTTCTCTTTCTCTCCGGCGTCAGTGAGAAAGTTCTGGTAAACCCGGTCGAGCAGCCTCAACTTGAAAGCCGCCACTCGGCCGTAATCGACCTGATCGGGGGGAAAGTCGGGGGAAGCAGCAAGGTCAGCGGGGGAAAGCAAACCTTCCCCCACCAGTTCCTCCATACTGATCAGAAGCGGGTTACCGGACAGGACGGCGGGACTGGAGTAGGGAGAATTACCGAAACCAAGCAGGGAGAGGGGCAAAATCTGCCATAACCGCTGCCCGGAGGCGGCCAGGAAGTCAACAAAACGATAGGCTTGCTTCCCCAGATCACCGATCCCGTCCGGAGAGGGCAGCGAGGTGGGGTGGAGCAAGATTCCAGATTGGCGGGGATATGTCATCATAGGATATAGGCTTCAGAACCCCGGACTGAGCACCGAATTCGATGGAGGCGGATCCGACCGCAGATAGCGCAACTCCGGGATCCCATACTGGCGCGCGATCCGGAAGTCGGCGGTCTCCAGATCGGAGGCCCGGAAAATCATCTCCCGGTCGAACTCCTCAAAGATGAAACGATGAAAACCCCGGTCGGGGGAACGCAGGGCTTTGTCCAGGTCGGCGATCTTGCCGATCGGCCGGCCGTTAACCTCGACCAAGACCAGATCTTCGAGGTCCTGGTAACCAAGGTTGACCTGGTCGGGGAGGACCCGGTTAAGCAGCACAATCCTCTCCCTGCCCGATCTGATCCGGCGGGAGTTATAATAGTTGTGATAGAGCAGCTTCTTGTTGCCCCGACGGGCCCACTGGCTCCCCCATACCCGGAGATAATCCCTGGACAGTTCCTGGAAGATCGCCCCGCCAACGATCAGGTATTCGGGCAGCTCCCCCGCACTGTAGGGAGGGATCAGGTAATCGGAGAGAAGCCAGCGGGAAAGGACCATCTCCAGCTTGATCGTCTCGCCCTGACGGACCACCTCCAGCTTCACCCGATCGCCGGGACTGTAGTACCGGGTAAAGAGATCCCGATAATCGAGTCTCCCCCAACGCGGATCCTCGTAATACCCCTCGAGGTCGAGGGGACGACCGTCAACCGCGAGGAGAACATCTCCTTTTTTGAGTACCCCGTCGGCGGAGGAGCGGGGGATGATCGAGGTGACATAAACCCCGCCATCAATACCGGCCAGACCGAGAAACTTCCGGAAAGCGGGGTCGCGGGTCGGGGCGACAGAAAACCCCTGGTCAGCAAATCCGGCGTAGCCCTTTGGCCCGGCCGCCGCCAGAAACCGCCGGATAATCGGTGCCGGGATGATGACCGCGTACTGACGTTGGGGATCATAGGTCATTGTCATCCCGACCAGTCTTCCTTCCGAGATCACCGGCTCACTCCAGCCGCCGCCCCGGTCCTCAAAGTTGACCGCCGCCCCGAAGGTCAGAAAGCGAGCGGGGCTGAGGTAATACTCTCCTACCGAGTCCCTGACGATCGAACCGGGAATGGCCCGGACCCGGTCCGGCTCGACAAAGACCAGGAACTGGACCGGCTGGTCAAGATCCGCCTCCTCTGCCAATTCGAGCGGGAAAAGATCATCGAAGAATGATTCATCTTCAACCGTGATCAGTGCCAGGTCAACATCATAATCGATCGCCGCGACCGATCCCGGATAATAGCGTTTCTCCCCTCGTTTCTCGACCTTGATCATCGTAGCGTCTTTAACAATGTCCGCCGTGGTCAGGATCCGCCCGGGGGCGACCAGGCAACCGTATCCGGACCGATTCTCTTCCCGTTCCCGCTTCCAGGGACTGGAGTAATCGGGCTTTTGGCCGGCAACGTGAAGACGGACCAGAGCCGGTTTTTGATCCCGGACTTCTTCGGCACCCCCCGAGGCCGGGGAGAAAAGCAAGAGCCCGATCAACCCGGAGAGAAACATAATTTTCTTTACCAGCAAACTCATAATATCCTGACCTTTTATCCGATCTAAATTAATCCCCGTTCAGGGTTTTGACGTGGCGGTCAGATATCGGTCGGCGGGGATCCGGTACCACTCGAGGATTTCTTCGTGGTCGGCCGCCGCTGCCGCCGCCTCGAGGACGACCGGCGACTCGTCACCGTCAAACTCGATAAGATGATAATCTCCAACCGGTTGGGCGAAGGCCGCTTCCAGATCGGCCAGACGGTTGATCTTTCGCCGGTTGACCCGATCGACCACCTTCAGGGAAAGATCGGAGTAGTATTGGTTGACCGGACCGGGCAGAACCCGGGAGAGGACGACGATCTCCGGATGGTCGCGGTAGATCTTGTCCTGGTTGTAATATAAGAAGTAGTAGGGAAGCCGGGGATCGGCACTGCCGGCCCAATCTTCGCTCGAACTCTTAATGAACTCCCGGGAAAGCGGCTGGAAGAGCAGGCCGGCGAAGATCAGATACTCCGGCCGGGTTTCATATTCGTTCCCGGTCCGCAGATTCTCCCGGCCCGGGCGAAGAAGGATCGGAACTCTGATCTCCTCCCCTTCCCGGATCAGGTCGAGGACCACCTCTTCTTGAACCTGCTTGCGTTCCACTACTTCTTCCAGGAGATAGCTCTCTTTGTCAATCCGGATCGTCCCGTCATTGAGGATCGGGTTGCCGTCGATTTGCCGGAGGATATCTCCGGGCAAAATCAGATCTTCCGCCGAGTGCCCCGGGATCAGGGCCGCCACCGCCACCCCGGTCTTTCCTTCCGGAAGGCCGACGTATGCCCGGTAGGCGGGGTTGAGAAGGTTAGAGATGATGATCCCCAGATCGGGATAGCGGTCATAACTGCCGTCAGCGACATCATCGAGAAAATGCCGGATCACGGTGATCGGGATCACGTGACCGACATTTTCCGAGGACTGGACCCCCTGGAAGGCAATCCCGACGATCTTCCCGTCCCGGAGGGCCGGTCCCCCGGAGTTACCCGGGTTGATGGCGGCATCGATTTGAACGATCAGGTGATAATCCCGGCCGGAATGACTGTACCCGGTGTAATCGATCCGGGAGACCACGCCCCGGGTGATCGTGATCCTCCGCCCCCCGACCGGGAACCCGTAAGCTTCGACCAGGGAGCCGAGCAGAGGCATCTCTCCGTGAAAATCAAGGGCAGCGGTATCGGCGAAGAATTCCTGGTCGAGAACCTCGATCAAGGCCAGATCACAGTCGTGCCCGATATAGGAAACCACCGCCCCGTAAGGAGTCCCGTTGTCCTCTTTCTCCACCTCCAGGTAGCGGGAATCGCTGACCACGTGAGCGTTGGTCAGGATCCGGTTGCCGGGGATAATCACTCCGGAACCCCGTCCGACAGAAAAATTCTCCTCTCGCCAGGGGGAGACGTAATCCGGCCGCTGGCTGACATTCTTGATCTTGACGATCGCCCGGCGGATCCGGGAAATCTCAATCTCCTCACTGGGAAAGGCCAACCGGAGCGGAAGAAGGATCGTAGAGCAAACCAGGAAACACATCGCCTTTCTCATCTCATTCCACCTTGACCAGCCGGTAATCGCGAGTACCGAGTCCAGCCTGAACAGCCGAGGTCAGGAACGGTTCAAGATCAACCCCGAAGAGAGTTTTGAACTTGTCGGGCAAGCGGGGGAGACAGCAGTACTGACCGGCGATCTTTTCCGTAACTCGTTTCTCCGAGACCCTGACTCGCCGAGCGACCGCGGTTGCCCCCGGGAGCAGGGGTGCCCGCTGAATCAGATCGATCGAGGCCTGTTCAATGGCCAGAATATCCCGGGAAGCCAGGATCCCCTGGTCGGGGACAAAAGCGGGTTCGGTCCAGTCACAACAGTCGCAATCAGGGACAATATCGAGGAGAAAATTCAGGAATAAAACCCGATCTTCCTTGCCCCTCAGGACCTCCCGGGCGTAGGCGGCCGACTTCTCGGCCAACCGGGACGAGTCCGCCTTCCAGACCGGGGGGATGGCCGCCTGGGGACAGGCGGCGACGCATTCCCCGCAGCCGATACACTTTTCCGGATCGATAACAGCTTTGCCCTCACCGTCGAGAATAATCGCTGAAACCGGGCAATAGGCGATACAGGTTCCACAGCCGATACATTTTGGCCTCCGTACCTCCGGCTTCAGATCGCTGTGCATCACCTGCTTACCGGCTGGAGAGGTCAGACCCATACTGATGTTCTTCAGCGCCCCGGCATAACCGAAGATAACGTGCCCGGTGGTATGAGTGATCACCAGCAGACTGTCAGCCGACCGGACAGCCTCAGCTATCCGGACCGGCCGCTCGTCAATCTTCACCCCTGGCACCTCGAAGAAACGCTCGGCGATCTCGATCGGAGCCCCGATGGTCTCTTCCGAGAAACCGTGGCGGCGGGCGGTCAGAAGATGCTCGGCGGTCCGGTGACGCCCTCCCCGGTAGAGAGTATTGGAATCGGTGAGGAACGGTTTCGCTCCCAGGTCCTGAAGTTTCGCCACCAGACTTCGGGCAAAAGCGGGTTTCAGATAGCCGGTGTTCCCCTCCTCCCCGAAGTGAAGCTTGACCGCCACCCGGTCGCCGGGACGGAAGACCTCCCCTCCCCCGGCCCGGTCAAAGAGATCGGATAACTTGTCCAGCCCGGAACGCCCGGCCCGGGCGGTAGGATCGTTGATGTAAACATCCGCGGTCATTTTTTGGTCTTTGATTTACCGGGACCAACCAGCCTTCCCCGGTTAGCATAACTCGATAGCGATCCCGATCAGCCCGGGTGACAATGGCTATCGGGATTGTTACTCTGCGCCTTCCCCCATCAGCTTAACAAATTCCTTCTCGGAAAGGACAGGGATTCCCAATTTATTTGCTCTGGCCAACTTGGAGCCGGGGTTCTCTCCCACCACCACCAGGCCGGTCTGGGAACTGACCGAGGTTGAGGGACGCCCGCCAAGAGAGATAGTCAGCTCCTCGGCTTCCAGCCGGGTATAATGCTTTAAGGCCCCGGTAAAGACCACGGTCTTTCCGGCCAGTTTACCCGTTGACCGCGGGGCCGGTCCAAGCGGCTCATCCCCCACCCCGAATTTTCGCAACGCCTCGACAATCTCCCGGTTGCGGGGATGGGAAAAGAACCCTTGAATTGACCGGGCGATCACCGGACCGATCTCCGGTATCTCCTCCAATTTCTCCGCCGTAACCGAGAGCAGGTCAGTGAGGGTCAGACCGTGATCCACCAGAGTGCGGGCAGACGTCCGACCGACGTGACGGACCCCCAATCCATAGATCAACCTCTCCGGGGAACGCTTCCGGCTATCCGCGATCGCCCGCAAAATATTGGCAGCCGACTTTTCTCCCATCCGGTCCAGGGCGGTCAGGTCCTCCATTTTCAGCCGATAAAGGTCGGGCGGGCCGGAGATTAGGGACCGTTTGACCAGCTGATCGATCAGTTTCGGGCCCATCCCCCGGATATCCATCGCCGTCCGGGAAGCGAAATGCCCGATCCGTTCCCGCACCTGGGGGGGGCAGGTGATATTCAAACAGCGGTAGGCGACCTCTCCCTCCGCCCGGCTGACCGGGCTCAAACAAGCCGGACACTTCTTTGGCATCCGAAATTTCTTCTCCTGGCCGGTCCGCTCCTCTTTCAGGACTGAGACCACCTGGGGGATGATCTCCCCCGCCTTCTCCACCAGTACCCGGTCGCCTTGGCGGATATCCTTCCGGTCAATCTCATCCTGGTTATGGAGACTGGCTCTCCGCACCACCGTCCCCGAGATCTCCACCGGATCCAGCTCCGCCACCGGGGTCAGGGTTCCCAGCCTCCCCACCTGAATCGAGATCTCCTTCAGGACAGTCTCCTTCTGCTCGGCGGGAAACTTGTAGGCGATCTGCCAGCGGGGTGATCTCGAGGTCTGGCCCAATTCTTCCCGGAGGGCGAAAGAGTCCACCTTGATGACCAGCCCATCAACCATATAACCGAGCTGGTTCTTCTTCTCCCGCCACTGGCGACAGAGGGCGATCACCTCCTCGATATCGCGGCAGTAGCGGTAATTCGGCTCAACCGGCAAGCCCAGCTTCTCCAGTTTCCGCAAAAGTTCGTACTGCCCCTTGACCCCGAAGTCTCGAGTCCGGGGGTGGGCGTAGATCCAGCACTTCAAACCCCGGGTGGCGGTGACTGCCGGGTTGAGCTGCTTGAGCGAACCGGCGGTCAGATTCCGGGGGTTGGCATAAACCGCCTCCCCCCGTTCCTCCTGGTTCAGATTAATCCGGGCGAACCGTTCTTTTTCAATGTAAACCTCTCCTCGAACTTCGAACTCATCCGGCACTTCCCCTTCCAGGTTAAGCGGGATGGACCGGACGGTCTTGATATTGGCGGTCACGTCATCCCCCATCACCCCGTCGCCCCGGGTAGCTCCGCTCTCCAGCATCCCATCGCGGTAGATCAGGGCCACCGAAACCCCGTCGATCTTCAACTCCACGGTATAGGAAAACTCGGCCTCCGGCAGCCGACGTCGGTTGCGGACCTCAAACCCCCGCAGCTCCTCCTCGGAATAGGTATTATCAATCGAGAGCATCGGGATCCGGTGTTTAAAGGGAAGGAACTCCTTCAGGGCCTCTCCACCCACCCGCTGGGTCGGCGAATGAGGGGTGATCAGTTCGGGGTATCCGGCCTCCAGATCAACCAGTTCCCGGTAGAGCCGGTCGTACTCCCGATCGGAGATGACCGGAGAATCCTTGACGTAATAGAGCTTGTCGTGGCCCCGGATCTCTTGGCGCAGTTCTTCGATCCGTTTTGCCGCTGCAGTCTGTTGCATCTTCTTTACCTCCCCAAGGCCAGCCGGTCAGCCAGCCGGACCGGAAGCCCGGCCGCCCGAATCTTTCGCTGGGCCTCGCCCACCGGATAATCGACCCGGACAATCTCCACCGTGCCCGACTCCCGGTCGCCAACGGCAAAGGCCGCCCGGGGATCCCGATCCCGGGGCTGGCCGACCGAGCCCGGATTGATTAAGACCCGGTCTCCCGGCTGGAGCCGGATCCGGGCCCCGGCGACCAGTGACACCTCCCCCCCCCGAAGACGGAAAAAACCCGGCCGGTGGGTATGGCCAAAAAAACCGAGGGTTCCCGGAAGTCGTTGCAGGCTAAACCGGGCATCTTCCGGAGTAAAGATATAATCCCAATTCCGGGGGGACTGGAAAGAACTGTGAACCAGAAAGATCCCTGCTTCTTCCTCAACCGGGGGCAGAGATTGGAGGTAGTCGATCTCGGCAAGGGTGAGCTGGGAGGCGGTCCAGATAAGCGCCCGGCGGGCATCCGGGTTCAGCCTTCTCAGCTCTTCAGGTTCACCAACGGCGGCATCGTGATTTCCCTGGACAGTCTTGACCGCCACTTCTCGCAGCGCCGTCAGGCACCATCCGGGATCGGCCCCGTAGCCGACCAGATCCCCCAGGCAATAAAAGCGTTCAACCTGCCGGCGGCGGGCCGCTTCGAGGACCGCTTCCAGAGCCTTCCGGTTACTGTGGATATCGGCGATAACGGCATACTTCATCGGGGATGGCTCAGTTCGCGCTACCGACAAATTAACTATGGGGGAGCCCGGCGGGGGAGCAAAACTCCCCCGCCGGGCCAATCGGGGCGGGCGGATTCGAACCGCCGACCTCACGGACCCGAACCGTGCGCGCTAACCGGACTACGCTACGCCCCGGATTGTTAAAAACCAACTATGGGATAAGGGATAAGGAGCGATTTGTCAAGGAGCTTCTGTCATTGTTCCCGGGATATCCAGCGAGGACAGGCGCCGGGCCAGGGCGATCACCGCCCCCCCGATTACCGCGGCCAGCAAGCAACCGAGCACGGTTGCCCAGCCTTCCGGGAGCCGGGGACTCATATTTCCCCAGTCCGGGATCAACTTCGGCATATAGTGAACCTTCCAGGGCCAGAGAGCCAGCAGGCTGCCCCCCATCAAACCGCTGAGGACGGCCATTGTCCGGTCGTGGTAATAGCGGAGGATCCGACGGAGGATGGGGATAAAGATCAAGACCCCGGCCACCATCCCCGCCGCGAAGATCAGCAGGGTCCCGAACTCCCGATTGTGGACCGCCGCCGAGACCGGCTGGTACATCCCGATCACCAGCAAGGCCAGACTGCCGCTGATCCCCGGCAGGAGCATCACGCTGATCGCCAGCGCCCCGGCGCCGAGTAAGGTCAGGAAATTGATCGGGATCTGAAGTCCGGGGAGGATAACCAGGGCGATCGGGGGGATGGCCCCCAGCATAAAAAAAGCGTAATCCATCGACTTCGTCTCCCGCCGTTTCCGCCAGGGATCCTGGATCGACCAGAAGACCAACCCGAAGAAGAAGGCAAAGACGTAAGGGGCGGTCCGGGGGTTGATCAGGAGTCCGGAAGGCGGTACCCGGGCAAGTAATTGCCGGCCGGCCTCCAATGTCAACGCGGCCAGGTCGGCCTCACCGACATAGGCCTTACCGACCAGAAACCGGGTAGCGACAAAGAGGGCGACTCCAATCCCGATCACCAGAGGAAGGAGGAAAGTAAGGGCCCGGAAAAATTTATCCCGGGCGGCGCGGTCGGTGGGAGACTTAATCAACCCGATCAGGTCGGAGATGGCGGCGATTAACCGGTCGTAAAAGCCCAGAATCAGGGCGATTGTCCCTCCGCTGACCCCGGGGATGGCGTCAGCCACCCCCATACACATCCCCCTGATGAAGGTCTTGCCCACCTCCATAAATGATCTTTCGCCGATGTTATTCATCAATCCCTCCAGTTCATCACTAAGGTTCTATCGAGTTTTTCCGTTGGCTTGGGGCATTCCTAATGATATTCATCCCCCGTTGGATATTCGGTTTGCCTCTCCCCCCCGGAGAGGTGATCCCGCCGACAAATTTCTCCCCGCAATCAGAGTGGGATTATCACTCCCCTTCCCCCCGCTCCCTCCAGCCATACTCCCCGATCAACGGGACAAAGACACAGCCCCCCTCGTCGCGTTGGATAATCTTCTCTCCCCTCCGTTCCAAGACCAACAACCGTTGCGAGTAGCCCGACCCGGCCGGGATCACCAGCCGACCACCTTCAGCCAACTGCTCGACCAGGGGTGAGGGTACGCTCGGGGAACCGGCGGTGACGATGATCGCGTCGTAGGGGGCGAACTCCGGCCAGCCCAGCGTACCATCTCCGATCCGGATCGAGATATTATCATACCCCAGTCTCTCAAAGAGCTCACCGGTCCGTTCGGCCAGGGGGGCCACCCGTTCTACGGTATAAACCCTGTCCGCCAGACGGGAGAGAATCGCCGCCTGGTAACCGGAACCAGTCCCGATCTCCAACACCTTCTCTCGTCCGGTCAACTTCAGGGACTGGGTCATCAAGGCCACCATATAAGGCTGGGAGATGGTCTGCCCCTCCCCAATCGGGAGCGGGAAATCACCGTAAGCCTCTCTCAGGCCGGTGCCGGGGGCAAAGAGGTGCCGGGCTACTTCCCGGAAAACCGCCAGCACTCTGAGATCCCTGATCCCCCGCGGCATCAGCTGCCCGAGGACCATCTCCTCCCGCAACCGCTCCGCCAGCTGATCTTCCTCTCTTTTCAACTCACTCATTGCCTTCTACCCCTGGTTTGAGCCGCTAAGGATGCCAGGTTGCCCCATTCCCCTCAGCTGTGAAGTGTCGAGCAACCTCGCGCCGTGATGAGCCGTGAGAAGTTCGATCGGATTGTCCCTAAGACGTCAGACAAACCGGGATCGCGAGAATAATCCCACGGATATGAGGATCGTCTTTCTCCGGAACGGTCCTTCCCCACTTCCCTAAATTGACCAGCCGTTGCACGACCTCGATAACATCTGAGACAAACCGGCGGGCGTAGTGGAGAGAATCTCGCGCGATGAATTCGGTTATGGACTTAAGGGCAGCAGCTGTCTGAGGGGTCGTACCTTATTTCACCTAATTTGCCATTCTCTCCCCAACCTGGGGATGAGGAACGGCCCGGCCGGCAGCGGCCTCTTCAATTCCCCTGACGATTTTAGAAAGAAACAGCAGTTGGGCCCGATCATCTTCGATAGACGCGTTGTCAGGGAGCTTCTGTCGAGCTTGCGACATCTTTTTTTTTGTCGGCGTAGATTAAGGATACCATCACCGATCAAAGTTAAACAAGTTATTCCCGGCTTGCAGTAGGGAACTGGTTGAAAACTCGACCATCTTCCCGACCATCCTTTGGGTTATCCGCGCTGCATTATCCCCCGGCCAGGAGCGAGCGGAAGAGGAGGCGGAGAAATCGGACCGTGTCCTTCCCCGGACGAATTTTTGATTCCTCCGGGCCGTAGATAGTCCGGACAGGGACCGAGGAGATCTTCAAACCCTGCCGACCGGCGGCGATCAGCATCTCCGACTCAGTATCGAAGTTACTGGTCGCGAAGGGAAGCATCCCGATCACCCGAGCGGAGATCAGGCGGTAGCCGCACTGGCTGTCCAGAACCTTCTGCCCGATCAGCCCCGAGAGGAGAAAAGACATCGTCCGGTTGGTCCAGTAGCGGATGAAAGGCATCCCTTCCGCCGCGCTCATCCGGTTCCCGACTACGATCTCCGCCCCACTCCGGCGGACCTCAGCTAAAAAAGCCGGGATCTCGGCGGGGTCGTGCTGGCCGTCGCCGTCAAGGACAATAACCGGGTCACATCCCCTCTCAGCCAGAGCCTTCAATCCTGTCCGGAGAGCCGCCCCCTTGCCTCGGTTGACCGGATGGCGGATCACCTCCGCCCCGGCGGCGGCGGCGGCCGGTCCGGTCCGATCGGTGGAGCCGTCATCGAGTACCAGGACCCTTTCGGCAAACTTCCGGACCCCTTTCACCACCTCCGCTACAGAGGGTTCCTCGTTAAAGGCGGGGATCAACACGCCGATTCGATTCTGGCCGGAATTTTCCATTGTTCAGGTCGAACATAAAGGGTTAAAACTGATCGCAATCGCTAACCGCCCTGGTTAAAACTATAGCGGACAGGGTCGCAACCGGGGTCGCCATCGAAAACCTGGACTGGTTGTTCTGATCTATGAGCTCAGGGTCTGTACCGAGACGACTGGTCCTGAATTCGATCCCGATAGCGATTATTCCCAGAGCGGATAATACATATACCATTGGTCGAGATGGGAGGCAATGCACTCCTCCATCTCTGAGACCAACCCCTGGATAATCTGCTCGCTCTGCGCTTCCCGGTCCGCGGTCCGGTCAACTGTCAGCGGCGGCCGGAAGACCGCCCGGTAGCGATGGGTCGATTCCCGGACCAGATAGCCAAAGAAGACCGCCGCCCCCGAGCGGACCGACAGGCCGGCCGGTCCCCGGGGAATCTGGACCTTCCTCCCGAAGAACTCGACCTCGACCCCCCGCTCAGTGACATCGCGATCACCGAGAATCAATACCATCTCGTTCCGCTTCAGAACCCGCAGACTCCGCAAAGCGGCCCGGCCGACCGGGATCACGTTCATCCCGGTCAGACCCCGCTGGTTGACAAAGAGCCGGTTAAGCCGGGTATTCTGGTGGGAGAGCGCGATGGCGTGGACCGGAAACCCGGCCAGGGCCAGCGTCATCCCCCCCAGTTCCCAGTTTCCCACGTGAGCGGTCACCCCCACCGCCCCCTTCCCTCCGGATCGGGCCGCTTCAACATTCTCAATCCCCTCTATCCTGACCAACCGCTTCATCTCGTCAAAGTCAAAACGGGAAAACCGGAAGAAGTCAATCAGGTAGTAAGAAAAATTCCGGAAGTTCTTCCGGAGCAAGGTCCGTATCCGCTGCCGGGCCGCCCGAGTCTCGGTCTCCTCCCCCCGGTATTTGAGGACGCGAAGCAGATTGGCCCGCAAGTTGGGCTTGCTTTTCCGGGAGAGGATATAGGTCGCCTCGGCCAGAAAGGCTCCGATCCCATAGGCCACCCGGGGCGGGATCAGATGAACCACAAACCGGAGCAACTCAAATAGGTAGTATCGCCACATCGCGTTATGAACAATTGATTGATCGTGAATTGTGATGAGAATTTGATAATCGTCAACCGACAGAGATTAGCCGACATTGTTAAATGACGAAACGATAATGCGGGCGGCTTGCCGGGCGGCATCCGGCTTCCGGATCCGATCCATTGCCGCCAGCATCCGTCCCCGAAGTTGTCCGTCCCAAAGCAGAGCTTCCACCGCCCGGACCGCCTCTGGGGTGTCCCGGGCCGGGATGGCCGCCCGGCGGTCACTGAGAAACCGGGCATTGAGCTCCTCCTGGCCGGGAAGCGGATTAACCAGGACCAGGGGCCGTCTTTTCACCAGGGCTTCGGCCAGAGAGAGGCCCCCGGGCTTGGTCACGATGACTTCCACCGCCGTCATCAGTTCCTCAACCAGGTCGGTGAAACCAAAGACGGTCAGCGGGCGACGGATTGCACCCCGGAGCGCCAACAGTCTGCCATACTGTTTCCGGTTGCTCCCGGCCAGAGCCGCCAGCTGAAATCTTGACTCACCTCCGTCCAGGGCCAGAACCAGCCGCTCCAGTGAGACTGTCCCCTCCCCTCCCCCCATCAGGAGGACCGCCGGAAGGTCGGGGTTTAATCCATATTTCAGTTTCATCCGAGCCGGATCCGGGGACTGATTGAACCCCGCGCCGACCGGGATCCCGGTCTCCCAAAGCTTTTTCGGATGGACCCCTCGACCCCGCATCGTCTTTACACTCTCAAGGGCAGGCAGGAGGTAGAGATCAACCTCCGGGTAGATCCAATAAGCGTGGACGTGAAAATCGGTCGGGACCGCGACCAGGGCGAATTTTTTCACCGACCGCCGCCGGCACTGCGCCGCCAGGGCACAGGGAAAAGCCTGAGTACAGACCACCGCGGCCGGGTCCAGATCCCCGATCATCCGCTCCAGACGGCCGCGGAACCGGCGATGAAATCCCGCCAGCGGACTGTTGAGTTTCTCCTTCACCTCCGGCCGGTCGTAGAGATAACCCCAGACCCCCGGCACCGCCCGGACCAGACCCCGATAAAGACCGGCGGACAGGCAGCCGATGCCAGACGGCCACAACTTCAGCAAGTCGAGGATAACGATCCGGAGCAGGGGGTTTTCGGCCCGCAAAGCTTCTCCCAGGGCCAACGCGGCCCGACGGTGTCCCTGCCCCACCGAGACATAGAGAATCAAGATGGCGGGAGAGCCCGGCACCGCGGGGATACTATCGGGTCTCAAGGATGACTTATCTTGATCGGTCATTGCGAGCCCTACTTCGCGGGGCGAAGCAATCTCAGAGTCATCGGTGATTAAAGGATTGCTCCGTTGCTCCCTGCCAGCCGGCAATGACAGGTTGGTGAAACCTAAGTTGAGCGATTATTGCGGATGAAACGTGCTAAGATTTTGCCGGCCGA
>CAYXKT010000013.1:0-31307 GCA_964465735.1 uncultured bacterium
TTAGAGCAGCGGAATCATAATCCGCGTGTCGGGGGTTCGAGTCCCTCCTCCGCTATTCCCGATCTTCCCCCGCCGGCGGGGAAAGATCGAGAGTTTTTCTTCTCTCCTATCCACTCCAAAATGATCTCTACCCGGCCCTAGGTACCTGCCAGGTCCAGCTCCACCTCCCTGATCCCTGACCGCTCAGGGGCCGACCGGATCACTCGGCCGGATGGCCGACCGGGATCAGGTAGAGAGGTGTCTCCCGGTCAACCCCCAGAACTGCTTTTACCGCTTCGTTACGGAAGGCGCCCACAATCACTGAACCCAGGCCGAGAGCCCGGGCCTGGAGAGAAACGTTCTGTCCGGAATGACCGGCATCCATTGAAATGTAGCGGGTCTCTCCCCGCTCCCCGTAACGGGCCCCGACTTTAGAGCTATCCCCGGCGATAACGATGGTGGCCGAGGCTTGCCGGAGACTGGCCTGGCCGAGGGTGGCCCGGGCCAGGGCAGGTCTCGGGTCACCGACGCGGAGCAACTGGAGAGTATGCATCTGCCATTGATAGCGATAAACCCCCGAAGGCAGCCCTTCCACCTTCCCGGCGGCCAGGAAAATCTCCAGCGGATAGATCCCGCCCGCCGAGGGACAGGAACGGGTGGGACCGGTCACCCCGTCCACTGTCTTGCCTCCCGCCGCCCAGAGCAACTGGGAGACCTCGGACAGAGTCAGGGAACGGGGAGAGAAGGAACGGACCGAACGGCGGGATCGGATCGCTTCCTCCAGGGAAACTTCACCTCTCAATGAAGGCGCCGGAAGAGAAACCGGGCCAGTAGTCTCCCCGGAAACTAACTCTATTTCTTCTCCGCCGCAACCGGAAACCGGGACCGACAGCAAGCCACACAGTGGAAGCAGAAAATACCACCAAGCCAATATTTCCCATCTCCGTCTTTTCATTTCACCCCCGGTTTCCCGATCTTTTTCTTTCTCTCCAGTGATTCGAGCACTACCTTGACCGCCTGGATTTCCTCCATCGGAATCTCCACCGCCGCGGTCAGGTTCCCGCCCGCAACGGTCAGATAAACGATCAAGGGGAGATCAAGGCGGCCCAGAGCGGCAACCTCGTCCATCGACCACGTCTTCCCTGTCCGGAGCAAACCTTGCTCAATCATCGGCTCCAGAAAGTCTTTCAAAAAACGGTTAAGGGAGAAGTAAACCACCCCATTGGCTTCCGACCAGGATCGCCCCAAATGAGAGGTATCGAAGGAACTCTCCCCGGTTGTGATCCGTCTGAGGACTGCGGAAAGGTCGGGCTCGCCCCCCCAGGAGGTCGCGGTCACGGCCAACTCATCGGCAGCAGCCATCCGGATCACCAGGGGGGATTCCATCAGAGACAGCAGCTGCTTCTGGTCTTCCGGGATGGCCTGGAGATTGGAGAGATTCTCGAAGTCGAAGGTCTTTTGAAACGTGTAGGTCTTTACCCCTCCGGAAACTTCCGGTTTCTCCCTCCCGGAATCTTCGCTCTTGATCCCCGACCCGGCAGAGAGCTGCTCCAGAAAATCCCGGTTGGAGAGAAAGTTTTTCCGGATATACTCCCGGTAGGATTCCTGACTCCGGATCTTCTGCAGTGAAAGAGCCGAGATCAAGGACTCCGGGGAGGAGGAGATCGAAAAGGCCATCTCGTCGGAGATAACGCGGCTCAGATAGTCCTCGATCAGGGGCAGAGAGGACTTCAGGAACTCGGCCGACTCTCCCACCGGCCCATTTTCTTCCCCAGCCACAGACTGCTTGCCCTCCCTCCAGACAAAAACATCCGAGAGTCGATGACAGACCTCCCGGAGCATCTCCGGCTTCTCGATCCGGCCGGTGACCGCTAACCAGGGCGAAGGTTCAAGCAAGCGGGCCAGGGAGAGCTTCCCCGCTTTCTGGGCGGAAAGAAACTGGGCCAGCCAGGTACCGCTCCGGGGACAAACCAGTTTTTCCATCCGGACGGAGGCGTTGTCGAGGGAGATTCCGAGGAAGACATTCTCCACCTGCCGGACGTAATGAAAATAGAAATCCAAAGCGGCCCGGTGCCTCTCACGGACGGCTCCCGGACCAAAAAGAGAGGCGCGAGCAGCGAGCCCGGAGGTTTTTACCGGAGGCGACGCCATCATCTCTTCCGCGGCCGCTTCCACAAATTCCAGCAGGGGCAAGATCCGCAATCCGATAACCAGATCCCCCTGGACCGGTCCGGGAAAATCAGCGGGGCCGAGGGAGGCGAGCTCGGAGAGCAGCCCCGGGACCAGCGTAACCCAGGCCCGCTTCTCCCTGACCGCCACCGCCAGGGTCTTCTCTCTCGGACGGTAAAAGGATTCAACGTCGACCCGCTCTTCCACGGAGGCGGCGATAAAGGCCTTACTGTCAAATTCCCGGATCACCTGGCTGTAAATGGTGATACCGGTATCCCGATCTTTAGATTTCACCTTCCAGCTCTTGATCAAGGCCCGGTGATAAGACTCCGGGGAGTGGAGGGCGATGGAGACCGCCCAGGTATCGGGCTGCTCCGGCTGAAAACTGGCCAGGATGAAAGGGCCGGAGAGGTTAACCCCAAAGAGGCTGGGATTGGCGATCATCCCCGCCAACCAGTTCCGCAAAAACATCCCGGCCAGAGACGGCAGTTCCAGATCCTGGAGAAACCCCTCCAGGGCCCCGATCATCTCTTCAGGGTTCTCAACTCGGAGATAACCAAGCAACTCGGGGGGCGGTTCCGTCCCCCCCCGGACCGAGGCTGAGTGCACCTGGCTGGAAAATAACAGGACCAGGGACAGCAGCAGGAGAAACTTCTTCCCCATTCTCACCTGACTATTATAACGTTGCCAAATCATAAGTTTTTATTATACTATTTCAGAGCGAGAACGTAAATACAAACCTATTAACAACGGGAGCGATTTCACGATGAAGATACCGATTGATGAGATCACAATAAAGGAAGAACTGCGAATCCGCCAGGAACTGGGGGATACCGCGACCCTGGAAAACTCCATCCGGAAAGTCGGACTTTTAAACCCGATCCTGGTCGACGAAAACTACCGACTGATCGCCGGGCATCGACGGTTGACCGCCTGCCGGAACCTCGGTTGGAGGGAGATTGAAGCAACCATAGTTCGTTTCGAGGGCGACCTGCTGAAGATGCTCGCGGCCGAGGTTGACGAGAACCTCCTGCGAAAGGAGTTCACCGGCGAGGAGATCGAGTCAATCGAAAGGCGCCGGGAGGAGATCCTCCATCAACTACGCGGCAATATCTGGGAAAGACTCCGGCGGTGGCTGAAAAGTATCTTCCGTTTCGAATCGAAAAAAATCCGGAAGGAAGATAATTGATCAGGATTCTCCGGAGTGCCGAGTGGCCCCACCCTCGTCAACAACTTCTACTGGAAAAACTTCCCTGGGGATTAGGACAGCAGCTACCTTGCGGGAAGCAGAAAGGAAAGTCAAACCACCCTGGACTGGTAAGAATTGGTTGGCATAGTGTTTCATATTGAGTGTCTGAACGAAACCCTCAAGCCGGATAGAATTTGTCATCGCGAGGAACAAAGTGACCAAACAGTCTATTCTCTCCCCCCCAATGGATTGAGATTATCGCGCATTCATCCTGGAACACGACGTTAGAACAACCCGGAGATCTTCCCCTGGCCATCGACATCGATGGAGAGGGCCGCCGGTTTCCCGGGCAGACCCGGCATAGTGATGATTGACCCGGTTATGGCGACCAGGAATCCCGCGCCGGCGCAGATCCGCACCTCCCGGACGGTGAGCGTAAATCCCCGGGGCCGGCCCTTGAGTGCCGGGTTATCGGATAGCGACGATTGGGTCTTGGCCATACATACCAGCAGCTGATTCAGTCCCAGATCGTGGATGGCTTTAAGATCCTTCAAGGCTTTCTGATGGAAGTTCACTCCCTCGGCACCATAGATCCGGGTCGCGATAGTCTCGATCTTCTCCCGGGGAGAGAGATTTTCGTCGTAGAGATAATGGAAGTCGTTAGGCCGGTCACAGGCGGCTATAACCTGCTCAGCTAAGTCGATCCCGCCCTCTCCTCCTTTAGCCCAGATCTTGGCTAAGGCAACCGGAGTCCCCAGTGCGGCACACTTTTCCTCCACCAGCGCCAGTTCTCCCGGGGTATCAGTGGTAAAGACATTGATTGCCACCACCACCGGAAGGCCAAAGGCCTGGATATTTTCGATGTGTTTCTCCAGGTTCGCTATCCCGGCGGCGAGGGCGGCCATATTCTCCTCTCCCAGCCTTTTTTTGGTCACCCCGCCGTGAACCTTCAGCGCCCTTACTGTGGCCACGATGACTACAGCGTCCGGCCGGAGTCCGGCGACGCGGCACTTGATGTCCAGAAATTTTTCCGCCCCCAGATCGGCGGCAAAACCCGCCTCGGTGATAAAATAATCCGCCAGTTTCAAACCGTATCTTGTTGCCATCACACTGTTGCAGCCGTGGGCGATATTGGCAAAAGGCCCGCCGTGGATGAAGGCCGGGACGTGCTCCAGGGTCTGAACCAGGTTGGGCTTGAGCGCGTCCTTGAGCAACATCGCCATCGCCCCCTGAGCCTCCAGATCCCCGGCGGTCACCGGCTGACCGTCGTCATCGTAGGCGACGATTATCCTGGCCAACCTGTCTTTGAGGTCGGAGATCGAGATCGAGAGGCACAAAATAGCCATCACCTCAGATGCCACGGTAATATCGAAGCCATCCTGCCTCGGCACTCCATTGGATTTACCTCCCAGACCGATAACTATCTCCCTAAGGGAACGGTCGTTCATATCCATTACTCGCTTGAAGACAATCCTCCGGGGATCAATGTTGAGCCGGTTTCCCTGCTGGAGAGAATTATCCAGCAGAGCGGCCAGGAGATTATGGGCCGACGTGATCGCGTGGAGATCACCGGTAAAGTGAATATTGATCTCCTCCATCGGAACCACCTGGCTGTAACCTCCCCCCGCCGCTCCACCCTTGACCCCGAAAACCGGACCGAGAGATGGTTCCCTCAGGGCGAGGGTGGTCTTCTTCCCGACTCGGGCCAGGGCCTGGGCCAGTCCGACCGAGATCGTGGTCTTGCCCTCCCCGGCGGCGGTGGGTGTGATCGCGGTGACCAGAATCAACTTTCCGTCCCGGCCATCCTTGATCCTCTCCCAGAGATCGAAAGAGACCTTGGCCTTATACTTTCCGTAGTGCTCCAGATCCTCTACTCCAATCCCAAGCTGTAACGCCACCTCGGTTATCGGTTTCATCCCGGTCTGCTGGGCAATCTCAATATCCGATAAGAATGTCATTAATTATCCTCCTTGATTCATTTCATTGCAGATCTCTCCACCCTATTAAGATTACCGGTCGGATCAGGAAAAAGTCGGAAGGATAAAAAACAGGATTGAGACGGCGGCGAAGAGAAAGAACCCGATCGTCAGCCCATAACCGACCAGCTTCTCCAGACGGGCGGGGAGCAGAGAGCTCCAGCCGAGGGTAAAGAGGATTGCCCAGGAGGGCATCACTAAAAAAAGATGGCGCCCCTGGCCCACAACATAAATCCCCCGCAGTCCCCAGAATAAATAAAATGCCCCCAACACCGCCGCGGCCAGGAAAAGCAGGGTTACTACCGCCTCCCTTTCCCGGGTCCGGGGCCGCCCCCAGGCCATCACCCAGCGGGCAAACCAGATCCCGATCCCCAGCAGAAAGAGGAGGGTAACCATTTTCAGGGCGTGATAGACGGCCGCCGGAAGCTCGAACTTCAGCCAGCCGTACTTCAGCCAGAAGCTCTTAAATAACTCGTGGTTAAACCAGGCCCGGTAACCCGGAGGGATATAAGTCTGACCAAGCAGATACGAAACAATCGTCGAGAATAAAATATTCAACCGGACGATAAAGACCCGGGCGATACCCGGATAGTACCAGACCAGGGAAACATAACCCACCACCAGGATGCCAAGGGTCAGTCCGATCCAACCCACTGCCCGGACCGGGGAGATGAGGTTTCTCCGATGAAAGAAGAGATGGATAACCGCTACCCCCGGAAGTGCGGCTAAGATAATCAAGCCCTTATAGTTGGCCAGAATTCCCAGACCAAGGCAGGAAAGGACCGCCAGGATCCTCCACCAGGCAAACCCCAACTTCTGGGAGCGGAGAATTAGATAGATCGCCGCCGCCCCGACCAGATTGATGGCGGGGTCGGGGCTGACCGAGGTCCCGATAATCAAAAATTGGGGGAGGAAAGCCGCCACCGCGGTAGCGGCCGGGACCAGCGGGGAAGATCGGCCGAAAACCTCGCCGGCACAGCCGGCGACCAGAACTATGGTCAAAAGAGAGAAGACGAGGGAAAGCAGACGGAGCCGGTAGAGTTCCGACTCCAGTGATCGGAGAGGGAAGAACCGGAGGACCCGAGAGGCCAGATAGTAATAAAGGGGAGGGTTCTTCCCAATCTGGCCCGGGGCGGAGGATAAAAACGGAACCTGGCGAAAAACACCGGGAAGCGGCGAGGGACGCTCCACTCCGACATACCGCCAGTAATCATAGCGGTCGAGAGAGCGGATGATCTCCCCCTGGAGTCCAGGGCGGGGCCGGGGCGACCAGGGCGGGTCGCCGAGGGCCAGAACTTTCACATACTCAAAATGAGTCGGCTCATCCGGCGATTGCCAGGGCGGGACAATCAGGATCGTGGACAGACCAAAGAACAATGACGAGACCAGTATCAAGACCAATATTATCTTTCCGGTCGGATCGGCCGGACCTCCGCCGCCCCGACCCTCCCGCTTTCTTCCCTTGGCGTCGCCGGTCATCTCTCTCTTTGGGAGCTGTTCGCTTCCGGGGTGACACATCCGGGGCTGACCTTCTCGAAGTCGATCCGGGTGGGGAGGCTGACATAACCTTCCATCAGCTGAGGATTCTTGATCTCGATAATGGCCGCGTTATTGATCCAGTCCAGAGTACGATAGGTCCTCTTTCCGGTAACCGCGGAGGCGGCGGGGTTGAGAGAATAGGAGCCCTCGGCCAGATTGGCCCGATGATGAAAGGTAACCTGGCAGACCTCGCCTTTCTTCAGATCCGGCGTCGGAAGGTCGAGCCAGTCGGCATTGGTACCGAAAACATTAAACCCGAAACGGTTGCGAAAGATGTTTCCGAGGACAAACCGGTTGATATCCGCGTGGATCAGCACCCGGAACCGGAGATGGAAATTCTCTCCATAATTAAATACCGTCCGGTATTTGCCATCGTCATCGAGGATCTCAACCGCGGTAATTTCGGCTTCCTTGCTCCCGTAGCGGCTGTAATCGGCCGGTATCCCCCCGATCGCCGACGGCCGGCCGGTCAAGGCGCTCTCCCGTTCCCGGTTGTCGATCAAGGCCAGGTAACGAGCGGCGATCGGCCCCGCTTCTCCAGAGGCCAGGAGGCGGGAATAATCCAGGATGATCGCCTGGTGACAGATGTTGCGGACCGATTCGACATCGTGAGTAACATAAACCAGGGTCTTGCCCAATCCCTGAAAATCCCGGATCTTGCGGACGCACTTATGCTGGAAATAGGTATCCCCGACCGCCAGAACTTCATCGATCAGGAGGATATCCGGATCCAGGGTAACGGCGACGGCAAAGGCCAGTCGGACGTACATCCCGTTGGAGTAGGTCTTGACCGGCTGATCGATGAATTCGCCGATCTCGGCGAAGTCGATGATCTCAGTCATCTTGCTTTTGATACCACGCGGGGAAAGACCGAGAATCAGCCCGCTTAAAAAAGCGTTTTCCCGGCCGGAAAACTCGGGGTTGAAACCTGCCCCCAGTTCGAGGATGGTCGCCACCCGGCCCCGGACCTCGATCTCACCACTGGTGGGGGCCATAATCCCCGAGATCAGCTGGAGGATGGTGGTCTTGCCGGAACCATTCTGTCCGAGGATGCCCAGGGTCGTCCCCGCCTCCAGCTGGAGCGAGATATCCTGAAGGGCCCAGAACTCCCGATGAAACTGCTTGCGCTTCCAGTGCACCGCTTCCCGCAAGCGCTGCAGCGGACTGTCATAGATCGGAAACTTCTTGGATACTCCAGTTAGTGAGATGGCAATTTCGCCCATAATCAATTCCGTAAGGTTGGCCGGTCAAATCAAGTCGGCGAAAGATTTTTGAGTTTTCTTAAACCACCACCAGCCCCCGGAAAAGAGCACCAACCCCAGCCCGGTCAGATAGAGATAAGTCAGCCAGTCGAGGACCGCTCCCTGCAGAAAGATGAGCCGATAATTGTGGAGCAGGGCGGCGGCCGGATTCAGGGTAAGCCAGAAAGCGAACCGTCCCTCGAAGGCGGTCCGGATCAGGTCCTCAGGATAAAAGATCGGGGTGAGAAACATCCAGCAGACTGTCCCCAGGGCCACGGCCTGGCGGATATCCCGGATAAAGACAGCGGTACTGGCCACCAGCCAGCCGATCCCGGCCGTAATCAGAAACTGGGGCAGGAAAAGCAGAGGGAAGAGGAGCCAGGACCAGAAGACGCCTTTGCCCAGAATGATCAACCCCGCCGCCAGTACCGCCAGGCCGATCAGCTGGTGGATGATCGCGGAGAGAATGACCTGAAGCGGAAGAATCTCCGCCGGGAAGATCACCTTTTTCACCATATTCACGTGATCGATGATCACGGTCGTGGAGCGATTGATCCCATCGCTGATCGCCAGCCAGACCAAAAGGCCGGAGAAGATATAGAGCGAGTAAGCGCTGATGGAAGTATCATAGGGAAGCCGCAACTGGAACAACCCCCCGAAGACCAGGGTATAGATCGCCAGCAGGACCATCGGCTCGACTATCGACCAGAGCAGGCCGAAGACGGAACCGCGGTACTTCCCCGTCACATCTCTCTTCACCAGCGCGAAGAGCAGATAATGATTCCGGCCAAGAAAGCGAAAAGGAGAAAAGTTCATACTGTCAATATATTGGTTACCGCAGCTGACCGCAAGCCTTTTGCCGGCGGGCCCGCCCCCACGGTGGCCTTTTTCATTAGGCGGCCGGCGGGGTTGTATGATAAATTTTAGGCAATGAAGTTCCCCCGCGAGAGAATGACCTTCGATCTGGCCCTCTCTCTTGACGTCCCGGAGTTATCGATGCTGATCACCGAAATAAGTTTCTTGCCGAGATCAACCGGGTGAGCCGAGCCGGGGTCATCAGCGGGGCGCCTATTTTCAGATAACAGGTCGTGGAGGAGGAAAGATCGGCTTAAACCACCGGCCGGGAAACGACTTTTTGGCCGAACACCTCCGCCTCGGCCGACCCGAACTGGCGCCGATCACCCTCTGGAGCGAAAGTCGGGGTTAGAGCTTCGTTCTCCTCCCCAACAACTATCTGCGCTTCCGGTTGGTGAAGATGGGACTGAGCGCGTATTTCTCCGGTCTCCCTCGCGGTGAGGATCTGATCCGGATGGTGGCCGACCTTTATGACCGGATTTTAGCCCGTTATGATTGCCGGCCCCCTTCTTGCCGGAAGATTATTTCAGTCTTGAAACATTCCCTCTCGACAAAGATTAAGGTTATAGCCGCTGTTTCGTGAAGACAAAACTCGGGAAACAAATCATAATAATACCTAAGTTGAGCGATTATTGCGGATGAAATGTGCTAAGATTTTGCCGGCCGACGGGTTGCGAAAACCGCAGCCATATCCAGGAGATATGGCGAGGATTTTCAATATCCGTTCGGACGCAAAAGATTGGTGCAGTTCGCCGCATAGAATCGCTCAATTTAGGTAATAATTACTGATGAACTCACATCCTGCTAATGATAACTCTGCGGAGACTTTCGTGGGAACCGGAGCGGACCGAAAAATCGAGGATGATGGGGTAACAATTCTCATCCCCAACCTCAACGGCCAACAGCACCTCCCCCGCTGCCTGCGGGCCCTGAAGCGGACCACCGGGGTCAATTTCGAGATCCTGGTAGTCGATAACGGCTCTACCGACGGCGGGCCCGAATGGTTGCGGGAGAATCACCCCGATGTGAGGGTGATCGCCCTCGGCGAAAACCGGGGGTTCTCCGGGGGCTTGATGACCGGGGTCCGCCAATGCTCCCGGCCTCTGGTCTGCTTTCTCAACAACGATACCGAGGTAACTCCCGATTGGCTCTCCGAACTGGTCCGGACCCTGAAATCGGACCCGACCATCGGGGCCGTCTCCTCCACCCTGTTCTATATGCATAACCCGGAGTTGATCAACTTCGGAGGGGGGAAGATGACCCGGCCGGGTTACGGCTACCAGGGCCGGCTCGGCTGGCCCCGGGCCAGCCTGGAGGGCGCGCCGGAAGTCGAGGAAACCCTCTTTCCTTCCGGGGCGGCGATGCTGATCAGCCGCCGACTGTTACTGGACTGCGGCGGCCTCGACGTGGAGTTATTCCCGGTCTATCACGAAGACGTCGATCTGGGCTGGCGGCTCTGGGTAATGGGCTATCGGGTGGTCATCACCGGAAAATCGGTAGTCCTCCATTACGAAGGCGGCGGCACCGGTCCCCGCCCGAACGCGGAGTGGATTGCCCGACTCGGGTTCCGCCACAGTATGCGCTGCTCGCTGAAGAACTACCAGGCCCGGCATCTGCTCCCCGTCCTGGGGGTCTTGATGGCTTCCCAGGTTCTGGCCCGTTTAACCGCGCTCTCCGCCGGGACGGGAGAGGGCCGGCGAGGACTTATTTCTCTTCCACGGGCCCTCCCGCGGCTGCTGGCCGGAACCCTGGCGGCGGCCGGGATGATCGCCGGGGCCTGGTGCTGGAACCTGGCCCGGATCGGCGACA
The DNA here is from genome assembly GCA_964465735.1 of uncultured bacterium. Taxonomy (GTDB): domain Bacteria; phylum Auribacterota; class Erginobacteria; order Erginobacterales; family Erginobacteraceae; genus Erginobacter. Next base: position 10,758 of record CAYXKT010000013.1, read on the forward strand.
CACTGCGGCAGCGGAAGTTCATCCAATCCCGGCGGAGACGCAAAGATAGTGAACTCTTCCAACAGGGCTTGATCCAGCCCCGTCCCTGGTTCCCGTTTGGGGTCGATCCTTTTACTGGCTGGAGCCTGCCGTTCGACCAACTCTTTCTCCAACCGGAATTGTTTCCGGCCGAAGACTCCGCGATCGGGCGCCTTTCGGGGGGCTGGGGCCCGATCGCCGAGCTTCGGTCCAGACGATCTCGAACCCTGATGTACCTGTCCCGCTGCCGGCTCCGGGTGGCCCCGCAAACCTCCGGCCGGATCGAGGTTCGGGTCGGCCTGATGACCCCGGCCAATAGCGGCTCAGTCCGGGTGGTCTGCGGAGAAAATGTCTCCCGATGGACAGCGCTAAAAAGCCGGGAGCCGGTTACGGTCAGTTGCCCGGCGGTCTCCAACGCCCACGGAGAGCTGTCGATAGAGATCATCGCCGACGCCTCCGGTTATTCGACCCGGCGGCGGCTCTGGTGGTGCGCGGTAGAGAAGATCAAGTTCATCCCCGACCGGCCGTCCCGAAAGCCGCCGGAGCCGATCGCGGTCTCGGTACTCATCCCGACTTACAATCGCGCTTCCTACCTCGAAGACTGTTTGGAGGCCTTGATTCAACAGAGTGCGCCGCCCCGGGAAGTGATCGTGGTCGATGACGGATCAACCGACCGGACCCCGGAGATCCTGGCCGAATTCGCCGGCCGAAAATCTCTGCCGTTTATCTTCAAGACCGCCCAGCAGGATAATTCGGGTCCGGGGGCGGCCCGGAACCGGGGGCTGAATCTGGCGGCCGGGAATTTAATCGCCTTTTTAGGCGACGATATGATCGCCGATCCCGACTGGCTGAAGAATCATATTGCCGTTCATACCAAACGCGGTCTTTCCTGCGCGGTCTGCGGGTTTACCGACTGGGACCGGGAGCGGATGACAGTCACATCTCTGCTGGAGTTTATCAATATCCACGGCCACCAGTTCGGCTTCGGTCATTTCCGGGCCGGAGAGGAAGTTCCCTTCACCAGCCTCTACACCAGCAACCTCTCCCTGCCGACCCGGTTTTTAGCCAGGATCCGTTTCGATGATTGGTTCCATAAGGCAGCCTTCGAAGACTGCGAACTCGGCTACCGGCTCTGCGCTCGAGGGATGAGGATTATTTACGAACCGGGCTGCCTTGTTCACCATCGGCATCCGATGACCGCCGGGGATTTCTGCCGCCGCCAGCGGATGCTGGGAAAACTCTGGGTGGAGATGGTCGAGCGCTGGCCGGAACTGAAACCTTATTTTCCGTTCTCCGTCCCGGGTCGCTTCCAATCACCGCGGCTGGAGGAAAGGCTGGTCGGGGTGGCGGAACGGCTTCTTCGGGAGTGCGACCGCCGGCAGGTCAAATTACCGAATCTGCTCTACCGGCTCTGGCTCCACCGACACTTTATGACCGGGGTTCGAGAAGCCTACCGGCAGCGTCTCCAATCGGGTCCGCCTTCCCCGGTGGGAAAAAAGTGAATCCTCGAACTGACCGGACAAAATATGACTGATATTAGAATCCACCAGATTTATTACCGCAAAGATCAGAAGCAATACCTGGATCAAGGTTTTTCTCCCTGGGACAACCGGAAAAACCCCCACCCGGAGTTGGCTGAACTCTGGGCGATCATCCGGAACTGGAAAAGACATCCCTTCCGGCGGCGCCGTGAGATGACAGGATTTTTCAGCTGGAAGTTCCGACAGAAAAGCAACTTGAGCAGTCAGGATGTCGCGGATTTTATCTCTGCTCATCCCGGTTATGACTGCTACATCTTCAACCCGATGACACTGCAGACCGCGCTCTTCGCCAGTGTCTGGGAGCAGGGGGAACGCTGGCACCCCGGGATCAAGGGGCACGGCGAACACCTGCTCCAAGCCGCCGGGATTGAAGCCGATCTTGGCAGTTATATCGATGGGTTCGCCACCACCGCTTATTGCAATTATCTGGTCGCCGGGCCGCGGTTCTGGAGGGAATATCTATCCCTGGTCAGGAAGGTAATGACGGTGCTGAAAAAATACCGGCAAGAAGAGGTCGGACCCTGGCAGGAGACCGTGCACGACCATCGGGGATATCATTTTGTCCCCTTTCTGATCGAAAGGTTCTTTGGGGTGGTGGCCCGGCTCAATCCGGGGCTGAAGATCCTCCCTTACCGCTACCCGACGGAGCAGCAGGCGGAGAGAACCCCGGGCTTCGCGGAACTTATCACCGCGGCGGATCACTACAAGTCACAGTGCGAGGACGACCGGAGCCATCCGGACTTCAGGGAGTATTCGCGGATTCAACAGGCGATGAACGATCTGCTCCAGCGCTCCCCTGACCGGGAGGAGTTATTGCTCCGGTAGGGGAATGCGCCGGGCGGAGCAGGTCCCGGAGCGCGGAATTGAGGGGGAGGGAGCGGAACCTTTCCAGGCGTCGGCTCTGTTCTTCAACGATTTTCCGGCGAAATTCCCGGTCGTCAATCAGCTGGGCGGCCAACTCGGCAATCTCGGGGAAATTCTTCCCCTTCACTAAAACCCCGGCGCCGTCGAGAGTATCAGGGACGGCGGCGGCCGCGTAGGCCAGGACCGGGATCTTAAAGTGCATCGCTTCCAGCAAGGGCAGACAGAAACCCTCGTGCTCGCTTAAACTGAGGTAGAGGTCAGCCAAGCTGTAATAGGCCAGCAACTCGGCATCGGTGGTATGCCCGGTAAAGATCACATCGGACAGGCCCAGATCGTGGATGATGGTCTGGAGGTAGTCATAGTAAACCGGGGTGTCGAGGTACTTCCCGACCAGGACCAAACGGGCATCGGGCTTGATCAGCTTGAAGTAGTAGAAGGTCTTTAAGAGGTTGTCGATGCGCTTGTTGGGAACGATCCGGCCGACAAAAAGAATGATCTCTCCCCACTTCCGGCAGCGGCGTAATACCTTCCGGCTCACCGCTCCTTCCAACCCCGACCAATCGGCGGCCAGGGGTACCACCCCGGTCTTTTCGAACCCGGCCGCCTCGAGTTCTTTCCGATTGTACTCCGAGACCCCCAGGGCGAGTTCGGTGACCGCGGCCAGATCCCGCAACTCCCGCCGGCCTTTCTCCAGAAAGGAGGCCAGCTCGGGCTTGAAGAGGGCGAAGAAATGGGCCGGGGTGATATTGTGATAGATCATCACCTTCCGATCGGGGAGAGAGGCGAAATAATCACTGGCAAAGGCCCCGATCGAGAAATGATAGATCATAATGTTCTCCCGCCGCGACCGCTCCCGGTGAGAAGCCAGGGGCCGGCAGAGATCGATCACGGCGGGGTCGATCGAGGAGGGCTGAACGTAGATCTCCGAGGCGCAGCCCCAGGAGCGAAAGATCTTCTGGAGCTCCCGGGCGTAGGTGCTGATCGCATCGCCGGAAGAGAACCCGGCCACCATCTGGTGAATCTCAATCATTGTCCACCTCCAAAAACCTTCTCCAGGGCAATCTCCAACCGGCCGAGGACATCTTTCCAGGAAAAGAAATCCCGGACGTAACGGCGGCCGTTGGCCCCGAGGGCCGCAGCCAGGTCCCGGTCCCGGGCCAGCAGGAGCAGTGCCTCCTCGAACTCGAAGTAATCCCGGTAAAAGAGGCCGGCCGCCGAGCGCAGACAGTGATCGAGGGTGACCGGACAGAAGGCGCTGACCAGACCCGGACAGCCGGCGGCAAAGGCCTCCAACAGGACGATGGAGAAACTCTCGTTGTTCGACGGCTGGCAGAAGACCGAGGCCGCCGAGTAGCCGTTCCACTTCTCCTCTTCAGGCAGATAACCGAGATCGACGATCTTCCCCCGATCCTCCGTTCCCAGCTCCACCGCCCCGGTCCCGATCAGGACCAGTTTCAGATCGGCCGACTGATGGCGACAAAACGCCCGGAAATACTCGATCAGGAGCCGGGTGTTCTTGAGCAGTTCCCGCCTGCCGGCGTAGAGGACGAAGGGAGAGTCAAGCTGGTATTTCTCCCGGAATGAATCCGGGTCAAGTTGATCCGGAGATTCAACGCCGAGACCGATAACCGCGGTCGGCGTCGAGCCGAAATCGGCGATCCGCAGAGCCAGTTCCCGTTCCGCCGGGGCGTTGAAGAAGACGGCGGCGGCGCGGAGAAAAAGCTCCCGGGTGGTCCGCAGATAGGCGGTCGGCTCATCGTGGAGGCAGGGGACCAGGATAGCTTTCTCCGGGACCTCGAGCAGGCCAAAGTAAGTCACCCCGAAGAGATAGGGGGTAAAGATAAAGCAATCGTAATCGTCCTTCCGCTCCCGGATAAAGTCAAGCAGAGCGGGGCTAAAGACACCGGATTTCAGCCAGGCAGCCTCCTCCTCCCGAGTCAACCGCTCGGCTCTCAGTATCCGCTGCTCGTACCCCCGATGGGTCGCCGGATCGGGGGGTTCGACCGGAAACCGGCGGACAGTAACCCCGCCCACAGTCTCCTCCCCCGGGGGATAGTAGTTCTCCCAGGTGATGTGGTCTCGGGCGCAGGTGGTGAGGACCTCGGAGATATGCCCCCGAGCCGCCATCCGCTCCGCCCAGGACCTAGTCAGGACCTCGGCCCCGCCGGCAGTCCCCGGAAGGTAGCGAGGACAGACATAGGCGATCTTCCAACTTTTCCGGCCGCCGTTCACTCCGAGAGTCGCTCCAACCGGTCTTCCAGGACCGCCAGCTTCCGGTCCAGCTTCCGGTTGATCCCCTCGGAGACACTGACCATCTTGGCGTTGAAGTCCTTCTGCTGGGAGAAGAGACGGAAAGTATAAAATTTCAGAAGCTTCCAGATCAGCTTCTTCAGCCAGACCACCGGCTTCCCGATCATCGGGGTCTTGGAGGGGATCTCGAAGTCGCCGAGGTCGATATCGGCCGCCCGCCAGATGGTCCTCAAGTAGTACTCGAGGTAGGCCTCGTCGCTCTTTAAGTTGTCCATCTCGATCGCCTTGATCGCCGAGAGGTTGTAACGGTCATAGACCCCGGCCTGACGTTTCTCCTCGATCCGGCTCTGGATCTGAGCGACGATCCGGGGGACATCCACCCCCGGGGTGGCGATCTCAAAGGTGTTATCTATTGTCATATTTTCTCCTGAACCGTGGATTATCTGATTTCTCCCGGCCTCATCCCCCTATTATTAACAGATGATGGAATGGGATTAAATAGGATTCCCCGCCGCGGAGCCGAGGTGGGAATTGCATTCAATGTCTTTTGGGGTAAGCTTTGAGTGATTCCTGCTTCTACAACACTGTATCATTCGGATTGAATGGGACCGCAAGCCGTAACTTTTAACTTTATTTCCTCACCCCCTCTCCCACTCCACCGGGATGCCGAGAATACCTTCGCCGGGGAGAGATGACTCGACGGTGAAGGGATGGAAGTACTCCTGACGGTGGTAGTTGATGGTGTGGTCCCGGGAGTGGAGGGAGAGAGAGAGGTAGTAGCGGCCGCCCCGGAGAGGGAGGTCCCTGATCCGGAGGGTCATCTTTCCCGGGCCGGAGATCTTTTTGATCGGGTACTCGGCCAGCTGGGTATTGGTTCCCAGGCAGAGGACGAAATCCTCGTTGTGGAGCGCGCAGCCAAAGACCGGATCGGCAATCTCCTCTCGAGCGAAAAACTCGATCTCAGCGGATAGTCCCTCCCCCGGCTTGAAGTTCCGGGTCTCTTGCCCCTCGCCGTCGGTAATCTTGACCGAGATAAATTCCGCCTCCCGGGTCCCCCACTCGTGGGGAAGCCCGGTCACCGGACCAAGACCGGCCATCGTGGTCTGAACCCTCCGGACGTAGCTCTCCACGACTTCCCGGGCCGGGCCGGTATTGACGATCTGACCCGCCTCCAGATGGAGGGCTCGGGAACAGAACTTCCGGATCATATTCATATCGTGGGAGACAACCACGATGGTCTTGCCCGCCGCCATAAAATCCTGGATCTTTCGGGCCGACTTCTTCTGAAAGGACTCGTCGCCCACCGCCAGGACCTCGTCAACGATTAAAAGATCGGGGTCGGCCGACACCGCGATTGAGAAGCCGAGGCGGACATTCATCCCCGAAGAGTAGAACTTGATCGGGGTCTCGATGAAACGGGCCAGGCCGGAGAACTCCAGGATCTCTTCGTACTTCGCCTCCACGGTTTTCCGGGGGATGCCGAGGATGGAAGCGTTTAAAAAGATATTCTCCCGCCCGGTCAGATCAGGATGGAACCCCGCCCCCAGTTCGAGGAGGCTGGAGACCTGGCCCCGGACCTCGACCCGTCCGGTGGTCGGGACCATTGTCCGGGCCAGGATGGAGAGGAGGGTAGTCTTGCCCGAACCATTCGGACCGATGATCCCCAAGATCTCACCTTGCTCCACCGAGAAGTTAATATCTTTCAGAGCCCAGAAATCCTCCCGCCGCTCCCGATGCATAATCCGCTCGATAACCGAAGACTTCAGCGACCGCCTTCCGCTATGGCGGAGGTTAAACTTCTTCGACAGGTTGTAAGCCTCGACAACTTTCATTTACATCTCATCGGCGAAATAGGGTTCTTTCTTCAGGAAAAGCGCCGTTCCTAAGATAAAAATCAGCGGGGCGAGGAAAAGCGAGAGGTAGAAAAAGATATTTTCCGGGACCGGGGTCCCCAAAATAGCGTACCGGTAGAGGGTGATCAGCGAAGCCATCGGGTTGAGCAGGTAGAGGTTGAGAAGGACCGGGGACCGCCCGGCGGTCTTCTCCAGAACCAAAGCCAGCGGGTACATCACCGGACTTAAGAAGAACCAGGCCAGGAGGATGATCGACATTATATGCTCGACGTCCCGGAAGTAAACATTCCAGCAGGCAAAGAAACTGGCCAGACCCAAAATCAGGACCGTCTGGAGCAGCACGGCCAGCGGCAAGAGCAGCCAGGAAGGTCCGAGGTGGAGCGGGTGGCCGAAAACCAGAGTATAAACCAAAAGAAAGGCGGCCAGAACCAGTAGGGAGAGAAGGAAATTGACCAGGTTGGCGATAACCATCGAAACGGGGAAGACCAACCGAGGAAAACTGGTCCGCTTGACCAGCGAGGGGTAGCCGGTAACGGCGTTGACCGAGTCGGAGAGGCACATTACGAAGAACTGCCAGCATAATATTCCAACCAGAAGCTGGGGGAGGTCGATGGGTATCTTCAACAGAGCGATGAAGATAAAGTAGATCCCCATCATAAAGAGGGGGTTGAGCATTGTCCAGAAGAAGCCGAGGGCGGAACCCTGATAGCGGATCCGGAGGTTGCGTAAAACCAGGTTCCGGATCAGGTCCGGCCAGGCAAATATTTCCAGTATTCTATGGAGCATAAAATTCGGGGCGGCTATAACCGCGGATCAAGCAGCTGGAGAGGATTATATTTCTCCTTATTTAACAAAAGCGGTATGACTTGATCTGTAAAATAAGAGTACCTTCTGGGGAGGCGGAAAGTCAACTCCGGGGTTGATTGGGCCGGGGTTTGGTTGGAGCTAAGAATTGGTGGGAACCGGGGGTTGGTTGGGGTGGCCGGTCAGGGAACGGACCACCGTCTCCCAGCTTTTCCGGTAGGGAAAGGACTGAAAATACTTCAGCCTCCGGTCCTGACCCTGGAGGATCGCTTCCCGAAGCTGAGGGTCGGTAATAATCCGGTGGAGCAGGAGGGCTAAGCGGAGAGGATCTTTCTCTCTGATTAGGACCCCGGACCCAGCCAGCGTCGAGGGGACAGCGGCCGCCGCGTAGGCGATAACCGGGATTCGGTAGTAGAGCGACTCGACCAGGGGCACCCCCAACCCCTCGTGTTCGCTCAGGCAGAGGAAGAGAGAAGCCGTCTGGTAGTAAGCCCGAAGCTGCGGCAGGCTGACCTTGCCGGCAAAGATGACATCGGTAAGACCGAGGTCTCGGACCAGTTTCTCCAGGGCCCGCCGGTAGACCGGGAAGCGTTGATCCTCTCCGACCAGGATCAGCCGGGCCGCGGGGTCGCAGTCTCGGAGATAGTAATAAAAGACCCGGATCAGATCTTCCGGTCGCTTGTTCGGAGCCACCCGCCCGACAAAGAGGATATTGGTCCGCCCATCGCCATATTTTTCTAAGACCTCCGGGTCCGCGGGACCGGCCAACCGTTCCCAGTCGAAGATCAGAGGGATCACCTCCGGGTCCGGAGAGCCCAAGGTTAGCAGTTCCTGCCGGTTATAAGGGGAATCGGCCACTGCCGCTGCCGCCAGCGGGGCGATCAGCTCCAGCTGGTTACGGGCCAGATGGGCGAGGTAGGCTACCTCCCGGTCCCAGGGGGCGAAAAAACGGGCCGGGGTAACGTTGTGGTGGACCAGGATCTTCCGGTCCGGACAGGAAGCGAAGTACTCAGCCAGGGGAGAGCCGATCGCGGTATGAAAGATCAGGAGGTTGTCCGGGGAGCTGTGCCGTGGATGTCGGGAGTAAGGCAGAGCTTCCCCCGGGCCGCCGGAAGTTCCGGCGTAAACAAAGATCCGGGATTCAAAGCCCATCTCCCGCAAAAATCCCCGCAGGGAGAGAGCGTAGTTCCCGATCGCGTCCTCCGGCTCCAGGGAGGGGAGCAGCTGGTGCGCCCCCGGGCCACAGACGATATTTTGCTTTGACATCAGTTAAATCCCGCAGCTGATTTACTTCTGATTAAATCGTTCGCTCAGAGACCGAGAGATTTCCGGAGTCGGTCCTCGTAACTGTCCCGCTCAATATCTTTTAGTCTCCGGGACTGGCCGGCGACAATCTTTTCCCGCAGGTCCCGGTCGGTGAGGATCCGGTTGAGGAGGGCGGCGACCCGGTCCGGGTTTTTCTTCCGCAAAAGAACCCCGGCCCCGCCCAGGGTTTCGGGGATGGCCCCGGCGGCATAAGCCACCACCGGAATCCGGTAATAAAAACTCTCCAGGAGGGGGAGGCAAAACCCCTCGTGCTCGCTGAGGCAGAGAAAGAGGTCGGCCGCGCGGTAATATCCCCGCAGTTCATCCCGGGAGACCCGCCCGGCGATCGTCACCCCTCCCAGCTCTAATTCAACGACCCGATTTTCCAAAAATTCCCGATAGGCCGGGAGATGTCCGGGACCGACCAGGAAGAGACGGGCGTCAGGGGCATACATTTTCCGAAAATAATAGAAAACCTCGAGAATATCCTCCTGGCGTTTGTTGGGCGAGAGTCGGCCGACAAAGAGGATAGCGGGACCGGTGTCATCTGGACCGGCGGTGACGGCAGGGGGAATGCTCGGCCCTTTTAGCCGGCCGGTCTCCAGGGGAAAGGGAAGGTGGACGACCCGGGAGAAACCGAGACCTCTGAGCTCCTCGGCGTTAAAGGAAGAGTCGGCCAGAGCGAGATCACCGGTAGAGGCAAAGGCCGTTAACCCCCGCCGGCCCTGGAGACACTCCAGATAGGTAAAGAGGTCGTAGGGGAGAAAAAACCGCGCGGGGGTAATGTTGTGATAGATGAGAATCTGCCGGGCCGGGGAGCGGCGGAAGATCTCGCCCACCGGAGAATTGATCGAGAGATGGTAGATCAGGATCCCGTTGTGAGAACGGTCGGCTTCCAGCTCAACGGCGGGACGAACCCCGAACCCGCTCGCTCCCTCCATCCGGCCGGCGTAAATCTCCGAAGCAACCCCCCAACCCGAAAAGATCCGGCGCAGGTAAAGCGCCTGATGGCCCTGGGCGTCGTCGGGTTCGAAGACACTTAAGAGCTGGTGGATAAAATCGACGGTTGAGCGGGGCGGCTTCAAGACTTTCCGTCCCGGTCCCCTCCCCTCTTTAACCGGGCCAGCCGCTCTTCCTGCCGGTGAAGGACCTCCAGAACCAGGGAGTTGAAAAGATACTGCGGCTTCATCAATCGGCCCAGGACCTTCGAGATCAGGGGCAAGAAGGGCTTGAGGAGCTTCCGTCGACGGCCCAGGGTCTCGATATCCCATCCGGAGGAATAGGCGGCGGCGATCTCAATCAGGGCCGCCGAATCCTCCGCCACAGGCCCGGGCAGGGCGGTGCGAGGCAAGGGGATGCCGGCGGAACGGGCGGCCGCCTCGGCCTCAATCTCTTGTTCCAGTTTCTCTCCGTCAATACCGGGGGTGTCGATTTTCAGCCAATTCATATTCTTGCCTCTGCCGCGCTCCAAAGCTTGCGGAGCCGTCCGCTAATTTTCAAACCGGGTCTTGCCGGGGATAGTTCAGCTCCACCTCCGGGCGGGCTTTTTCTTCCGGTACTCTACACTTCCTTCAATCCAGTTCAAAGACAAAGGGGGAACGAGGAGAAGAGGCGGCGGGTTCTCTCTCCCGGCGGAGGGTCTTCAGGGCGGAATCTTCCAGCCAGGCGTCAAGGACCGATTTCTTGAAGCGGATGGTAGCGCCGATCCGGCTGGCGGGGATCGTCCCCTTCCGGACGTGACGGTAAACCACCTGCTTGTGGAGCTGGAGGTAACTGGCCGCCTGCTCGATAGTCATTATCTCCGGGTATTCGGACCCCGGATCTGCCCGGGTTTTCTCTTCGCTCATCAGCTTTTTCCTCCGTTTTCCTGCCCCTGGATAATCTTCATCACTTCCCCGGTAATGGCCCGGGTCAGGTTATCCTCGTCGATCCCCCGCCGGTCAGCGGTGATGGGTCCGGCGCAGACACAGTGAAGAATCTTCCCGGTCAGTCCGGCATCATTACGGGCCTGGAGCAATTTATCGACCTGCTCGTTACTGAGGACCTGGACCCGACCCAGGCTCTTAGCCGTCAGGATAATCCGAGCGGTATGCTCGATCTTCTCCAGTTTATAGTAAGCCTCAAGCAGGGTCGGACCAACGGTCAGGGTCCCGTGACGGTCAAGAATCATCGCGTCGCAGGAACCGATATGCTCCCGGATCATCCGGGGGGGTTCATCGGTGGTCGGGGTCCCGTAAGGGGCGGTAGGGATCGCGCCCAGGGTAAAGACGACCTCGGGGAGGACGCAGCGGTCCAGGGTCTCTCCGGCCACCGAGAAAGCGGTGCAGATCGGGGGATGGCCGTGGACAATCGCCTGGACATCTCTCCGCTGCCGGTAAACCTCGAGGTGGAGGCGATACTCGGAAGTCGGACGACCGGGGGAGCGGGTTGATCCGTCAGAACCGATCAGGACCAGTTCCGAGTACTTGAGGAAACCGAGACAGCTCCCGGTCGGGGTGATCAGAATCCGGTCGTCGGAGAGACGGAAACTGATGTTTCCGTCAGTGGCGGCGATTAGATCCTTGTCGTACATCCTCCGCCCGATCTCCACTATCTCCCTGCGGATGGCGTATTCGATGGTCATAAGTTTTTTTAATCGATATCGAGGGTTAGTTGAATTCGATCCTGATAGCGATTATCCGCTCAAAGAATAAACCGCGAAAGATCCGGATGGGGACGGGGGATGATCACAGTCCGGACCAGAGCGCCGATCGCCGTGACCTTGGCCTCCCCGGCCGTCATTGCCGCCTCGATATCCGCTATCTCCCCGGTCAGGGTGACAAAACTCTTTCCCCCAAGCCCGTTGGCCAGCCGGATCTCCAGCAGACGGATCTCCGCCTCCTTGGCCGCGGCGTCAGCAGCCAGGATACAGGAAGGGATGGAGAAGGTCTCGATCACCCCCAGGGCATCGATCTCCCCCACCGGTCCGGCGGCCAGAACGGCCGGAATGACCAGAGAATGGACATTGGGGAGAAAAAGATGGTCGGTGACCGCGTCAGCCCCGGCCCCGATCCCGGCCGCGAGCGCCTCTTCCACCGGGCCGGTCATCCCGGTGATCAGGATGATGTACTTGCCCGGGCAGACCGAGCGGGAATCAACCACCACCACCTCGGACTTCTTGGCCATCGCGTCGGTGGTAAAGATTCCGGCGGCCACACTGTTGAACTCGATAAATCCCACGGCCTCTTGCATTATATTTCTCCTCCGGAAAAAGTACTGCGAATTTTTCTTCGAAATTTTTTCAGTTAACGTTCGAACCCCATATCGTTTCTAAAGCGGTTGGATCCGGTCCCCGGATAAGATCGTCGATCAATAATGACGCCGGGACCCGAGAAGTCAGCAAGCCAATGGTCAATAAGCGGCGATAGTGATCGCTTCCGGGGTAATTTTTTCTATAGTTCCGGTGATCGAGGCGTGGACACGGGCGCCCATCGTCCCCGGTTCGAGATCAGCCACCAGGTCGCCGACTCGGACCTGATCCCCCTCTCGCACCACCGGTTCGGCCGGCCTCCCGATCCCCTGCTTGAGCAAGATCTCCACCCGGGGAGGGGAATAATCCGTCTCCTCTAAAGGCGCCGGACAGTCATAATCGGCCAACTCCAACCGGGCGGTCAGCCGGGAGACCGGGATCAGACTGTACTCCCGCATCGGGGAAGGGCGATAGCTCTCCAACCGGGGGACCGACTCCCAACCCTCCTCCTTCATCCTCCCGGCAAGCTGCTTATTCAGCCGCCCGATCGGAAGGTGCATCGGACAGGAATAGACTCCACAGAGGTCGCAATCGCAGCACTGGGCGGCGGCACTGATCCCCGACGATCCGGGGATGGGCAGACCCATCGAGATCTGCCGCATCACGATATGGGGTTTGAAGTTGTGCCCCAGAAGCGCCCGGGGACAGACCAAGGTACAGTAATCGCACTGACAGCAGATAGCCTGGATCTTGCGCAGGTCTAACTCCAGGGAAGCGGTCTTCCGGAGGACCACCGGGTGTTCGGAGGGAAGGACGATCACCGCCGAGGTGGTCTTGGTCAGGGGACGGTCGGGATCAGAGACCGCCGCCCCCATCATCGGACCGCCGGTAACGATCATCCAATCTTCAATTGTCGGGCCTCCGGCCAGATCAACGGCCGCCCGCAGAGGGGTCCCGATCGGAAGAATCAGGGTCTTTGGTTCCCGGACCGTCCCGGCCACCGTCAGGCAGCGAGAGACTACCGGATCACCCCGTTCAGCGGCGGAGATATTGGCAAAGGTCTCGACATTGCTGACCAGAACCCCGACTTTCAGGGGGATCTCCCCGGGGGGGATGACCTTCCCCGTCACCTCGTAAACCAGGACAAACTCGTCACCGGCCGGATAGACATTCTCCAGCAGGTGAAGGGAGATCGCTTCATTCTCCCCGATCTCCCGATTCAGAGCGGCGATGGCGGAGGTATATTTCTCCTTCAGGGCGATCACCCCCCGGACAGCGCCGGTCGCCGCCATCGTCAGGGTCAGCCCCCGGACTACCTGGTCCGCCCGGAGAGCCATCATCTGCTGATCGTTTCGCAGCAGCGGCTCGCACTCGGCCCCGTTGACGATTACCGTCTCCACCCGGGCGTCGATCTTCTTCCAGGTCGGGAAACCCGCTCCTCCGGCGCCGACCACCCCGGCCCGCCAGACTTTTTCCACCAGGTTATCGGATTTTTCGCTCACTGGACATTCTCATTGGTGGCGGATCGGGAAGGATTTGACACCACCGGGGGTTTAATCAGTTGATCGAGATTTAAAGCCTGAGGTGTCGGACTTGGCTTTGTTCAGAAAAGGGGAATCCTCACCACCCGCGCCCCGGACAAGGTTCCCGAGAAATGAATGCTTTCGCGCATCGGGAAAAACCGCCTTCCGGCAGATTTAGACTATGCGGAAGTAATCAATCAGGACACAGCGACGGGCTCTCGTAAAATCAGAAGCCTTGGTCACCCCTTCACCGGTGGGACTGGCAATGCTGAAGGAGGTGTAGCCCTGACCGCCGTGGCCCAGACCCGTGTAACAGGGACCGTTCTTAACGAAGATCGAGGAGTTACAGAGCCGGGCCATCTTGGAGAGTTTCTCCACGTCACGAGAGTACATATACATCGAGTGGCGAAAGCCGTGTTCAACCTCAATCGCCAACCGGATCGCGGTATCGACGTCAGGGACCCGGACAAACGGGGTCACCGGCATCAGCTGCTCGACCAGGACCAGGGGATGATCGGCGGAGACCTCGGCCAGGACAATCTTCACTTCATCGCCGACGGTAACCCCGATCTCCTGGAGGATGGTCTTCGGCGAACGGCCGACAAACTTCTTGTTGACCGCCCCCTCCGGGTTTTTCGCGGAGGGGAATTCGGCGATCACCACTTTGGTCAATTCCTCGGTCTGCTTCCGGTCAATTTCGTAGGCGCCGTTCTTGATCAGTTCTCTTTTCAACTGGTCGGCGATCGACTCGACGGCAAAGATCTCCTTCTCACAGACGCAGACTATATTGTTGTCAAAAGAGGCCCCTTCGACAATGTAGCGCCCGGCTCGGGGGATATCGGCGGTAGCATCAACCACCACCGGGGGGTTGCCCGGGCCGGCGGCAATCACCTTCTTCCCCGACTGCATCGCCGCCTTCACCACCCCCGGACCGCCGGTAACCACCAGCAGATGGACCGCGGGGTGTCTCATCATCACCCCGGCGGCCTCGATCGAGGGCTCCCGGATGGCCACAATCAGGTCGGGCGGACCGCCGGCGGAAACAATCGCTCGGTTGAGAATCTGGATCATCGTCAGAGAGGAGACCCGAGCTGAGGGATGGGGACCAAAGACCACCGAATTGCCGGCGGCGATCATCCCGATCGAGTTGCAGATCACGGTCGAGGTCGGGTTGGTAGAGGGGATAATCGCTCCGATCAGGCCGAAAGGCGCCCGTTCAAGCAAGGTCAGACCGTGATCACCGGTCCAGGCCTGCGGCTGGAGATCCTCCAACCCCGGGGTTTTGTTGGAGACCAGGAGGTGCTTCTGGATCTTTGAATCCACCCGGCCCATTTTGGTCTCGGAGACGACCAGACGAGAGAGCTTTTCGGCATTATCCCGACCGGCCTGACGCATCGCCTCGATCATCTTCTCCCGGACCGAAAGAGACAAGGTCATCAGTTTCTTCTGAGCCACGGTGGCGGCAGCGATCGCTTCCTCGATCCCGGAATAAACCCCGTCACCGAGATTGATCTGGGGATCGGCCGAAGGCGGAGCCGGGGTCTCCCCCCCGGAGAGCCGGGCGACCACAGTCTGGACGATTGATCTGACCTGTTGTTCTGTTATATCCATTTTAAAATTTTCCTCGGGAAAATTCTATTGGGCTCGGCAAATCCGGGGCCGGGCTCCAAGAAACAAAAACCAACCCGGATTGAGCAGAATTCGGAGCCCAATCAATTTAAATTCCAAATTTCCCCAGAATTCCTTATTAAAACGGCCACCGCTGCCCCGACTCGAAAAGAACGGAGCCTGATCTTAGATCAGGCTCCGGAGTCTTCTGACTTATCGTAAACTGTCTCGCCGTCAACTTCCAGGGTATCGACAATCGCCATAATCGTGGCATCGCAGGGGCGGTTAGCGGTAACATCAGTATAGCGGCCGCAACTTCCGGTCACATATAACACGACCTCACCCACACCCGCCCCGACCGAGTCGGCGGCGACAATGTACTTACCCAGTGGCTGGCCGGTAATATCCAACTGCTCGCAGATAAAAAACTTCAGCCCTTCCAGGCTTTCCACCTTATGGCTGGAGACCAGCGTCCCGCGGATTTTGGCTAAAAGCATAGCAAACCCCGGGTGTTTTTATTTACTTTTCTGCGGAGCGCGGCCCAGCGGGAGCACCCGTTCGATATTGACGTGGGGACGGGGGATAACGTGGAC
The DNA here is from genome assembly GCA_964465735.1 of uncultured bacterium. Taxonomy (GTDB): domain Bacteria; phylum Auribacterota; class Erginobacteria; order Erginobacterales; family Erginobacteraceae; genus Erginobacter. The sequence continues at coordinate 26,346 of CAYXKT010000013.1, forward strand.
GGAGATCAATTCCCCAACCTTTTCCGCACCCCGAGCGCCGGCTTCCACCGCCGCCTTACAAGCGGCAACATCACCACGGACGATAGCGGTCACGTAGCCACCGCCGATCCGCTCGTAGCTGACCAAGTCAACTTTGGCCGCCTTGACCATCGCGTCGGAAGCCTCAACCATCGCCGCGAATCCTTTCGTTTCGATCATACCCAATGCTTCAGCCATCTCGTTCTCCTCCTTTTAAAATTTTCCTGAGAAATTTTCAGGGTTGTTGTACTGACTGCTTTTTATTCGCCCGGTCTATCGGAACTAACGCCGGAGACAGCTTTGATCGCCGCCAGGGCAGCTTCACTACCGACCATAATGTCCCGCTCCTCGCCGCCCAGGTAAAGTCGGCCGAACCGACCGAAGGGCCTGACCTCAATCAGCGTAATATCGGCCGCCTTCTCTGCTTCATTGGCAGCCAGGACAACATAACCCGCGGGATCGGTCTCCAGGATATAGAGAGTCTGGTCGGCCAGAAGCATCGACCCGGACCGGTTACGGTTGATTAACTGGGCCTGGTGAGCATCAACCTTGCGGATGATCTGGGTGGCGACCGCTTTCGGCTTCATCCTCTGCTCCTCTTTCAGCCCCAAGGAATCGAGGATCGCCTGCCCCGCTTCCCGGACATTGGCCTGGGAGTAGGAGTGGACCTCGAGCAGACCGTAGGCCCGCTCGACGATCATCATCGCCGGCTTGACCTCGGTAGCCTTGAGGGCGACGTCCATCACTTCGTTGATCGCCATCCCGGGGGCGACCTCAACGTAGCAGGCTGCCATACCCGGCAGCGGCTGAAAGCCCTTGGCCGCCGAGGCAACAAAAGAAGCGAACTGCGGCTGCATACTGTCCAAGAAAATATAAGTTCGGAGTTGCACTTTTTCCATAATCTCTATCCTCCCCGGATAATTGCTTTTGACCAGATTTATCCTGATGATCCAGTATTATCCCCCGGAAGCCCTAAAGTCAAGAAAAAAACCAGGGGACTGCACTTTCTTTATATTATATTATATTATATTCCAAAAGAAGAGTTATCTCTTGAAGATAAAGAACTTCCGTACCGCGTAGTTGATCAGCAGGCAGACGCCGGCATTGATAAAAAAGGCGTAACTGGTGCCGAGTCCGATTCTTCCGATCAGGAAGGTCTGGAGACCGGTCCCGATGAAAACGGAAAAACCGGAAACGGCAAAGAACAAGGCCACTTCCTTGCTCCGGGAGTGCCGTCCGCTTTCGAAAACCCAGACGGTGTTGATCAGATAGACCACGGTATTGGAGATCATAAAGGCGATAAAATTGTCGAGGGCGGCGTGCCAGCCCCGGGCGGCATCGGTAAGCCCGTGGGGCGGGATAGTGATCAGGCGGGAGATGGGGTCATCCGGCGCGAGAGCGGGGATGAATTTCAGGGCCAGGCTGTAAAATACCGCGACGTGAACGATGGTGGCCATCCCGCCGGCAATGGCGTACTTGATGAACTGGACCAGGCCTCCGTGGTTCCGGCCCTGGAACTGGCGGAGGAAAGCTTTCAGGCTACTATCAGCGGTTTCCATTATTCAGCAATTCCTCGACAGACGAGATTGATGAATCATTACCGATGGGTTATAGTAAACAGGAAGAATTAAACCAGACCTCCGGTGAGGGGGCAAGGGGAATCGGTGAGAGGTGAGCGGTGAGTTCATTGACGGACAGGGCAAAATCTTATTGGGGTCGGGTTTTCGCGCTCGGGATCTGCCTGGCGGTTTTGGCTTGCGGCCGGAAGGAACCGGGAGCGCGCCCGGCCAACATCCTGCTGGTCTCGATCGACTCTTTGCGGGCCGATCACGTCGGCTGTTACGGCTCCGGGCGGGATACCACGCCGGAGATCGATCTGCTGGCCCGGGACGGAGTGATCTTTAAAAATCACGTCAGTACCACCTCCTGGACGCTCCCGGCCCACATCTCCCTCTTCACCGGGCAGGATATTTCCGTCCACGGGGTCGCCACCGACGGCTTCAGTCTCCACCCCGCCGTCCCCACTCTGGCTGAAACCCTCCAGACCGCTGATTATCAGACTGCTGCCTTCTGCTCTTCTCCTTATATGAACCGGGCCTTTGGTTTTGACCGGGGCTTCGATCTCTATCACAACATCGACTCCGAGCGGGATGGGTACGTCGATACCGTCCTCCCCGACGAGACCGAGCGGGACCGAGTCCATCGGGAGACCACCAGCCCCCGGATCGCCGAACTGGCCACTGCCTGGCTGGAAGAAAACGCCGAGCGGCCCTTCTTCCTCTTCCTGCATTTCTGGGATCCCCATTACGACTACGATCCGCCGGCACCCTACGACCGGCTCTTCAACCCCGGATACCGCGGAGATATCGACGGAACGGACTATATCCACAACGACCGGGTTTACCCGGGGATGGCCGGGGAGGATCTCGAAGAGATCATCGCCCTCTACGACGGGGAGATCGCTTTCACCGACCACCACCTGGGACTGGTGATCACGAAGCTAAAAGAACTCGGCCTCTTCGACCGGACGCTGATCATCGTCACCGGCGACCACGGCGACGAGTTCTTCGAACACGGCAACAAGGGCCACCGCTCCACCCTCTACGAGGAGGTGATCCGGGTCCCCCTGATCATCCGCCGGCCGGGCGGGGCGCGGGGCGGACAAACGATCTCCTCCCCGGTCGGAATCATCGATATCGCCCCCACCCTCCTCGATCTGCTCGGTCTGAAGGGACTGGAAAAGATCTCCGGGGTCAGCCTCCGACCCCTGCTTACCGGGGAGGAACCCGGGGAGCCGCGGGTTCTGCTGACCGAACTCTCCCCCGCCCTCTACGCCCTCCGGGGAGACGGGGTTAAGCTTTTCCACAACGCCGTCATCGGGGAGACGATCGTCATCGACCTGGAAGCTGACCCCGCCGAGACCCATTCAGGTGAGATCACCTCCGGTCCGCTCTTTGACCAAATGAAACAAGAGTTCGAAAACCGACGCCGCCGCAACCGGGAACTGGCCGAGGAGATCCGGGGCGGGGCGGCCGGAGAGGAGATCCGGTTTCAAGAACGGGAGCGGGAAAGACTCCGGGCCCTGGGATATATATAGGCAAGGAAAAACCTGATTTGCAGATACCGGTTACTCCTGTTCCTGGCCGCCTTCATCCCGACCGCCAACGGATGGCTGTTGATTATTCCGGCACCGGACGATCTGAGCGGCAATAGCCGGATTTGGGATTAAAGCGGGCGAAGCCTACGGGCTTTCGGCGATATAGAGATCGGCCTTCGCCCCCCGGAGTTCGACCGAGCGGACCTTTTCCAGTTTGCGGTCAAAGAAATCCCTGATCCTGGGATTGAAGGCAATCGTCTTCACCTCCAGCAGCCAGAACCCGGGGATCTGCTCCTCTCCCATCCGCCGGTACCATTCCCGGGCCTCGGGCAGGGTCTTGATCACCCCGACAACCTCCCGCGGACGGTTAAAAACAAAGTCGAAGTAGTAGGCGAAAGCGTAGTTGCCGCAGACGGGATACTCCCCTTCCGGATCGTTGAGGATAATGAATTCGGCGGCCTGGCGCCATTGGGCTTTTTCGACGGTCCGGTAATAACCGCCCCGGGTGTAAAACAGGTTAACCAGGAGGAGCAGGAGCACCGTCCCCAGGAGAAAATAGCGGAATTTAATATCGGGGAGCAGGGTCAGGCCCCGGGCGGCCATCAGGATGACGGCCGGAAGGACGGCCGTGCTGTAACGGACGATCACGATCGGGGGGTGAGTGAAGGAGCGGAAGTAAGGGATGAAGAGCGTGATGAAGATCCAGGAGGCGAGCAGGAGCCGGCTCTGGGAAAATTCCTCCCGGCACTTCCCGGAGAGCAGGTAGCCGATCAGCAACAACCCGAAAACCGCGGAGAGGTAAGGTTCGGAGCCGGTGTACTGCCGGAAAAAACCGAGGAAGAAACCCGGGGCCGGCGGCTTGATCCAGAAGGAGTCGATCCGGACCATCCGGGAGAGCGTTGCAAACCAGGGCAGGCCGGCCAACCCGATCAGGAGGAGCGCCGGGAGCAGCTTCTTGATCAGGGGGTTTCGTTTCCGCCCGGCACCGCCCAGGAAAACGGCGATCAGGAAGAGCTGGGCCGCGAAGACAAAGAGCCCGTAGTAATGGGTGTAGAGGAGCAGAACGGTGAACAGCCAGTAAAGCAAGGCGTTCTTCCACTCCGGCCGCCTCAGCAGCCGGACCAGGAAGAGGTAGGAGAGAACCACGGTTAAGAAGAGCAGCGAATACGGCCGCGCCTCCTGGGAATACCGGATATGGAAGGGGAGCAGGGCGGTGACGGCGGCGGCGGCCAGGCCGGTTTTCGTGGAGAAAAGCTCCCGCCCGAGATAGTAGATACCCCCGACGCCGAGCACGCCGAAGAGGGCGGGGAGGAGCCGGGCGGCAAACTCCCCCGGCCCCCAGATCCGCTGCCAGACCCAGATCAGGATATAGAAGAGGGGCGGGGTATGCTCCACCTCCCGGCAGAACCGGATGGTCTGGCCCAGGGAATACGCCGGGGAAGAGTTATAGAGATTGATCAGTTCGTCGAGCCAGAGACTCTGAAAGGCCAACCCCTTCAGCCGGAGAAAAACCGCGGCCAGCACGATTGCGGACAGTAAAAAGATCCGGGCGGTCTTCCCTTTCATTGCGTCCTCCCCTCCCCCCTTCGGCTTCTTCTTCCCAACAGTTCCCGGGCGATCAGCAGCCAGGGGCGGTAGGCGGCTTCCCAGATCCCCGCCCGCGACATCTTCGACTGTCCGGCCCGACGCTCGGTATAGACGATCGGGACCTCGCGGATGCCGTAGCCGGCCCGGCGGGCGGCGTAGAGGGTCTCGACCAAAAACACGTAACCGGCGGAGGCGATCCGCTCGCGGAGCAGTTCCCGGACCGCCGTTTGACGATAGCCCCGGAAACCGCTGGTACAGTC
>CAYXKT010000013.1:31407-35174 GCA_964465735.1 uncultured bacterium
GGAGCAGTTCCCGGACCGCCGTTTGACGATAGCCCCGGAAACCGCTGGTACAGTCGGCGAAATCCAGCCGCAGGAGACGCCGGGCGTAGGCGTTCGCCCCCAGGCTGAGCAGGAGGCGGGCCGGGGACCAGTTGAGAACCCGGATCCCGCCCCGGTAACGGGAGCCGATGGCCACGTCGCAGCTCTCCAGGGCCCGGTCGAGTTCGGCCAGGGCCCGGGGATCGTGGGAATGGTCGGCGTCCATCGTGAAGATCCGGTCCGCCCCCAGGCGGAGCGCTTCCCCGAATCCCGCGAGGATCGCGGAGCCATACCCCGCCTTCCCGGGCCGGGAGAGGAGATGGACCCGGCCGTCCCCGCCGGCCAGGCCGGCCACCGCTTGGCCGGTTCCGTCCGGGGAACCGTCGTCCACCACCAGGACCCGAAATTCGGGCTGGTGTTCCCGGATGCCGGAGATCAGGGAGACGATGTTATCCCGTTCGTTATAGGTGGCGATCACCACCACCCGGACCGGGGCGTCCGGGGCGTCGGAATTGGCCTTCATTGTCAGACGTCTCTCCAGGTTGTTAGGGGATTAAGCCAGATTCTTCCCCCCTTGAATTCCGTTCAACCGGATTGGTAATATGGATGCATCGGGCGGACGAGTCTCGGGAAATTGCCCCGCCGCGGATCAGTTGAGATAGCCGAGCGCCCGGAGTTCTTTCCTGGTCTCTTCGCCGATCACCGCCTTGCTCCCGGGAGATATCTCCACCCCCTCCCCGAAGTGCCGGTCGGTCTCGAACCGTTCCTCGATCAGCTCCTGGTACCTGGCGACCTTCTCCGGATAACGGCCGGCCAGGTTGGTCTTCTCCCCCGGGTCCTCCTCCAGGTTGAAGAGCATCGCTCGGCGGCCCTCGGCCGCCAGGTAGACGCTCTTCAGAACATCCCGGACTTCCCCGGACCGGGATTGAAAGAACGGCGAGTCTTCCAGATCGGAGACGGCGGAAAAAGCCGCCCGCTCTTCTCCCTCCGGGCCGGCCGCCGTCAGCTCGACGCCCCGCTCGCCCCGCCATATCCCCTCGATCTCCAGATCGCCCGACCGGGCCCGATAACGGTCGGTTATGTATTTCCATTCTCCGTCGTTGACCGTCTTCACGTAGGCCAGGTCGTCCCAGAAGACCTCGGTGTGGGGTGTCTCGTAGAGAAATGCCGGCCGCGCGGGCGGAGGGGCGGCGGAGAAATAGGATTGCCCCTGGAAGACGGCTCCTGCCGGAACCCAGAGGTCCAGCAGATCGACCAGGGAGGGAAGGAGATCGATTGACGACTCCACCGGGCCCGGCCGACGGAGCGGTTCCGGAAATAGCCGCCGGCTGGAATAGATCAACGGCACCCGGGAGACCTCCTCGTGGAAAAACTTGGGACCGTGGGTGAAAGGCCCGTGCTCCCCGAAGGCCTCGCCGTGGTCGGAGGTGATCACGATCAGGGTCCGATCGAGAATACCCCGGGCTTGCAGGGTCTCGAAGAGCAGACCCAGCCGATCGTCCAGCCACCGGATCTCCCCGTCGTATTTATCGACCAGCGATTTTCCCCCCTTCCCCCGGAAGAGATCCCGGTAAGCCGGGGGGGGATCGTAGGGGGCGTGGGGGTCGAGAAAATGCGCGTAGATAAAGATCCGTTCGGCCGGCCGGAGCGAGGGCAAGTCGGCAAAGGGGATGACAAAGACGTCATCGACCCAGAATTCGCCGCCCTGAAAATCGACCACCCGCCCCGCCCGGATCCAGACCGGGGTCCGGTTCCGGGCGTCGGAGGACTGGGGGGTGAATTTGCCCAACAGCAGCGTCCAGTCGTTGGTTCCCGAGATCTTATCGGTGCTGAAATACTTCTGTCCCGGAGAGTCCGGCTCGTAAAGCGCGATACCGACCTCCCGATCCAGATCCCGGGTCCGGACAAAACCGCCGAAGAGGTAATCAGTCCCCCGTTCGAGGACGATCTTCTGGTTGAGCTGGAAAAAATTCGTCCCCGGCCAGGCTTCCTTGTCCAGGTGGACCGAATAGTTCCCGGCCCGGGCGGTCCCGCCGTCGTACCACCCGGTGGCGCCGGTCCAGGCGGCGCCGGGAGTTTCGAAACCGCCGTTTTTCACCAGGTTATTGGCCGGGATTTCTTCCAAAAACCGCCGGATTATTTCCAGCTCACTTTCGCCGGGGTCTTCCAGGTCAAGATACCTTCCGGTTAATACCAGGCGGAGGTGATCCAGGATCTCCCGGTCCATCGCCTTCCGGTAAACATCGAAACCTTTGCCGAAGCCGAGCGAAGGGTAGATATGGACGTTATTGATGAAGCCATAAGTGGAATAGCCGTTCTCTCTGAAGATCTCCGCCAGGGAGAACAGGTCGGGGGGGAAGCGGTCCTCATAATGGAGAACCCGGTGGATGACCGGGGTCAGCGAGGAGAACAGGGAGGTCACGGACGGCTTGGTCCACCCGGCCGGGACTATCGCCCGGTCGAAGACCACCCCCCGGGCAGCCAGGGCGTCGATATTCGGGGAGGTGTTACGGTGGTATCCATAACAGCCCAGATGGTCGGCCCGGAGGGCGTCGAGGACGATGATCACGACATTCTCAATGTCCCCGTCCCGCTCCCGGACGGCGGCCGGCGTGGCCGGAACGGGGCAGTTGAGAATCAGCGCGATCAGAAACAGCTTCTTCAGTCTTCTCGTCCAGCACATACCTGGTCCCCCGGAATATTATTGTTCAAGCGGACGCTCGTCCCCGGCAACCGGCGCGGAACGACCCCTCCATTCTTCCTTCTCAGTATAATTCTGCGCCGTGAACCGATTTCAATCCGAACGAGAATACGGTAGCCCGGACATTACTGTCCGGGAAAGCTTGGCCCCGGGCAAGAATGCCCGGGCTCCTCTCCGTCGTCCGGACCGAAACTCGAAAAAACACTTCCGCATCGTTCGAATATTTTGCCGATAATTACTATACCCCGCCTCCGGGGCGCCGTCACCTCCCAATTTATTCGTGGTCCCGGCCCGGCCCCGCCCCGTTCACAAGCCGGGCTATATTATCGATCATTCTCCCGAATATTTCCGGGGAAGAATAAATATCGGTACGAATACTGCTTCGCATACTGTATACTATGTTTCCTGCTCTGTTCCAGACGCCTGACGGGGTGAAGAAATGGCCGATACTCACAACCACGGACCGATCAAGTATAACCGCGCCTTCGCCATCGGGGTCGGCCTCAACCTGGCTTTCGTCGTCGTGGAGATCATCTACGGGCTGGCGGCCGACTCCCTGGCCCTGTTGGCCGACGCCGGGCATAATTTCAGCGACGTGGTCAGCCTGCTGCTGGCCTGGGGCGCGGCGCTCCTCGCCGCCCGGGGGGCGACCGAGAGAAGAACCTACGGTTTCCGCAAGGCCACCGTCCTGGCCTCCCTGGCCGGCGCGATCTTTCTCCTGGCCGCCCTGGGGGGGATCGCCTGGGAAGCGGTCGGCCGGCTGACCGACCCCGAACCGGTCAGGGGGGTGACCGTCATTATCGTCGCCGGGATCGGAACCGTCATCAACACCGTCACCGCCCTGCTCTTCTTCTCCGGCCAGAAGGAAGACCTCAACATCCGGGCCGCTTTCCTGCATATGACCGCCGACGCCGGGGTCTCCCTGGGGGTGGCGGCGGCCGGGGTGATCATTCTTTTTACCGGGTGGCTTATTGTCGATCCGATCATCAGCCTGCTGATCGTCGCCGTCATCGTCATCGCAACCTGGTCCCTCCTCCGCTCTTCTTTC
>CAYXKT010000014.1:0-33644 GCA_964465735.1 uncultured bacterium
CGGTTTTCGCAACCCGTCGGCCAGCAAAATCTTAGCACATTTCATCCGCAATAAGCGTTGAACTTAGGTATCAGTAATTTAATTAACGGCTGGTTTGAGAACGGTAAGACCGCTGTCCCTATCTGTAAGGTATAGGAATTATGAGAGTCGAGAAAGGAATAATCAAAAATGAGTATGCCCGCCGGATCAACGGCAGAGAGGCGGTGGTCCTGGCTGACTATCGGGGTCTGCCCTCGGAGGCATTCAACCGGTTGCGCCGAGAAACCCAACGCCAGGGGGGCGGCTGTCTGGTAGTAAAAAACCTGATTTTCCAGCGGGTCCTGGAGGAGAAAGGATTGGATGGGCTCAAACCTTATCTCAGCGGGCAGACTCTGGTATTTTATACCGACAGTGAGCTTCCGGGCCTGCTACAGGCCATCTATGAGTTCGAAAAGACGGAGAGTTGCCCTTCCCCTCGGGTTGCGTACTGGATGGGATCGTTCTTTGCTGATGATGAACTGGTGCGTCTGTCCCAGCTGCCCTCAAGAGAGGAACTGCTGGCCCGGGTCTGCAGCGGAGTGCAAGCTCCCATACAGGGTCTGGTCGGAACTCTGAACAGTCTTTTGACTAACCTGCTGGGGACGATCAATGCCATCCGGGATCAGAGAGCCGGAGACTTACCCCAAGAGAGTATCCAGAATTGAGAAGCCGGAATCAAGCACCGGAGTTGTGGTTGCTTTCCGGATGCTCTCTTCGGCAGTATTGAATTCCACATTTTCAACAACGGATCCGGCCCGGCCGGAACAGCCTAAATGAGCAATTCCAGTCAGCTTATTTATTCAAGGAGGAAAAAATGTCAGAAGAAGTCAAGGAGCAATTAGTCCCGGAGAAAGCGGAAGCGTCCGCCAGTGACTCGGTTACCCCGGCAGAGAAAGAGCAGGCCGGCCCGGAAGTCTCATCCAAACTAAAGAAAATTATCGACGATGTCTCGGCCCTGACCGTGCTGGAACTTTCCGATCTGGTCAAGGCCCTGGAAGAGACCTTTGGCGTCACCGCTGCCGCTCCGATGATGATGGCGGCCGCCCCCGGTGGGGCTGAAGTTGCCGCCGCCGAAGAGCAGACTGAATTCACCGTGATGCTGACCGATATCGGTGGCAAGAAGATCCAGGTGATTAAAGAGGTTCGGGCGGTAACTTCCCTGGGTCTGAAGGAAGCCAAGGAACTGGTCGAGTCCGCCCCGGTTGCTGTAAAGGAGAACTTGAATAAGGAAGAAGCGGAAGCAGTCAAGGAGAAATTAATCGCCGTTGGAGCGACTGCGGAATTGAAGTAATATTCAGTTACGCCGGGCTGTCCCGATCAATCGAAAACGCAGATATGATCCCGCAGGGAAAATTATGATTTCCCCATCGGCCGTGGTCTTCACTGAAGCGGCCGCAGGGGCTGAACTCGTCAGCCCGGGACAATGATGCCGGAAGAGGATGGCCTGCTGGCCGATCCCTTCCGGCAGTCGGCTGTCAGATGGGGGCCCAAAAGGCCGATGACTCTCTCGCACAAAAGTCTTGCGGGACAAGTGGATATAGATATGGATTCCCCGGTGCTGTAAATCAGGGGGATGGAGTGAAGTTGGAAGGGCGGAGAAAGTATCGCTCAAAAGATCTACCCGGTCGGCGGTTGAAGTTAAATCGATGATCCCGGAATTAGAGGAGTGTGTATGAACCAGATTTCCAAATTAAAAAAGAATGTACGCAATGAATTTTCCCGTTTGAAGGATCCGGTCGCGATGCCGGATTTTTTGGAAATCCAGCATCGGTCTTATGTCGACTTCCTCCAGGAAGACGTTGATCCGCTGAATCGGAAAAGCCAGGGCTTGCAGAAGGTATTGGAAGAAGTCTTCCCGATCTATAGTTATGACGGTAATACCTGTCTGGAATATGTCAGTTACAGTATGGGTCCGGCGAAATACCCGATTACCGAGTGTCAGAGTCGGGGCTTGACTTATGCTCTTCCGGTGAGAGTGGTTTTGAGATTGAAGCGGGCTGACTGGATCAAGGAGGAGACGGTTTTTATTGGTAACCTTCCCGGAATGACTCCCGGGGGTTCCTTCGTCATCAATGGGGCGGAGCGGGTAATTGTCAGTCAGCTCCACCGGACTCCGGGGATCTGTTTTGAACAGATCAAGCGGACTGTCGGGGCTCGACTGTTTATGTTCCGAATCATACCCAATCGAGGTTCCTGGCTGGAGGCCGAATTTAACCGGAAAGGTCAGATCTACTTTTATTTGGATAAGAAAAGAACCCGAAGCAAACTTTTGGCTACCACGCTGCTGCGGGCGCTGGGGTATGGGACCGACTCGGCTATCATCAAGCTTTTTGCTGAGACTGAGGAGATCCAGCTGGATAAAAGTTCCGTTCGGAGTAGTCTCCAGGGGAGGTTTCTGTCCGCCCCGGTCGTTGACCAGCAGGATACCGTCCTGGTCAAGTCATATGTTGCGTTGGATGAAGAATCTTTGGAAATCCTGAAGAAAGCCCGGATCAAGCAGGTCGAGCTCTTCAAGCCCTCGCCCATCGTTGAGACACTGGTCAATATGCTCAGGCTCGATCCGACCAAGAGCAAGAAAGAGGCGGAGAGATTTATCTACAAGAAGCTCCGTCCTGGAGACCCCCCGACCGAAGCTAAAGCCAGCAGCTTGATTGATCGACGCTTCTTTGATCGCCGTCGTTTCGACCTCGGTGCGGTGGGTCGCTACAAGATAAATCAGAAATTCGATCTGCCGGTTGGCGGCGAGGAGTTGAAGAAAGTTACCTTGCGTAAGAGGGATATTGCCCTGGCTCTGGATTATCTGATGCGGCTCCAGGCCGGGGAGCCGGGTTACGATGTAGACGATATCGACCATCTGGGGATGCGTCGGGTGGCGATGGTCGGTGAACTTCTGCACGATCAGTGCCGGGTGGCACTCTCCCGCCTGGAGAGGATGGTGAAAGACAAGATGGGGATGTACGAGGTAAGCGCGGACAGTCTCACCCCACACAAGCTGATCAATCCCAAGGCGATGAACGGAGTCTTCCGCGATTTCTTCGGCCGTTCCCAACTCTCGCAGTTTATGGATCAGACCAACCCCCTGGCTGAACTGGCTCACAAACGGCGGTTGACCGCGCTGGGCCCGGGCGGGCTCTCCCGGAAACGGGCCGGCTTTGAGGTTCGGGACGTCCAACCCAGCCATTACGGCCGAATCTGTCCGATAGAATCTCCGGAGGGACCGAATATTGGTCTGATTGCCTCTCTTTCTACCTTTGCCCAGGTTAACGATCTCGGTTTTATCGTCACCCCCTACCGGAAGGTGGAGAACGGAAAAGTTACCAACCGGGTCAGGCAGTTGACCGCCGATGAGGAAGAGAAGTATGTGATCGCCCAGGCCAATGTCCGACTGGACGATCAAGGACAGTTGATTGACGATGTAGTCAAGGTCCGTCACCGGGGGGATACGATGCAGGCTCGCCGGGAGAAGGTCGATTATGTCGATGTCTCGCCCAAGCAGCTGGTCAGTATTGCCACTGCCTTGATCCCCTTCCTCGAACACGACGACGCCAACCGGGCCCTGATGGGAGCTAATATGCAGCGGCAGTCGGTGCCCTTGATGATTACCGAGGCGCCACTGGTTGCCACCGGATTGGAAGAGCAGGTGGCCTTTGACAGTAGGGTGATGATTACGGCTGCCTCCGCCGGTGAGGTGAAGAAAGTTGATGCTTCATCGATCACCATCGATAAGCAGGTCTATCCCCTGGAGAAGTTCTCCCGTTCCAACGCCGGGACCTGTTACAACCAGCGGCCGCTGGTCTCAGTCGGCCAGAAGGTGAAAAAGGACCAGGTAATTGCTGATGGCGCATCGACCCAGGCCGGCGAGCTGGCACTGGGCAAGAACGTGATGGTTGCCTTTATGCCCTGGCGGGGTTACAACTTTGAAGATGCGATTCTGGTCAGTGAACGGCTCCTGCAGAAGGATTCTTATACCTCGATTCACGTCGAGAAGTACGAGATCGGGGCCCGCGATACCAAGCTGGGCCGGGAGGAGATCACCCGTGATATCCCCGGGATCGGTGAAGAAGCTCTGATGAATCTGGATGCCGAGGGGGTGATTCGGATCGGTGCTGAGGTGAAACCAAAGGATATCTTGGCCGGGAAGATTACTCCGAAAAGTGAGACCGAGCTGCTCCCGGAGGAACGCCTGCTGCGGGCGATCTTCGGGGAAAAAGCGGCCGACGTCAAGGATACCTCTCTTCGGGCCCCCTCCGGGGTGGAAGGGATCGTGATGGATGTCAAGGTATTTTCCCGCCGGGACGAAGCCGAAGAAGGGGAGGAGCGGCAGAAGGAAAAGGCTCAGCTGATTGCAATCAATCGCCATTTCCGGGAGAAGATGCAGGGGGTCCGGGCGGAGCGCCAGGAGAAAACCAGAGCCCTTCTCCATAAGAAAAAGATCGACGGGTCGATTGTATTAGAAGATACCGGCCAGGTGGTCGTCCCCAATAACAAGAAGATCACACTCGCGATGCTGGAGAAGCTGGATGAACACGATTGCCAGGGTATCCTGATCGAGGGTGACGATCCCCTGATCAAAGATCTGAAGAAGATCATTATGGAGAGTTCCGATAAGATTGAGGAACTCGATCTCAACCGGAACCAGGAACTGGAACAGGTCCGGGGCGGGGATGAATTGGAGCCGGGGGTGATCAAGAAGGTCCAGGTCTTTATTGCCACCAAGAGAAAACTCTCTGTTGGAGACAAGATGGCCGGACGTCACGGGAACAAGGGAGTGATTTCCAAGATCCTGCCGGTGGAGGATATGCCCTTTCTCGCCGACGGGACCCCGGTTGACATTGTCCTCAACCCGCTCGGGGTTCCTTCCCGGATGAATGTGGGGCAGGTCCTGGAGACCCATCTGGGTTGGGCGGCCCAGGCTCTCGGAGTGTCCTTCGCGACTCCGGTATTTGACGGGATTAGCGTGGAAGATATCATTGAACTGCTCAAGTCCGCCGACCTTCCCCCGGACGGGAAGACCACCCTTTACGACGGACGGACCGGGGAGGCCTTTGGCGCCCCGGTGGCGGTGGGATACATTTATATGATGAAACTTCATCATCTGGTGGCCGACAAGATTCACGCTCGGGCAATCGGACCGTATTCCCTGGTTACCCAGCAGCCGCTGGGTGGTAAGGCCCAGTTCGGAGGGCAGCGATTCGGGGAGATGGAGGTTTGGGCCCTGGAAGCTTACGGAGCGGCTTACGCACTTCAGGAGATGTTGACAGTGAAGAGCGACGATATTATCGGTCGGACCAGGATTTACGAATCGATTGTCAAGGGTAACAATCTCCTGGAAGCCGGGACTCCAGAATCATTTAATGTTTTGATCAAGGAAATGCGGAGTCTTGCCCTCGATGTCCGGACGGAGAAATCTCTTTCCGATGGAGCGGAAGAGTGAATAACCAGCAGACGGAAGTCAGGACCCAGAAGGCAGAATTCTGAAAACAAAAGCCGGAGTAATTTTTGAATTCCTGGTTCAGTCGGGTATTCAAAGTGGCGACTTTAATCTGATAGAGCGGATAATTTAATTATGGATACAAAAGCGGTACACGTGTTTGGCATCGAGAGTGACAATGTCTTTGACCAGGTGAGCATCCGGATCGCGTCTCCGGAAGTAATCCGGTCCTGGTCTTATGGGGAAGTTAAGACCCCGGAGACGATCAATTACCGGACATTCAAGCCGGAAAAAGACGGACTCTTTTGTGAGAAAATTTTCGGTCCGACCAAGGACTGGGAATGCGCCTGCGGCAAATATAAGCGGATCAAACACAAGGGTGTGGTCTGTGATCGCTGTGGGGTGGAGGTGACTCTCTCCGCGGTCCGCCGGGATCGGATGGGGGTGATCGAGCTCGCGGTGCCTGTCTCCCACATCTGGTTTCTCAAAAGCGCTCCCAGCCGTATCGGCAATATTTTAGGGGTCTCTACCCGGGTCCTGGAGAGCGTGATCTATTATGAAAATTATATCGTGATCAACCCGGGAAAGATGAGTCTCCGTGATCGCTATGAATACCAGAAGACCGGACTGAAAGTCAGCACTTTAAACGGTGGTCTCTGTGCCAAGCAACTGCTGACCGAAGAGGAATATCAAGAACATCAGCAAAAGGCTGACGATGAATTCTCGGTGGCGATCGGAGCGGAAGCGATCCAGATACTGATGAATTGTTCCAAAGACTCCATCAAGCTCTTGGCGGCCGATGACGAGGAGAAGGAAGCCCTGGGGGAATTGATCTCCCGCGAGTATGGCAAGCTGCTGAAGTTGAAGGGGATCCTGAAGCCGGAGGAGGTCGACCAGGTTCTTTCCGAAGCGGTTCGGTCATATCTATCTTCTCTGAGTTGGGGGGACCCGAGAGAGGAGATGACCGAGGAAGAAGTCTATGAGCTGGTGAAGGGGGACAAGTTACTGGGCGTGGCTGCCGCTGATTACGCGGCGGCCTGGGCCAATTACTCCAAGCTCCCGGCCAAGGGTCTGGCCGAGGCGACAAAGGAGATGGAAAAGAAAAAAGGCGAATATGTTACTATTTTTACGGATCTGTTGGTCGAGCATATGACCAGCTATCTGGAGAAAATGCGGGTTCCCGTGGGAGAGGAATTGCCCCGACTGGCCTCACTCCTCCAGCACCAGTTTGACGGGACCAATTCGAAGCAGATGAAGAAAAAACTGGCCAAACGGCTGCGGATCGTAAATAACTTCATCAGCTCTGATCTCCGGCCGGAATGGATGATCTTGAATGTGATCCCGGTTATTCCGCCTGATCTCCGTCCCCTGGTACCCCTGGAGGGAGGGCGATTCGCCACCTCTGACCTCAACGATCTCTATCGGAGAGTCATCAACCGCAATAATCGACTCCATTCCATCCTTCAGCTGAAGACCCCGGACGTTATTGTCCGTAACGAAAAACGAATGCTGCAGGAAGCTGTGGATGCTCTGCTCGACAACGGTCGTCAGGGGAGAGCGGTTCTGGGGGCCGGAAACCGGCCTTTGAAGTCCTTGAGCGACAATTTGAAAGGCAAACAGGGCCGGTTCCGCCAGAACCTGCTCGGTAAGCGGGTTGACTATTCGGGTCGATCGGTGATTGTCATCGGGCCGGAGCTGAAGATTAATCAGTGCGGGCTGCCCAAGGAGATGGCCTTGGAGCTCTTCGAGCCCTTCATCATCCATCGGTTGAAGGAACTGGGCTATGTGCATACTATCCGCTCAGCTAAAAAGATGATTGAGAAGCAAGAGAAGCAGGTCTGGGATGTTTTAAATGAGGTGATCAAGGATCACCCGGTCCTGCTCAATCGGGCTCCGACCCTCCACCGCCTGGGCATCCAGGCCTTTGACCCGGTGCTGGTGGAAGGGAAGGCAATCAGGATCCATCCCTTGGTCTGCACGGCATTTAACGCGGATTTTGACGGCGACCAGATGGCGGTGCACGTCCCGCTCTCCACCGAGGCCCAGATCGAGGCTCGGGTACTGATGTACGCTCCCAACAATATCTTCTCCCCTTCCAGCGGCGAACCAATTGCCAACCCGACTCAGGATATCGCGCTGGGCTGTTACTATCTGACCCGGGAGGATGGGGGGAGCGAGGCTTCGCCCCGACCCTTTGCGGACGAAGATGAGGTTCTGCTTGCCTGGGCTGAGAAGGCAATCACCCTCCACCAGCGGATAAAAATTCAGGGTCGGACTAAAATCCTGGTTGAGCTGGATGAAAAGGAAAAACCACTCCCCTCCTTGGCCTGGACCGATTATACCACTGTTGGCCGGGTGATCTTCAACCAGATCTTTCCCGAGGAGATTGAATATGTCAATGCCCAGGTGACGAAGAAGGATCTGAGCCAGATTATTGCCGACTGTTACCAAATCGTTGGCCACGAGGAGACAGTTCAGATTCTCGACCGGATGAAGGCTCTTGGTTTTGAAAGCTCAACCTGGTCAGGGCTTTCTCTGGGGATGAACGATATGGTGATACCCAAGGCTAAAGAAGGGATCCTGAAGCAGGCCGGCCGGAAAGCGCTCAAATCCGATGAGTCCTATGATAAGGGACGCTTCACCGCCCAGGAGAACCTCAACCAGAAGATGGATATCTGGTCGCGGGCTTCCCAGGATCTCTCCGCCCGGGTCTTCGAGGAGCTGAAAGCGGACGGTATCCCGGGGCTCAATCCACTCTATATGATGATGGACTCCGGAGCCCGGGGCTCGATGGAACAGATCCAACAGCTGGCGGGGATGCGGGGGCTGATGGCCAAACCTTCCGGGGAAATCATTGAATATCCGATTGTCTCCAACTTCCGTGAGGGTTTGAGCGTGCTGGAATATTTCATCTCGACTCACGGGGCCCGTAAGGGGTTGGCCGACACTGCGCTGAAGACCGCCGATTCGGGTTATCTGACCCGTCGATTGGTTGATGTCGCCCAGGATGTCATTATCAGTATAGAAGATTGCCATACCTTTAAGGGCCGCAAAGTCTCGGCCCTGGAGGAGGATGGTGACCTGATTATTCCTCTAAAGGACCGGATTGTGGGGAGATTCAGCCAGGAGACGGTGCGGGGCCGCGACAGAAAGGTGATCGTGAAGCGGGGCCAGGAGATCACGCCCGAACTGGCCCAGAAGATTGAGGATAACGAGGTGAAATCGGTCCGGATCCGCTCCATCTTAACTTGCGAGGCCCCAGAAGGGCTTTGCGCGACCTGTTACGGCCGGAGCCTGGCCAGCGGGCGGATGAGCTGTCTGGGCGATGCCGTGGGGATTATCGCCGCCCAGTCAATCGGGGAACCGGGCACCCAGTTGACGATGCGGACCTTCCATATCGGGGGCACCGCCAGTATCTTCACCCGTCAGCCGGAATATCAGGCCCCGGCCGATGGTGTGGTCAAGTTCGATTCTAAACTGAAATATATCCCCATCGGCAAAGGCCATTACCGGGTTCTCGAGTCCGGTGCTTCGATCGACCTGAAGGATCAGCTGGGCGATGAAGGCCGGTCTATTGCCCGATACAAAATCGAGGTCGGATCCGAACTCTTTGTGACTGATGGGCAGAACGTCAAAAAGGGGCAGACCCTGGTCAGCTGGGATCCTCATAGCCGTCCGATCCTCAACATCGTCCCCGGCCGGGTCCAGTATTCCGATATTATCGAGGGGAAGACGATGAGAGTTCAGCGGGCGGGCAACCGGGTCGAGCGGATTATCGAACCGATTGCCGGACGCGATCTCTATCCTCAGATTATGATTGTTGACCCGGAAAACCCTGAGCGGATTCTGGATCCGCTCAGGATCCCTACCGGAGCGATTCTGGAAGTTAAGGATGGGGAGGAGGTTGAGGCCGGACACCGGATTGCCAGAACTACCCGGGAACTGACCAAGACGGCGGATATTACCGGGGGCTTGCCCCGGGTGGCCGAGCTCTTTGAAGCCCGCCGGCCCAAGGACGCCGCGGTGATTGCTTCCATCAGCGGGGATGTGGGTTTCGGACAGCGTAAAAGGGGCAAACTTACCCTCCTGGTGACTGACCCGAAGACCAAGCGGGTGGAGGAACATCTCATTCCCCTGGGAACCCATATCATTGTTCACGACGGGGAGCAGGTGGAGAAGGGACAGAAGTTGACCGATGGCCCGATTATCCTCCAGGAGATGCTGGCCGTTACCGGGATGGAGCGACTCCAGGAGTACCTGATCAACGAGGTTCAGAAGGTATATTCGCTCCAGGGTGTAAAGATCAATGATAAGCATATTGAGATGATTGTCCGGCAGATGGTGAGCAAGGTCCAGGTGACGGAACCCGGCGCTACCAATCTGCTCTACGACGAACAGGTGGACCGGAAGCTCTTTTTAAAGGAGAATGAACGGATCAAAGCGATCGGTCTCTCGAAGACCGCCAAGTCAAAAAATCTGCTTCTGGGCATTACCAAGGCCTCCCTGGCCACCGAGAGTTTTATCTCGGCGGCTTCTTTTCAGGAGACCACTCGGATCTTGACCGATGCTTCGGCCTCGGGTAAGATTGACCCCCTGAAAGGTTTCAAGGAGAACGTGATTATGGGACACTTGATTCCGGCCGGTGACGGTCTGGCCCAGCTGAAAAATCAGAAGATCAAGGCGGTGGAGGAGGGGGAGGAAGCTGAGGTCTTGAAGGGATAAAGTGAGAATTTGAAATATAGAATCCGGAAGAACCCAATTTAAGGAGTAAAGTACTATGCCGACTGTGAACCAATTAGTGAAGAAGGGACGGAAAAAACCGTCCCGGACAAGAAAATCTCCGGCGCTCGACCGTTGTCCGCAGCGGCGAGGCGTCTGTCTGCAGGTGAAGACCGCTACCCCGAAGAAACCCAACTCGGCTCTGCGGAAGATCGCCCGGGTGCGGTTGACCAACAATATGGAAGTTACCGCCTATATCCCCGGTACCGGACATAATCTCCAGGAGCACTCGTTGGTCTTGGTGCGAGGCGGGCGGATCAAGGATCTGCCAGGCGTACGGTATCATATCGTCAGGGGCGCTTTGGACTGTATGGGGGTGGAGTCGGACAAGGAAGGCCGGTCCCGTTCCAGTTCCCGTTCTCACTATGGAGTGAAAAGACCGAAGAAATAACAATTTCCGGGCCCGAACCGGCCCGCTTTGTCGGCCTGAGGGATGCGGCCGTGAAGAAAAAATTTTCGTGTAGTCAAGGAGGATATTCCAGATGGGCCGAAAGAAAAAATCCATTCAGCGTGGTCTGACCCCGGACCCGCGATTTCATAATAAGCTGGTCTCCCGTTTTATCAATAGCCTGATGCTGGATGGGAAGAAGAGCACGGCCGAACGGGTATTCTACGGAGCAATGGATCTCGTGGAAGAGCGCACCGGGCAGGAACCGCTCGAGGTTTTCCAGAAAGCGCTGGAGAACGTCAGGCCGTTTCTTGAGGTTCGTTCCCGCCGGGTCGGGGGAGCTACTTACCAGGTGCCGGTTGAAGTGACCCAGGACCGTCGGACGGCTCTGGCCATCCGCTGGATCTTGAGTTATACCCGAGCCCGCAAAGGGATGGACACCAGTAAGAAACTGGCGGCCGAGTTAATTGACGCTTTTCAGAACCAGGGCTCGGCAGTCCGGAAGAAACAGACCACCCACAAGATGGCCGAGGCCAACAAGGCTTTTGCCCATTACAAGTGGTAGGAGAGCAGGAGTCAGGAGCCAGCAGTCAGAATAACAGGAGTCAGAAGACAGAAAAGATTATTGAGAATGGCGTTTGAACAGGCACCCGGCGCTTGGCGGTTTTTGTTCTTCCCCTCCGCCGTGTCGGGAAGTCCCCCATCCCCGTCTGATCCGCTCTCCACTTTTAAATCCAGTCCCCCGGTCTCCTGAATTCTGACTTCCGAATTCTATCTGAATATGCAAGTAGTACCATTAAATAAAGTACGCAACATCGGCATTATGGCTCACATCGATGCCGGTAAGACCACCACCACCGAGCGGATCCTATTCTACTCGGGCGAGGTTTATCGGATCGGAGAAGTCGATGCCGGGACCGCCAGTATGGACTGGATGGATCAGGAGCAGGAACGGGGAATTACCATTACCTCGGCTGCTACGTCCTGTTATTGGAAGGACCATCGGATCGCTATTATCGATACCCCCGGGCACGTTGATTTCACCGCCGAGGTGGAACGATCGTTGCGGGTTCTTGATGGGGCAGTGGCGGTCTTTTGCGCCGTGGGGGGGGTGGAAACGCAGTCAGAGACAGTCTGGCTCCAGGCCGATCGCTACGGAACCCCGCGCATCGCCTATGTCAACAAGATGGATCGCTCCGGGGCGGACTTCTTTTCCGTTGTCGAGGAGATGAAGTCCAAGCTGGGAGCTGCCGCAGTGCCGATCCAGATTCCCTGGGGCAGCGAGAATGACTTTCTGGGTGTTATCGACCTGGTTAACCGGCGGGCGATCCGATTTTCTTCAGCGGCTACCATCGCCGCCCCTGAGGTGGTTCCGATTCCGCAAGACCTGGTTCCTCTCGCCGAGGAATACCGATCACTGCTTCTGGAGGCCCTGGCCGATCACGATGACGGAATCATTACCGATTATCTGGAAGGAAAGGAGATCGCCCCCGGCCGGATTAAGAAGGTCCTGAGGCAGACGATATTGGCCGGTAAGCTGGTCCCGGTCCTCTGCGGAGCTTCCCTGCGCAACATCGGGGTCCAGCCCCTGCTCGACGCTATCATTGATTATCTCCCCTCTCCGCTCGATGTTCCCCCGGTAAAGGTGATAAACCAGGAAGGGGAGGAAGAGGTTCGAAATGAGGATCCGGCTGGTCCTCTGACCGCGCTGGTCTTTAAAATTGTTAACGATCAGCATTGCGGGCGGCTGGCATATCTGCGGCTTTATTCCGGGGTATTAAAGAAGGGTCAAAAGATTATCAACGCCTCCAAACGACGCCAGGCTCGGGTCAGCCGGCTTTTGGAGATGCACTCTGACCGGCGAGTGGAACGGGATCAGTTGGGCCCCGGGGATATTGCTGCTGTAGTCGGCTTGGAATCGGTCGGAACCGGGGATACCATCTGTGATCTGAAAAATCCGGTGATTCTGGAAGGGATGAAGTTCGCCGAACCGGTGATTTCGATGGCGGTTGAACCTTGCAGCCCGGCAGAGTCGGAGAAACTCGAGGAGACACTAAGTAAATTGGCCTCCGAAGACCCGACCTTCCAGTTTTACCGCAACCCCGAGACCGGACAGAATCTGATCTCCGGGATGGGAGAACTCCACCTCCAGGTGATGGGGGAGAGAGCCTTGAGGGAATATTCGCTTCGAATGAGGATGGGCGAACCATCCGTTGCTTACCGGGAGACAATCGAAGAGCGCAAGGTGGGAGAACACAAGTTTTACCGCGCCGGGGGGGGGAAGAGCCAGTACGGTCACGTTATCTTGGAAGTTGACCCCGCCCCTCGGGGATCAGGTTTGCGGATTAAGATTGCGGTAAAAAGTGAGGAGATACCCTCTGAATTTATACCTGCAGTCCGGGAGGCGATTGAAGATTCCGCCCGCACCGGCTATGTTGCCGGCTATCCGATGACTGATATGGATGTGACGGTGGTCGGGGGCAGCTACCAGGAAGCCGATTCTACAGAACTGGGCTACAGGGCCGCCGCCACGATTGCTTTTAAGAACGTGATTCGGGAGGCCGGCCCGGTTTTGCTGGAGCCGATTATGGACCTTCAGGTGATCACGCCCTCGGAGACGATCGGTGGAGTAATCGCCGACCTCGGTTCCCGCAGAGGGAAGATCCTGGAGACAATCAAGAACCCGAAGAGGGTGATTATCCGCGGGCACGTGCCGCTGGCTGAACTGTTTGGGTATGCCACCACCTTGCGGTCCCTGACCCAGGGGAGAGGTGCTTACACGATGGAGCCGGCTTATTTTGATATCAAGGGATAATTAGTCCACCGGTAAATCAGCAGGGTGGAGAATCCCGACTCTGAATGGGATTGACTTCGGACACCGCAATGAGCCCGGCGGAGAGTAAGGCTAAAATAAAATAAATTATTCATTGCCAAGAGCGGAACCTTTCTGATACATTATCGCGTCTTGATAGAAATATGGGATGGCCTCAACAGTAAGCGCCCCCGGGCGCTTATTTTAATGGGCAAAATCGCAGAGGGGATACAGTGCAAGAACACACAATCAGAATTAAGTTGCGGGGCTATGACCATCGCCTGCTCGATCAGTCCACCGGAGATATCGTGGAGACGGCCCGGAGAACCGGGGCCAAGGTCGTTGGGCCGACACCGCTACCTACACGGACCGAGCGGTTCACCGTTCTGCGGTCGCCGCACGTGAACATCAAGTCGAGAGAACAGTTTGAGATCCGAACCCACAAGCGCCTTCTCGATATTGTCGATCCGACGTTGAAGACAGTGGATGAACTGAAAAAGCTCGAACTCCCAGCCGGGGTCGAGATCAACGTGGAGATTTAGGGGAAGCGCGAGATGTCCGGACTGATAGGCAAAAAACTTGGTATGACCCAGATCTTTACGGGAGCCGGTGAGGTTGTTCCGGTAACAGTAATTGAAGCGGGGCCCTGTATCGTTCTCGAGGTTCTCGATGCTCAGGGGGTAATCAAGCTCGGGTACGGGAAAGTTAAAGCCGGCCGGTTGAAAAAACCGCAAGGGGGCTACTTCCAGAAGATCGGCCAGCCGCCGCAGCGTTATATCCGGGAGATCGCCTTTGACGAACCGTCTTCCTTTCAGCCCGGCCAGCAGTTGAAAGCCGACCTCTTCTCCCCCGGGGATTACGTCGATGTCACCGGCCGAACCAAGGGCCGGGGCTTTGCCGGAACCATCAGGCGCTGGGGACACGCTCGTTTCCCCGAGAGCCACGGTCACCCCCATCAGCGGGTCACCGGCTCTCTGGGGAGTTCGGCCACCCCGGGAAGAGTGTTCAAGGGGAAAAAACTTCCCGGCCAGTACGGAGATAAACAGAGAACCGTGCAGAGTCTGGAAGTTGTCGAGGTCAGGCCTGAGGAAAATCTTCTCTTGGTCAAGGGCGCGATTCCCGGGTGCCGATCAGGCCTGGTTTACATTAAAAAAGCAATCAAGAAGAAGAGCAAATGATAAAACTGCCAGTAATAAATACCAGCGGCGAGACCGTAGAAGAGATCGAAGTTCCGGAGAATGTTTTCGATCTGGCACCGGTTACCGGGGTAATCAATGATGTGGTCCGCCGGCATCAGGCCGTTACTCGTCGCGGGACGGCCTCGGTTAAGAGCAGGGGTCAGGTTTCTTCTTCCGGCCGCAAGCCCTGGCGGCAGAAAGGGACCGGGCGGGCACGGTCTGGAGATAGCGCCAGCCCTATCTGGCGGGGGGGGGGAGTAACCTTCGGGCCTCAGCCCCGTTCTTACGATTTCAAGATCAGCAAGAAGGCCCGCCGGAAAGCCCTGAAGTCGATCCTTTCGATCCGCTTCCGCAAAGGTCAGGTTATTGTAGTCGATCAGCTCCAGATGGAAGAGCCGGGGACCAAAAATCTGGCTCAGATCCTTTCCGCTGTCGGCGTCGGGCCCAGTGTCTTGATCATCACACCGCGTCGGGATCGCAACCTTGCCCTCTCGGCCCGGAATCTTCCCGGGGCGGCGGTCGCCGGAATCCGGGATTTAAATACCTTTGTCGTGGTCAGTTATACCAAGATCCTGATTACCCGGGAGGCGCTAACGCACCTCCAGACCTGGATGGAGAAGATAAAGTGAACGAAAGTCAGGCTAGAGAAATCCTGATCGCCCCCGTTATTACGGAGAAGGGGACGGTGCTCGAGGAAAAAAACAATCAGTATCTCTTCCGGGTCTCCTCCCGGGCCAATAAGATCCAGGTTCGAGAAGCGGTGGAGATGATCTTCAAGGTCACCGTGACCTCGGTGAGGACAGTTACCGTCCACGGTAAGATGCGCAGGATGGGCCGGACCCAGGGGCGAAAGCCTTCCTGGAAGAAAGCGATCGTGACCCTGAAGTCGGGCGAAACGATTGATTTAGTTTGATTTTAAACCTATTACTGATTACCGAATACTATGACCGTAAAAAGCTTCAAACCATACACGCCCAGCCGAAGGTCGATGACCGTTTCCGGTTTCGACGAGATTACGAAAAAGAAACCGGAGAAATCGCTGCTTCGGGCGGCCAAGAAGAGTGCCGGGCGGAATAATCAGGGCCGGATTACATCGCGGCGTCGGGGCGGCGGCCATAAGCGGAGATATCGGTTGATTGATTTTAAAAGGGAGAAGTGGGGGATCCCGGCTCGGGTTGACGCGATCGAGTATGATCCCAACCGGTCGGCACGGATCGCGCTTTTGGTCTATGCTGATGGCGCCAAGCGCTATATTATTGCTTCCAGCGGGATCAAGCCAGGGGATATTTTGATGTCGGGCCCCGAGGCGCCGATCCGCCCCGGCAATAGGTTGCCCCTTGAGAAGATGCCGCTGGGCACCCCGGTCTATAATATCGAGCTTAACCCTGGCGGGGGTGGCGTGATGGTCCGTTCCGCCGGTACTGTCGCCCAGTATATGTCGCGGGAGGGCAAGTATGGCCACGTCCGGCTCCCTTCAGGTGAGGTGCGGTTGGTGCTTTTGACTTGCTCGGCTACCATTGGCCAGGTTGGCAACCACGAACATAGTAAGATAGTGGGGGGCAAAGCCGGCCGGAGTGTGTGGCGGGGCCGGAGACCAAAAGTCCGAGGCGTAGTTATGAACCCTGTTGACCACCCGATGGGTGGTGGTGAAGGGCGGACATCCGGGGGAGGGCATCCGGTTTCTCCCTGGGGTAAACTGGCCAAGGGCGGCAAGACCCGGAAGAAGAGTAGGTCCCGGAGTCACGTCGTCAAGGCTCGGAAATAAGTCAGGAGAAATATTCGTTATGTCGCGATCGATCAAAAAAGGTCCTTATGTTCATCCCAGTCTTCAAAGGAAGATTGACAAAGGTCAAGGCGGGGCCGGCCGGCCGATAAAGACCTGGGCCCGAAGATCGGTGATTATGCCTGAGTTTGTCGGGCTAACCTTTGCTGTTCACAACGGAAAAAGGTTTCTGCCGGTTTACGTAACTGAGAATATGGTCGGACATAAGCTGGGGGAATTCTCCCCCACCCGGACTTTCCGAAAACACGCTGGGATTAAGGCCCGGGCGGCGATCCAGAAAAAGTAAAGGTGCGAGATGGAGGCTAAGGCTAAAGGTAAATATCTGAAGATTTCCCCGTTCAAGGTTCGGCCGGTTATCAACCAGGTCCGGGGACTGACGGTTGAAGACGCATTGGCCCGTCTGGACTCCTCCCCTCGCAAAGCCGCGCGTCTGGCCGAGAAAGTGATCGTATCGGCGACAGCTAATCTGAAGGGAAAGGGCAAGGTCGAGGAGAGTATGGTTCGGATCAAGGCGATCCAGGCCGATGGGGGACCGCTGGTCCCTCCCTTCAAGTATCGTCCCCGGGCACGGGGTATGGCCAACCGGATTCGGAGTCGTACCTGTCATATCACGGTGGTGGTGGAGGAGGGAGCTGAATTACCAGGCAAGCCGGAGGAAGTCAGCTCTGCTCGGAGCAGGAAAAAGCAAAAATAGGAATTATTTATGGGCCAAAAAGTCAACCCAATCTCGTTTAGAATCGGATTTAATAAGCATAGCAGCTCCCAGTGGTATGCGAACAAGCAGGACTTCGGCGATCTGCTGCTGGAAGACAACAAACTCCGGCTCTATATAAAAAAGAAGTTTTTCCATACCGGAATCTCGAAGATTGAGATATTCCGGCGGACACCTGAGAAGGTGCGGGTTTTGATTCATACGGCCCGGCCCGGTCTGGTGGTTGGACGGCGTGGCGCGGCAATCGATAGCCTCAGAGAGGAGTTGCGGTCACTGGTTAACCGCGAGGTGATCATTGATATAAGCGATATTAAAACTCCGGAATTGGCGGCCCAGTTGGTGGCGGAAAACGTTGCCCAGCAGCTGGTTCGTCGGATTTCCTTCCGGCGGGCGGTCAAGCGGGCGATTGGGGATACTATGGCTCGGGGGGCCGGGGGTTGCAAGATCCAGGTCGCCGGGCGTTTGGGGGGTCGCGAGATGTGCCGGACTGATAGTTACAAGAGGGGGAAGATTCCCCTGCAGACTCTTCGGGCGGATATAGATTACGGCTTTGCCGAGGCCTTTACCAGCTACGGAACGATCGGGGTCAAGACCTGGATATATACGGGCGAGAAGCTGTCATTTAAAGAGGATAAGAATTATGGCGATGATGCCCAGAAGGGTTAAGTACCGCAAGTCACAGCGGGGCAAATTTCCCACCCGGTCTACCCGGGGCGTGACTTTGGAGTTCGGGGAGTATGGACTCCAGGCCCTGGATGGCGGCTGGATGACCGCCAACCAGATCGAAGCGATCCGGGTGGCCCTGACCCGGAATATCAAGCGGAAAGGAAAGATCTGGATCCGGGTCTTTCCCCACAAACCGGTTTCGAAAAAACCCGCTGAAACTCGGATGGGGAAGGGCAAGGGCAATACAGAGTTTTGGGTGGCTGTTGTCAAGCCGGGCCAGATCCTTTACGAAATGGACGGAGTCACTGAATCCACAGCCCGCCAGGCGATGCGGTTAGGCGCGTTTAAGCTTCCTTTCTCCTGTCGGTTTGTTATTCGCGGCACTACGAGGTAAGGATACAATGAAACCGAGTCAGATCAGAGAGATGAACCGGGAAGAGCTCGACCAGAAATATCGGGAATTGAGGGAAGAGCATTTTAACCTCCGGTTTCAGGCCGCGTCCGGCCAGATCGAAAAACCTCATCTGCTCCGGTCAGTACGCCGGGATATCGCCCGGGTGCTGACGATTATCAACGAACAGCAGGTGGTGGAGCAATCAGGAGAAAGCGGTGGCCATTCTGGCCAGCGGAAATAATCGGGATAGAGTTTTATGAAT
Organism: uncultured bacterium; assembly: GCA_964465735.1. Classification (GTDB taxonomy): domain Bacteria; phylum Auribacterota; class Erginobacteria; order Erginobacterales; family Erginobacteraceae; genus Erginobacter. The sequence continues at coordinate 18,424 of CAYXKT010000014.1, forward strand.
AGTACCCCCATTGAACGCCCCCGTCGGAAAAACCGGCAGGGAAAAGTGACCAGTGACAGGATGGAAAAAACCATCGTGGTCGAAGTGATCCGGAAGTTCCGGCATCCACTTTATAAGAAAGTGGTGAAAGAAAATGAAAGCTTCTACGCTCACGACGAAAAGAACGAGGCTAAGATCGGGGACCTGGTTGAGATAATGGAGACTCGGCCCCTGAGCAAGACCAAGCGCTGGCGTTTTGTCTCGGTGCTGAGAAAAGCCGGTGGAGAAGAAGGAGGGGAGGGCAATCAGTAATCGGTAATCAGTAATTGTTGTTTGGTTACTGTTTTCCGTTTCTCATTCCCGATTAATTATTATGATCCAGATGCAAAGTATAGTCAGGGTCGCGGATAACACCGGGGCCCGGCGGGCCGCCTGTATCAAAGTTGTCGGTATGGGGGGAAAGCGAGTTGCCGATATCGGCGATATCGTGGTGGTGACGATCAAGGAATCAATCGCCACCGCGACAGTCAAGAAAGGTGAGGTTGCCAGAGCGGTTGTGGTTCGGACGCGTAATGACATCCGTCGGCCCGATGGTTCGGTTTTACGGTTTGGCGAGAACGCGGTCGTGATGATTGATCCGCAGCGCAACCCTCGGGGTACCCGGATATTCGGCCCGGTAGCTCGGGAATTGAGGGATAAAGATTTTTTAAAGATTGTTTCCCTGGCCCCGGAGGTATTGTAATGAAGGCTCGGATCAAGAAAGGCGATATCGTAATCGCGATCGCTGGGAAGGAGAGATTCTCCAAGAAAACCGGGAAGGTGCTTCATATTAACCGGCAAAAGGAGACTGCGATTGTACAGGGTTTGAACTTTGTCAAACGGCATACCAAGCCTTCTCAGCAAAACCAGAAGGGCGGGATTATTGAGCAGGAATCTCCGATCGCCCTCTCCAACCTGATGCCTTATTGTCCGACGGCGAAGCGGGGGACACGTATTGGGATTAAGCATCTGGCGGATGGAAGCAAAGTTCGGTTCTCAAAGAGGTCCGGCGAATCACTGGATAAATAGATATGGAACAGGCTAATCTCTGGACAAAATATCAGGAGACGGTTACCCCGTCGATGATGGAGCTGTTTGGTTTCACCAACCATCTTCGGGTTCCCCGGCTGAAGAAAATCTCAATTAATATGGGTGTCGGGGTCGGTGTCTCCGATAGCAAGGCCATCCAGTCGGCGGTTGAGGAACTGGCCTTGATTGCCGGTCAGCGGCCGGTGGTGACCAAGGCCCGCATTAGCGTGGCCGGTTTCAAGCTGAGGGATGGGGCGGAAATCGGCTGCCGAGTTACCCTCCGGGGAAAGATGATGTATGAGTTCCTCGACCGGTTGATCAATATTGCCCTGCCTCGAATCAGGGACTTCCGGGGACTTTCACCTCGATCCTTTGACGGGCGGGGTAATTATACTCTCGGGTTATCCGAGCAGATTGTTTTCCCGGAAATTGATGTGGATAAACTTTATCGGACCCAGGGGATGGATATTACCATCGTCACCAGCGCCGGTAATAACCGGGAAGCGCTCGAGCTGTTGCGCCTCTTCGGGATGCCTTTCCAGCGGGAAGAGGAGAAGAGTTAAAGTATGGCCAAGAAATCATTAATCGTTAAAAGTGCCCATAAACAGAAGTTTAAAGTCCGTGAGTACAATCGCTGCCGCCGTTGCGGCCGTCCCCGGGCTTATTACCGGAAATTTAAGATTTGCCGGATCTGTTTAAGACAACTGGCCAGTGAGGGGAAGATCCCCGGTCTGACCAAAGCCAGTTGGTGACCGGACAAGGAGAATTATTTAGTATGACGATGACCGATCCAATCGCCGATCTTCTCACCAGGATCCGCAATGCCAATACCCGGGGTATGGATTCCGTAGAGATTCCAGCGTCCCGTTTGAAGAGGGAGATGGTGCGGGTATTAAAGGAAGAGAGATTTATCCGTGATTACACCATCCTCGAGTCCGGTCCGCAGGGAACTATCCGGATTTATCTGCGCTATGGACCCAAGAAAGCTCGGATCATCCAGGGTCTGCAACGGGTGAGTCGCCCCGGGCGGCGGGTTTACGGCAGGAACGGGGAAATACCCCGTGCGCGGGGGGGCCTGGGGGTGGCTATTATCACAACCTCCAGCGGAGTAATGACCGATAGCCAGGCCAGAAAGGCTGGGGTTGGGGGAGAGGTTCTCTGTCACGTATGGTAAAGAAGTTCGAAGCCAGAAGTGACAAAAATCCACCTGAACCCTTGCCGGATGCGATAGATCGATATTTTCGATTCCGATAGCGATAGCGACTTAAAGAAAAAGGTAAAGATATATGTCCAGGATAGGAAACACGCCAATTGCGATCCCGGTTGGGGTTGAGGTGAAGATCGATGGTCCCGCCATCTCAGTTACCGGGAAGCTCGGAAGCTCTGACCTCGTACTTCCCCCGGTACTACGGGCGGAGGCGGATGGAAAAAATCTCCGGGTGAGTCGGGGTGCTGAGAGTAAGCAAGCCCGATCCCTTCACGGTCTATTTGCCAGTCTGATTAGAAATATGACCATCGGGGTCAGTCAGGGCTTTGAAAAAAAACTTGAGGTGGTCGGGGTCGGCTATAGGATGGAGATGGATGGGGCGGATCTGGTTCTCCAGTTGGGTTTTTCCCATCCCGTCCGGTATCAGCCGATGGAGGGGATTGAGATCTCCCTCGAAGGCAAGACCATAATCGTGATCCGGGGGGTTGACCCTCAGAAAGTGGGTGAGACCGCCGCCAGGATCCGGAGATTCCGTCCCCCGGAACCATACAAGGGCAAAGGGATCAAATATGTCGGGGAATACATCAAACGCAAAGCGGGGAAATCGATAGCTTAATATGAAAGCCGGAAACAATAAATTATACTCCCGTCGCCGCCGTGCCCTCCGGGTTCGCAAGGGTTTAAGAGGAACGGCGGACCGGCCCCGGATGTCGATCTACCGGAGCCTGCGGAATATCTCGGTCCAGTTCATCGACGACGACGCGGGGCGGACTTTATTTGCCGTCTCCACTCTCTCTCCGACTTTTCGAGAGAAACACTCCGGTAGCGGGGCTACTGTAGCCGCGGCGGAACTATTGGGGACACTGGCTGGGGAGGCAGCGGTGGATTTAAAGATCGAAAGCGTGACTTTCGACCGCGGAGCCTATCGTTATCACGGTCGGGTCAAGGGTGTGGCGGAAGGGGCCCGGAAGGCGGGATTAAAGTTTTAGCATCCGGAATCAAGAATTCAGAATCCAGCAACCAGCGGAGAAGGTCCGAAACAAAAAGCCTGAAGGGAGGGGAAATCACCAGCAGTGCTTATGGATTTCGGCTTCTGATTACTGGAGCATCGAGGTAAATAATTATGGCATTTGTGAAGAGAAATAGGGCGGAACCTGAAGGGATGTCGGATCTGGAAGACCTGGTGGTTGATATCCGCCGGTGTTCTAAGGTCGTCAAGGGTGGACGTAGATTCAGCTTCAGCGCCGTGGTGGTGGTGGGGGATCGGGCCGGACAGGTTGGTCTGGGGTTAGGGAAAGCCAACGAGGTCGCTGATGCCATTGCCAAAGGTTCTGAGGTGGCCAAGAGGAATATCTTCAAGGTTCCGCTGAGGGGAAGCACCATCTCTCATTCGGTGATCGGGATCTTTGGCGGGGCCAAGGTGTTGCTCAAGCCGGCACCTCCCGGGACCGGGATCGTGGCCGGGGGAGGGGTCCGGGCCTTGCTTGAACTGTCGGGCATCGAGGATATCTACGCCAAGGCGCTGGGATCCCGTAACCGGTTCAATCTAATCAAGGCGGGGATCGAGGGTTTGAACCGAATCGATCGGGAAGTCAATGCCCATCGAATGAGAAGAGGCGGCAGCAATGGAACTGCATAATTTACAATCGGTTACTGGTGCCCGCCGTCCGGCCAAAAGGCGGGGGCGCGGTTCCGGATCAGGTCTGGGCAAGACTTCCGGTCGGGGTCATAAGGGCCAGAAGGCCCGTTCCGGCTACAAGTCAAAACCAGGCTTTGAAGGTGGGCAGATGCCCTTAAAAAGGCGGTTGCCCAAGGTTGGCTTCACCTCTCCATTTCCCACCAATTATACCGCGGTTAATATCGGAGCTCTGGAGATATTTCCCGAAGGGACAGAGGTTACACCGGAACTTCTGCGAGAGCATCGGATTATCCGCAGTCTGAAGCTCCCGGTTAAGATCCTGGCCCGTGGTAAGATCGAGAAAAAACTTTCGGTCGTGGCGGATGCCTTCAGCGCCGCCGCTCGGTCCGCGATTGAAGAAGCCGGAGGTTCCTGTCAAGTCAGCCCATCGGTTTGCGCCTCCAAATAAGAAACCGAGCGGCTCAGTTTAGAGCCATCTCGCCATCAGGATATCTATGTTTAGCGCTATAACCAACACATTTAAGATCCCTGAACTCCGAAAAAGGATCTTTTTCACCCTCAGTCTTCTGGTCGTTTATCGGATTGGGTGTTATATCCCGACCCCGGGGATCAATTCCCAGGCCCTGCAGGAAATCTTCGTTAAACTGGCCCAGCAGCGGGGAGGGAATATATTTAGTATGATGGACATCTTTTCCGGGGGGGCGATTTCTAATGCCACTATCTTTGCCCTGGGAATAATGCCCTACATCAGCGCCTCGATTATTATGCAGTTGCTGACTGCGGTGATACCTTTTTTGGAGAAGCTGTCCAAGGAAGGGGAGGTAGGGCGGAAGAAGATCAACCAGTATACCCGTTACGCCACCGTGGGCTTGGGGCTTTTTCAAGGTTATATGATCAGTGTCGGCCTCCAGAACCCGGGGGCGATCTTTGGCGCCGCGGCTGGAGATCAGCTGATCGCCCCGGTGGGGTTGCCTTTCCGTCTTCTCGCGATGATGACCCTGACAGCCGGGACGGTTTTTATTATGTGGCTGGGCGAGCAGATTGACGAACGGGGGATCGGCAACGGGATCTCTCTGGTAATTACCGTGAGCATCATCTCCCGGGCCCCGGCGGCACTGATCGATGCCTGGAATGTCTTCTCTCCGCTTGATCCGGAGAAGCAGACTCAGCCTCTGGGTTTATTGCTGGTGATGATGGTCCTCTTTGTCGGGGTGGTGGCGGCGGTGATCTTGATCACCCAGGGCCAGCGGCAGATTCCGGTCCAGTATGCCAAGAGAATTGTCGGGCGGAAGATGTACGGCGGGCAGCGTACCTACATCCCCCTCCGGGTCAACCAGGCCGGGGTGATCCCGATCATCTTTGCTTCTGCCCTGCTGATGTTCCCCGGCACTCTGGGCGGATTCATACCCCGCCTCCAGTGGCTGAGCAATCTTTTAGCCCCGGGGTCGATACTTTATTCCTTGCTCTATGTTCTCTGTATCATCTTTTTCTGTTACTTCTATACTGCGATCACCTTTAACCCGGTTGATGTCGCCGATAATATGCGCAAGTATGGCGGTTTTATTCCGGGGATACGACCGGGAAAGAATACCGCCGAGTACCTTGACCGGGTAATGACCAGGATTACTCTATCCGGTGCGATCTTTTTAGCCGCGATCGCTATTCTTCCCACCCTGATCAGCGGAAGGTTTAATCTTTCCTTCAACATCACCCAGTTTTTTGGCGGGACCAGTCTTTTGATCTTAGTCGGGGTGATGCTGGATACGATGCGCCAGGTGGAGTCCCATCTTTTGATGCGTCACTACGACGGTTTTATGAAGAAAGGAAAACTCAAGGGAAGATTTTAACGGAGAGGTTTTTGAAATCCCGAGAAATGGACTTTCAGTGAATTAGAGATGAAGACCGGCTGGAGTGATGGATTGGGTATGGCCGGCAAGTATCTCAACCATCCACTATTCCGGTTAAAGCCAGTCAATAACTATTTAAATATTTAATTACTACCCACGCAGAACGGACAATGAATACAGTATTCTTAGGCCCTCCCGGAGCGGGCAAAGGAACCCAGGCTGTCGATCTGGCTGCCGAGTTTGCCATCCCCCATATCTCGACCGGGGATATTTTAAGAGAGGAGATCAGGGCCGGCACCAAATTAGGGATACTGGCTCAAGGTTTCATCGACGGTGGGAACCTGGTTCCGGATCGGGTGGCGGTCGATATTATCCGGAATCGGCTGAAGAAAGATGACGCTCAAGATGGATACATACTTGACGGGTTCCCGCGGACGGTGCCCCAGGCTGAGATCTTTGAGAAACTGCTCGAGGAAACCGGGGAGCGGCTCGACCGGGTTATCTACCTGGAAGCTGCCGAGGAGGTCCTGGTAAAACGTCTGGGTGGCCGGAGGGTCTGTCGAGACTGCGGGAAAATCTTTCACCTGATTAATGTGCCTCCAAAGATTGAGGGCATCTGCGATCTCTGCGGGGGTGAACTTTACCAGCGGCCAGACGATCAGCCGGAGGCGATCCGCCACCGTTTGCGGGTTTACCAGGAAAAGACCAAGGATCTGATCCGCTGGTACGATAAGAAAGGCCTTCTGACCCGGGTGCCGGGGGATATCCAAAGGGAGAAGACCTACTCTATGCTGAAACAGATTTTTCTTGAATATGGCGTCCCCCTGGTCACCGGGAGATAGATTCTTCTGTATTCTCCATTCTGATTTCAGTATTCTATATGCGGGATTTTAAGTTATGAGTAATGATAGTGCGATAAAATTGGAAGGCGAGGTTAAAGAACTTCTTCCCAGTACAATGTTCCGGGTTGAGATTGGGGGGGGGCACGTGGTCCTGGCCCATATCTCAGGAAGGATGAGGCGGCATTTTATCAAGATGCTGCCGGGGGACAAGGTTCTGATGGAGATGTCTCCCTATGATCTGACTAAGGCCCGGATTATTCGGCGTCTATAACCATAGAGAAAGCCCCAGGTGAATCAAGATGAAAGTGAAAGCTTCAGTGAAAAGACTCTGCGAGCAATGCAAGATTGTCAAAAGAAGAGGGGTGGTGCGGGTAATTTGTACCAACCCCCGGCATAAGCAGAAGCAGGGATAAAGGAGAGTAACGATGCCCAGAATTGTCGGGGTCGATATCCCGAATAACAAGTTGGTTGAGATTTCTTTGACGTCTATCTATGGGATCGGCCGGACCCGAGGGTTGCAGATTGCCCGGGAAGCCGGAGTAAAACCCGGGGTACGGGCCAAGGACCTGACAGAGGAAGAGGTGGGAAAGATCACCACCATCATCCAGAAGTCTCATCAGGTAGAAGGTGATCTAAAACGGGACCGGGCTCAGAATATCAAGCGGTTGATGGATATCGGCTCCTACCGCGGCCTCCGTCATCGCCGGGGACTTCCCGTGCGGGGGCAGAGAACGCATACCAACGCTCGGACCCGGAAAGGTCCCGGTCGGGGGGTAGTCGGGGCCAAGCGAAAAAGAAAGTCCCAGTAGCACAGGCCGCCGGCCTGTGAAGGATAGGTAGCACAGGCCGCCGGCCTGTGAAGGATAGGTAGCACAGGCCGCCGGCCTGTGAAAGATAGGTAGCACAGGCCGCCGGCCTGTGAAGGATAAGCACAGGCCGCCGGCCTGTGAAAGATAAGCAGTAGCACAGGCCGCCGGCCTGTGCAGCCTCGGCGTAAGGGAGAATTGAATGGCCAAAGAGAAGAAAAAAATTCGCAAGAAGAAGATCACTCGTTCGGTGGTCTCCGGGGTGGCCCATATCCACGCTACCTTTAATAACACCATCGTGACGATAACCGATTCCGACGGAGCGGTCATTGCTTGGTCTACCGGGGGTAAAGCGGGTTTTAAGGGATCTCGGAAGAGCACCTCGTTTGCCGCCCAGATGGTGGCCCAGCAGGCCGGATCCGAAGCCAAGACTTATGGGTTGGATCGGATTGAGGTCTGGGTCAAGGGACCTGGGTCAGGACGAGAGTCCGCTGTCCGGGCGCTTCAGGCTATGGGGATGAAGATTTCGGCGATCCGCGACGTTACGCCGGTGCCCCATAACGGATGCCGGCCATCGAAACGAAGACGAGTATAAGATAATATATTCCGATCGAGATCCCAATCGGTTTCGGGTTTGGAAGAACTTCTGGAACTGTAGGAATTCGATAGCGATCGTGAGTGTATCAACTAATTAGCAAGTTAATATCAGGAGTCATTATGGGAAGGTATATTGGTCCAGTCTGCAGGTTGTGTCGGCGGGAAAAGACAAAGCTCTTCCTGAAGGGCGCCAAGTGCTTGATGAGCAAGTGCCCGATAGAGAAAGAAAGAAGACCGCCTGGAGAGCACGGGATGCGTCGCCGCAAGGAATCGGAATACGGCCAGCAGTTAAGGGAAAAACAGAAGCTGAGAAGAAGTTTTGGGATTGGGGAGCGGCAGTTCAGTAACTATTTTGCCCTCGCCGCCCGGGCTAAAGGCCGCACCGGGGAAAATCTGATCACGATGCTGGAAAGAAGAATTGACAGTGTGATTTATCGGCTTGGATTTGCCACCGCTCCTCGGACCGCCCGGCAGTTTATTCGGCACGGTCATATCCTGGTCAACGGTCGCAGAACCGATTATCCTGGCTATCAGGTGAAATTAGGTGATGTTATTACTGTCCGGGAACGGGGCACCAGCCGCCAGCGGGCGGCCGAAGCTCTTGAAGCATCCCGGGCCCAGGAGATACCTCAGTGGCTGAAGCTCGACAAGAACCAGTTTCGGGGTGAAGTGCTTCGGCTTCCCGGGGCCGCTGACGGTCGGGTACCGGCGGATATTTCCCTGGTGGTAGGGTTTTACTCGAAATAGCCCGGGCCGCCGTACCAGGGATTTGAGGCCGATTTGAAATTTTCCAAGGAGGAAGACATATGGCCATTGTGATGGGGAAGTTTGCGCTCCCGAAAGTATTAATTGAAGACGAAGATACCAAAACAACCACTTATACACGGTTCATCGCTGAACCTTTTGAAAGGGGGTATGGTTTCACGCTGGGCAACGCCTTGAGGAGAGTGCTCTATTCATCGCTGGAAGGAGCGGCGATTACGGATATCAAGATCGAGGGGGTTCTCCACGAATTCTCTACCCTGGAAGGAGTTTACGAGGATGTCACTGAGATTATCCTCAACTTGAAACGAGTGGTTTTGAAGATGGATGGTCGGGAACCCCGACTGATCAGACTCTCGGTCAAGGGAGAGAAGGAAGTTAAGGCCTCGGATTTGGAGACGGGAGGGACGGTCGAGGTGGTCAACCCGGACCAGCCGATTGCTCGATTGGCCAAGGGAGCAACCCTGAATATGGAACTCGGGGTCGGGATCGGACGGGGTTTTCGACCTTCGGAGATGAACAAGAATCCGGAGGCCGCGATCGGTGTGATTCCGATTGACTCCATCTTTAGCCCGGTGAAGAAGGTTATGTATGCGGTCGAGGATACTCGGGTCGGTCAGCTGACCGACTTCAACCGGTTGATTATCGAGATCTGGACCGATGGCCGTCTGACTCCCCGGCAAGCTCTGATTCAGGCTTCGGCTTTACTCAAGCGGCATCTTGACCTCTTTACTGATGACGAACTTTACGCGATTGAATTTGAGGAAGAAACCGAGACGGAAGATACTGAAGGCAAATTGCAGAAGCTGCTCAATATGCCGATCAACGAGATCGAACTCTCAGTGCGATCCGCCAACTGCATCAAGGCGGCCGATATTCAGACCATCGGTGACCTGGTCCGCCGTACTGAGGCGGAAATGCTCAAGTATCGGAACTTCGGCAAGAAGTCGCTTGATGAGATCAAGAACATTTTGTCCGGGTTGGGGCTTTCTCTGGGAATGGAGTTGCCTGAACCGGACCCCTTTCGGCAACTGAGAGAGGGAATTAAACTACCGACGGAGTAAGCGACAGTGCGACATCGAAAAAATACAGTTAAGTTAAACCGGACCTCGTCGCATCGGCAGGCGATGCTGGCCAATATGGTCTCCAGTCTGATCCAGGAAGAGGCGATCGTCACCACCCGGGCCAAGGCCAAGGCTGCCCAGCCCCTGGCGGAGAAGATGGTTACACTTTCTCGGGTCGATACCTTGGCCGGACGGAGGCGGGCCATCTCTATCCTCCGGGATAAGGAAGCGGTAAAAAAGCTTTTCTCGGAGATCGGGCCGCGATTTGCCGAGCGCAACGGAGGTTACACCCGGCTTTTGAAATTGGCCCGGCCTCGCCGCGGTGATGCCGCCGAGATGGTGCGCCTATCCTTTCTTGAAGAAGAAGGCGCCGCCGTATCCTCTGGGGAGAAGAAACCCAGCTCGGCCGTTCCGAAAACGGAAAAGAAATGAAGCCGGGCACTGGTCAATCCGCTGGGGATGAGACCAGAGTTCTGCTGGGGATGATCCGGGCGTTGCTCAACGATCTCAAAAGCATCCAGCAGGTTGGGGCCGGATACTACGACTCCGCCTCCTTCATCAGCCGTTTCAACAAACTGCTCGAGGTGGCTCGCGAACTGATGCCCGACTCACGGCTGATGGCAACCTTCTCGGCTATCGAAACTTCTCCTTCCGTTGATCCGGTGGAGAAGATGAAGGCGACCCAGAAGGTCCTGATCGAGGGCGGTCAGCTGATCACCCTGATCCAGTCCGTCCTCGGAAAAGAAGACAGCACCTCCCGGGACTGAACATATTTTCCCATATTTCCCCCTTTTCCCTCTCCCCCCATACCCCCTCTGTGTTGTCTATTATTAGACAGCACAGATATTCCTTTCTGTAAAAAGTAGCACAGGCATTCCTGCCTGTGCGGGGCTTTCGGGAACACAGACAAGAATGTGCTACCTTGCGGAGGGGCAGAGGGAGGCGAGGCCGCATTCTTTACAGAGGGGCTTGCGGGCTTGACATACGGCCCGGCCGTGGGAGATCAGGAGGTAGTTGACCCGGCCCCAATCCTTTTTGGGTACCAGTGCCATCAGATCCCGCTCGATCCGGTCGGGGTTGCTCTCATTGCTCAACCCCAGCCTCCCGGCCAGCCTTTTGACGTGAGTATCGATGGCGATCCCGGCCACCACCCCGAAGCCGTTAGTGAGGACAATATTGGCGGTCTTTCTTGCCACTCCAGGGAGGGTGACCAGTTCCTCCATTGTCCGGGGGATCCGGCCTCCATACTCCTCGACGATTTTTCTGGCCGCTCCGCGGATATGCCGGGCCTTGTTCCGGAAGAAGCCCGAGGAACGGATCTCCGCCTCCAGTTCTTCGGGGGCGGCTTCTGCGTAATCCCGGGCGGTTCGGTACTTTTCAAAGAGGGTGGGGGTGATCCGGTTGATCTGGCGATCGGTGGATTGGGCGGAGAGGATGGTCGCCACCAGCAGTTCCAGCGGGTTGGAAAAATCAAGGGCGGTTCCCTGCCCGGGGAATTTCTTCTCCAGCCGCCGGAGAATCTCCCGGGCCCGCTCCGTCCGATCGGTATCCTTCATTTCCTATATCTCCCTCTATTTTCGGTTATCTATTCAGCAGGCTTCTGATAATATAATAACCTCTAACATCTGCAAGAGATACCTGCAGGCAAATTATCGGGAGGCCGGGACCGATCTCGGAGCGAAGAGTGGACCATAAACAGAGAATATGTCCGAGCAATATATTATTGGCTACCATCTGCTGCCGTAAGAAGGATCGGAGGTCCGGGTTGCTGCCGGCGATCCGCCGTTACCGTTCGGAAAGGATCCGCCGATTGGCCGAACTGGCCGTCCAGACTGACCTGCCCCTGGTCATCCTCTCTGGCCTTTACGGGTTGATCGCCGCCGAGGAGCCGATCCCTTACTATGACCGGTTGATGGGCGAGAGCGATATCCCCCGGATTGCCGGCCTCAGCGCGGAATTCCTGAAAGAGCGCTTGGTCACCGGGGTGGTCTTCTGTCTCCCCGATCCGGAGATTGACCCCCACGTCAAGCCTTACCTGAACAGTATGGCAGAAGCTTGCGCCACCGTCGGGGTCGGTCTGCGGAAATATTTCCTCCCGCCTTACCCCCGCCCGGAGGAGATCCGGGCAGTTGTTGACCGGGATAATATTTCGGCTAATGGCAACTAGTGACTGAACGCCAACCCCGGAAACCAGGTCTCTGCGAGGAGAGACAATAAAGCAATCTGATTATTTTCTGATGAGATCGTTTTGTCACTTCGTTCCTCGCAATCAGACATATTCTATTCAATTTGGGGGTTTCGTTCAGGCACTGACTACTCAGGCGGATAGACTGAGGATGGAAGATCCGTAGCGGCAGATTATGGGAGAACATATGAAACTTAGAGTATATTTATCCGATACTTCAGCCTCCAGTCTCCAACTTAATTCCCTGAGTATTTTTAACTAACGGATAAACCCCAGGTCCTTCAGGGTCCCGGTCTTCCGCCGCCAGTTCTCCCGGACCAGGACCTGAAGCTCGAGGAAGACCGGAACCCCGATCAGGCCCTCGATCTTTTCGCGGGCGGCGGTCCCAATCCGCTTGATCATTGCTCCCCCCTTCCCCAGGATGATTGCCTTCTGGGCCGGACGCTCGACGATGATCAGCCCCCGGATGAAGACTTTCTTTCGCTCCGGTTCTTCCCGCATCTCCTCGATCTTGACCGCGGTCGAATAGGGGACCTCCTGGTGGGTGAGGAGAAAGACCTGTTCCCGGACAAATTCCTTGATGATCTCCCGCTCCGGTTGGTCGGAAAGCTGGTCGGGAGGGAAGAGCGGCGGTCCCGAAGGGAGATATCCCCAGGTCAGTTTCAGCAACCGGTCAAGGTTCTCGTTCTTCAGGGCTGAGATGGGGATGATCTCCCGGAAGGGATAACGGTCCCGGATCCGCTCGATCAGGGGCAAAAGCTGTCGCCGGGGGATGAGGTCGACCTTGTTGATGAGCAAAAAGGTGGGGACTCGATGGGGGAGATGGTCAAAGAAACCGGCGGCTCGGTCGGGATTGTCGCGGGCGTCAATCAGCCAGAAGTTGAGGTCGGCGTCAAAGAGGACAGAGCGGGCGTCAGCCACCATCCGGTTAGAGAGACGGTCCCGGGAGTGGTGGATCCCCGGGGTGTCGACGAAGATAATCTGCCCCTTCGGCTTGGTCAATATACCCCGGACTACCTGCCAGGTGGTCTGGGGTTTGGGGGAGACGATTGCTAACTCCTCTCCGATCAGGCGGTTGACCAGGGTTGATTTCCCGACATTGGGTTCGCCGGCTACTCCGATAAAGCCGCATCGGGGGCTTTCTGGTTCGGCGGGGTGGTTGGGATGAGGAAAAGTATTCATCCGGTCAAGCCGAGGGCTGGGTTGGTTCCGGGATCACCGAGTTGAGATAATCACAGAGCGCGATTAACATTTCATTGACTAAAAGATTTCCCAGTCTTCGCGGGTTGCGCCATTTCAGTTCTTCCTGGAGCAGTAACTCTTCTACGGTATGGATTCGCCTTTTCTGGATGATCTCCAATAGGGCCGGGGAGATTTTCAGGCTCTTCACCGATGCCTTCCGGATTCGAGCCCGACTGAGTGCCTTCTCGACCCCGTGATCGAGAAAGTTGAGGGCGATCAGGTAGTGGAATTTGTTTCCATCCCAGTACCGCCGCAGTTTAGTCCTCAGTTCCTTTCGGATCTGGCTGTCGAGGCATTTCCGGGAGATGATTTTTTCCTGCTCGGCGACGATCAAACCGTCGAGGTCGGCGATCCGGTGGGCCCGGAGCCATTTTCGGGCCCGGACGCTGACTCCCAGGACACTGATCGGCAGTCGTCCCAGATCGGCGGGTCGGGGAGCGGTGGAGAGAGGGGGCCGATCCGGAGAAGTATTAAAAAAGAACTCCTGCTGGCTGATTTTGCCGGGCGGATGGGTGGCCATTTGAATCAATCGTGGTTAAAGATTCTTCGCTGGGGTAGCGACAACTGATTTTCTGTTCCAATTTCCACAAAAATTATAGCAAAAAGGTCCAGCAGGATACAAGAATTATTTTGTCCGGCCAGGTCCCGGCGGATTATCCGTTGACAAAGCGAGGGTGGTCGGTTAGCGTTTCTCCGGTTCCCATCCTGGAAAATCAATTTCCCTCAAAGCCCGAGGGGCGGATATCGGCGACCCAATCAAGACCCGGATCTGATGGGTTGGGGGAAGAATCCCTCAATCGACTCCGGGGCCGTTGGGGTTGGATTATGATCTGGATTCATTTTATTTTCAGCTCTCTGTTGGTGGTTAGCGGCGGTTATTTTCTTGCCCGCCAGGGCAAGGAACTGGCGGAGCGCTACGGCTTGACCGATCTCTGGGTCGGCTTTATCTTTCTCTCCGCGGTGACTTCCATCCCGGAACTGGCCACCGCCCTGGGCGCGGTCACGGTTGCGGCTTCTCCCTCACTTGCTCTCAGTGATATTTTAGGCAGCAACTCTTTCAATCTGTTTGCCCTGGGAGTCTTCGGGGTTGTTCTTTCCCGGAGTTCCCTCTTTGCCGGTCTGACTATTGACGCCTTCCGGCTTCTGCTGGGGATGATCGTTTTGATGACCGCTGTCATCCTTGGCGGTACCTTTCTTGAGCGGTGGGTGATTCTTCCGACTCTCGGCGGGATCTCCCTAACTTCCTGGGCGGTCCTGGTTCTTTATCTTTTTGGTTCCTGGCAAGTATTCCGTGATGAGCGGCAAGTCCCTGATCCGCTTGCTCTGGCCGAACCGGCCCGGGTCCGGGCTGAGTCCGGAAGGTTCTTTTTTCTCCGGTTGTTTATTTCGATTTTCCAGGTGGTGGCCGGTGGTTTCTGGTTGGCCTGGGCCGGGTCCGGGATCTCTGCCCAAACCGGTTGGGGCGATGGCTTCGTCGGCGCCCTCTTTCTGGCTCTGATCACTTCCCTTCCCGAGATCTCAGTCAGCCTGGGAGCGGTGAAGATCCGCGCTCCCCGGCTTCTTTTGGGCAATATCCTCGGAAGCTCCATCTTCAACCTGGGGATTATCTTCTGGACCGACCTGGCCTATCGTCAGTCAAGTATCCTGGTCGGAATGGAGGCGCCGGTGATTGTCTCCGGGGTTCTGGGCCTGATCCTGGTTCTGCTGGTCGCGCTTTCCCTGAAGTTGCACCGGCCCGGTCTTGGCCGGGAAGCGGTGATGATCAATCTGATGGTCATCCTGGTTTATCTGGTCGGGATGCGCTGGATCTTTCTGCTTTCAGTCCGGGGGGCCGGGTGATAATTCCGGCTGGTGCTTGACAGGTCTGCGGATGTAGTGTTTCCTCATCAAAAACAATAACCTGGTTTCCGGGGTTTGCTTTCAGACACTAATACCTAAATTGAGCGATTCTATGCGGCGAACTGCACCAATCTTTTGCGTCCG